>DASWRC010000001.1:0-8291 GCA_036403375.1 Pyrinomonadaceae bacterium
AAAGCGCGTCAGACAAACAGTTAAGCGCAATGCCGTCAACACCAGCAACAAAAGCCGTCTTCGCACGCAAATCAAAAAACTCCGTGCGGCATTAACAGCCGGCGACAAAGCGCAGAGCCTGGAGCTTTTACAACCGACGATTTCGACCATCGACAAAGCGGTTAACAAAGGAGTTTTGCACAAAAACACGGCGGCGCGATACAAATCGCGGTTAACGTCGCATGTCAACGCCTTGGCGCAGTAAACAGTTTTTCTCATAAATTCATTCATAGTTTTTCTCCTTTGAATGGAACCGGAAGCAAGCTCTAATCAGGCTTGCTTCCATTTTTTTAAATTTTGAACGCAAAGAACGCAAAGAACGCAAAGTTTTTATAATTTCTTTGCGCCTTTGCGTCTTTGCGTTAAATTCCTCTTGTTTTATAGATTTACAATCTCGCAGACGAGCATTTCGATTTGCATTCGCGAGCCGGCGTTTCCGCCGCCGCCTTTCGAGGTTTTGATGGCTAAATCGGTCGCCGCGATTCGCTTGATGATATTGAGCAGTTTGCCGGAATCGGTGCGCCGCGCGGTTTGTAGAAAATCTTCGTGATATTTCGGGTGAAGCTTCATAATGCGGACGACTTCCCGGCGCTCGACGCCCTGATTCATCAATTCTTTCGCCATCAGCGTGCGCCTCAGATTATGCGCGATTAAACCGAGCAGCATCAAGGGTTCTGCACCGTCATCGAGGATTTTTTTCAGAGTTTGTAAAGGCTTGCGTTTATCTTTGCCGAAAAGCTGGTCGGTCAAATCGAAATTCGAGATTTCGCGCGTGCTTGTGACGAGCGATTCGACCAGATCGTAGGTGACGATTTTATCGGGCAGCGCGGCGGTCGTCACTTTTTTGATTTCGCTCGCCAGCTTTCGAAGGTTGTCGCCGACCAGCGCGACGAGCTGGTGCAGCGCTTTTTCTTCGGCGTCGAAACCTAAATCTTTTATCTCTTTGCGCGCCCAGTTGACCAGCTCGTTATCGGTAAATTTCGCAAATTCGACCGCCGCCGAGTTTTCAATCAGAATCTTTGCCATCTTGCGCCGCTTGTCGAGTTCATCGGCGACAAAAATCACGACGGAAGTTTGCGACGGGCGCGCGAGATACGACATCAGGAGCGGCTCGTAATCTTCCTTGAGCGTATCTTTCGCAGCAGTTGCCGCAACCCGCACGTCCGTGATTCGAACGACGCGCCGCGCCGCAACCATCGGCAATTGTTCAGCCGAAGAGAGCGCGTAGGATAAATTTTCGGCTTGATTTAAGGAAAATTCGTTCTCGTTAAACTCCCGCAGCGAATTTTCGCCGAAAACAAAATCGGCAATCGTTTTTGCCGCCAAATCACGCAGGTAGCTTTCTGCGCCAAACAACAGGTAAACCGGCGCAATTTCACGCTTCTTTAATTGATTTCTTAAATCTTCTCTCGACAATACAGGCATTTTTACTTTTTACCTTTTAATTTTACTTCTTCTCTTCCCTGACGCCCATTCCGTTGACGATTGTCGAGACGACCGATTCGGCAAAAGCGCGCGCCATGCGTTCGACTGCCGGGTCTTCTTCGTTGAAAAACGAGCGCGGGTCGGAGGAAAATTCAAACGAATCGCGGAAAATGAAATTTTGATTGTCGTAGAGAATCTGGTTCGTTTTCAAATCGCGAATCGTCACGGCGGACGTAATCGTCACTTCATAGACGCGGGCGCGCCCGTCACGATCGAGCAAAACGCCGGAAAAATTAAAATCGCGGATTGTACCTTCGACGACCGCATCCGCGCCGTCGCGTGTCCCCTGCACTTTCAGCCCGCGACCGCGACGAATGATTTCCTTTGAAACCGCTTCCGTGAAACGCGACTCAACGCGATAACGCGCGCCGCGCACTTCGAACTGAAAGGCAGGCACGGCGACGCGTTTGATGTTCGGCGGCAAGCCGGAATTCGTCACCGGCTTATAGCATTCGGTAAAGCCCGAAACGGCGGTAAAAAGTGTGATTAGTGCAAAAAGTCGAAGAAACTTCATACCTTTATCTTAGACTTTTTTCGTGGCTTTACGAAACGCAAAAACCCCGGTCACAAAGACCGCCAGCGCGATAAAAATGCCGGCGATAATGTAGGTCGCCCGCGAACCGTTCGAAATCGATTCCGCCGAAGTCGTATTCGATTTCGGCTTTTCATTCGATACGCGTTCCGCCTTCAACGTATTTTCTTCGCGCTTGATTGTGTAATAAACTTCCGGCGGTTTTTCGCCTTTCGGAATGTCGGCACTGAAACTGTGTCTGGCTAATTCGGCGACGCCCGCAAGCTCCTTGTTTTTGATTGATTCTGAGATACTGGCGAGTTGTTCGGGCGAAAGTTTTTCATCCGAAATACCGCTCAAACTTTTTTTCGGAATCGCCAGCAAAGTGCCGCTCCGGTATCGCGCACCGCCGCCCGACGGCGGAATGACGGTGCGACCTTTACTCTTTACTTCGACTTCCCTTAAATCGCCGTAAAAATCGAGAAAAAATCGATAATCCGATAAATCTTCCGTCGTCTCGGCAACTAAATCGAGACTCACGCGCGTGTAGCCGGGGTCGGGCGGAACGTCGGCTTTTACCAGAAAAGTAAAAAGTAAAATAATCGTGAAAATTAAAGCTGAATTTTTCATAAATTTTAGTTTTCTCTCCAAATTCTTATCGCTTCGGCGACCCTTAAAGTCTCAACTGTTTCTTTAACGTCATGAACGCGCACGATGCGCGCGCCGTTCCAAACCGCAATCGCGGCGCTGGCAAGACTTCCCGGCAGCCTTTTATCAGACGGTGCATCGTCCAGAATTTTCCCTAAAAAAGATTTGCGGGAAGCTCCGACGAGAATCGGAAAGCCTGAAAACATTTGCGCAAGTTTATCAAGTTTTGCGAGCAGCTCTAAATTCTGCTCAAAGGTTTTGCTGAAACCGGTGCCGACATCGAGCGCGATGCGGCTTTCCTCGACTCCGAAACTTTTCGCTCGCGTGAGGCTTTCACGAAAACCGCGCGAAACTTCCGCCAGAATATCTTCGACCGGCGCTTGCCGGTGCATCGTTTCAAACGTGCCGCGCAGGTGCATTAAAACGAGCGCGGTTTTATATTTTGCCGCCACCGCGCCGATTTGCGCGTCAAAACGCAGCCCGGAAACGTCGTTGATAATTTCCGCGCCCGCTTGTACCGCGCTTTCGGCAACTTCGCTTTTTGATGTGTCGATCGAAACCGGTATATCGAATCGTTTGGAAATCGCCTCGATGACCGGCACGACGCGGCTGATTTCTTCATCCGCCGAAACTCCGGTGGCGGCGGGACGCGTCGATTCGCCGCCGATGTCGAGAATATCGGCGCCATCCAAAATCAATTTTTCGGCGTGTTTTAAGGCTTCTTCAGTTGAAAAAAACTTTCCGCCGTCTGAAAAGCTGTCAGGCGTGACGTTAAGAATCGCCATCACGAGAGGTTTTTCAAGCGGAATCGCGCGGCGCGAAGTCTGCCAAATCATATAACTATTAAAGCGCACAAATCGCTCGCGGCGCAAAAGCAAAACCGGGTCTTAAACTTACCGCAATCCGGCACGCCCCGACAATCCGGGTCCAAGTTGACATCGCGGCGAAGCTTGGCAGGTAGAATCAATGACGAAAGCGCAGGGCTTATTTTTTGCGCTTTCGTCACTATTCCTTTTGATAAAAAATTTTGGAGGAAACAAATGCCGCGCTTAAACTATACAATCGGCTTGGCTGACGATAAATCTACTTGCACAGCGGAGTTTGGTTTGAGCGGTTTGGTTTGAGCGTCGATAAACCGGCAGCGGATTTTTGCCGTAAATTTTGGTTCTCCGACGATTTTAATGTATGATGAACAAACTTTCCAAACTTTTTGAATAGCTAACGGCTAGAGACGGCGATTCGTTACGGATTTGATACACATCTTTTCACGCGTTCATTTCGCCAATCTGCGCCGCGAGTTTTGTTTTTACTAAGAATTAAAATCTGAACGGGGGTCTTTACTATGTGGGACAAATTGAATTTTTATTTAATACTGTCCGTTTGCTGTGCCGGCTGCTTTTTTTCAAGCCTGAATTGTTTGGCGCAATCGTCGAAATCTGAAGACGCCAATTTAAAAAACCCTGCCGAAAACGCTTCAAAACCGACAGTCGAAAATCCTGAAAAAGAAGATGTTATTCGGATTGAAACTAATCTGATTATCAACGAAGTTCTGGTTTTCGATAAAAAAGGCAATCCGGTTAAAGATTTGCAAATAAGCGATTTTACCATTAAGGAAAATGACAAGCCGCAGGAAATAAGCATATTTTCGTTCGGTGCGACCGAGTCGATTCCGCGTTCGATAGTTTTGATTATCGATTACAGCGGAAGCCAGCTGCCGTATATCAAAACCAGCATCGAAGCGGCAAAAGTTCTGGTTGATAAAATTAGTCCGCTCGACCGGATGGCGATTGTCACCGATAACATCAAGTTAATACAGAATTTTACGACCGACAAAACCTTGTTGAAAGAAAAACTCGAATCCTTAAAAACAAGCGCTTTGGCGGGCGAAATGGGGCAAAGCCGGCAATATAGCGCCCTGATGAAAGTATTAAATGAAATGTTTACCGAAACCGATTACCGTCCGATTATTATTTTCCAGACCGATGGCGACGAGCTGGGTAAATTGAAAGATTCGCAGTTCAAGAACTTCGTTCCGGAAGAAGAAAGAGCCGCTTTCAGCTTCGAGGACGTAATAACCGCAACTGATAAAACGCGCGCGACCGTTTATTCGATTATTCCCGGCATACGGTTTTTCGGGGTTCCCGATAATGAACAATTGGAAAGGTCGAAAAAAGACGCGCTAAATAACGAATTAGCCTTTTCCGGTGTCCTTAACAAACCTTTCAAGCCGGAGGAGTTAAAATTATCCGGACAATTTTTAAGAGCGCGGGCTTCGTGGTGCAATCGCCAGCAATCTTCTTTGAATCAAATTGCCCAAATTACAGGCGGTTTAACTTATTTTTTAGAGCAGCCCGAACAAGCCGATAAAGTTTATTCGGAAATACTCTCGGGAATTAACGTGCGCTATTTAATCGGTTATTACCCGACGAATCCGACCCGCGACGGGAAACGGCGCAAGGTCAGCATCGAGCTTTCTAAATATCCCGAATATAAAATCTGGGGTCGAAAAACTTATATTTTAGAGGAAAAATAACAAACAAAAAGCTTACTCGACAGCAGCCGATCTATCTTCAAAAAAGAAAAAGCGAAACTGAATAATATCCAGTTTCGCTTTTTCTTTTTCCAACCTTACCGTTTTTATGCCGTTGCCGGATTATTCGGCGTTATCGGCGGCAGAATCGGTTTCTTAAAACCTTTCTTCGGTTTTTCTTCCGAAGCGGTTGCGCTGCCGTCGTCGTTCGTCGAAGGCGAGCTATCGCTGCCGTCAAGCGGAAGTCCGGCAACCACGCGGCGAATTTGCACGCTGTCGAGGGTTTCGAGTTCCAGAAGCGCTTCCGAGAGACGAACCATCGCATCGGCGTTTTCATTCAAAATCTGACGCGCTCTTTCATACTGGTCGCTAACGATTTTCTTGACTTCCCTGTCAATCAAAATCGCCGTATCTTCCGAGTAATCGCGGTGCTGATTGATTTCGCGCCCGAGGAAGATTTGCTCGTCCTTTTTGCCAAACGTCAGCGGTCCAAGCTCCGACATACCGTATTCGCAAACCATCGAACGCGCCAATTCGGTCGCGCGCTCAATATCGTTCGAAGCACCGGTCGTAATTTTATCCGCGCCGAAATAGATTTCTTCCGCAATACGTCCACCCATCAGAATCGAAATCTGGCTCAGGATATATTCCTTCGTGTAGCTGTGGCGGTCGGCTTCGGGCAATTGCTGCGTGACGCCGAGCGCCATGCCGCGCGGAATAATCGAAACCTTGTGAACCGGGTCTGCCGACGGAACTTTCAGCCCGACCAGCGTGTGACCGGCTTCGTGATACGCCGTCAGTTTCTTTTCGTGGTCCGAGAGAACCATGCTGCGGCGTTCCGCGCCCATCAGAACCTTGTCTTTCGCGATTTCAAAATCCGTCATCGTGACGACTTTCTTGTTGAAACGCGCCGCGTTCAGAGCCGCTTCGTTGACGATATTCGCCAAATCCGCGCCGGTGAATCCCGGAGTTCCGCGCGCGATAATGCTGATGTCAACCGCTTCATCGAGCGGAATTTTGCGCGTGTGGACTTTTAAGATTCCTTCGCGTCCTCGAACGTCGGGACGACCGACGACAACGCGGCGGTCAAAGCGTCCCGGGCGAAGCAGCGCCGGGTCGAGAACGTCCGGGCGGTTGGTCGAAGCCATCAGAATAACGCCGTCGTTCGATTCAAAGCCGTCCATTTCAACGAGGAGCTGGTTAAGGGTTTGTTCGCGTTCATCGTGTCCGCCGCCTAAGCCTGCGCCGCGATGACGACCGACCGCGTCGATTTCGTCGATAAAAATGATGCAGGGCGCATTTTTCTTACCTTGTTCAAAAAGGTCGCGAACGCGCGAAGCACCGACACCGACGAACATTTCGACGAAATCCGAACCCGAAATCGAGAAAAACGGAACATTCGCTTCACCGGCAACCGCTTTTGCCAAAAGAGTTTTGCCCGTCCCCGGAGGTCCGACCATCAAAACGCCTTTCGGAATACGTCCGCCGAGCTTTTGGAATTTTTGCGGGTCTTTTAGAAACTCGATGATTTCCTGCAATTCTTCCTTCGCTTCTTCGACCCCGGCAACGTCTTTAAAGGTCACGCGTTTTTGCTGGTTGTTGAGCAATTTCGCGCGCGATTTACCAAAGCTCAAGGCTTTATTGCCGCCTGCCTGCATCTGTCGCAAGGTGAATGCGAGAAATCCGATTAAAAGAAGAAACGGCAGCGCATTGATTAACACAATCCAGCCCCAACCCGATGAAGATTGTTCGAGATTGGTTTTGATGCTTCCCTGTTTTTCATCATTTACCTTTTTGATTTCGCCAAGTAAGTCGGCTCGGGTCGCGTCGCTGTTGTCGAGTTTCGTGAAAAATTTCTCTTTATCTTTATTGGTTAATTCGAGTGAATCTTGTTTAATCAAGACTTCCGCGATGTCTTTATTTCTGATACGGGTTAGGGCTTCATCGTAGCTTAATTCCGACGGATTTTTCCCCTGTTTGCTTTGCAGAAACCAGACGAACAGCATCGCGCTGGAGATTATCATCAACCACAATAAAACTTGTTTTGCTTTAGAACTCAATTTATAGCCTCCAAAAATTTAACTTTCACTGAAGAAAGTTTTCTTTGTTAATGTTACTTCAGATGAAAGTTTCAACTATTCAGTTGTTTTCAATTGCGTCGGTGAACGCGCTATTTCGATTTTAGTTTGCCGGACGGCTTTTTTCAACCTTTATTTAGCGATAAAACCTATGCCGGATAAACATTTACTGTTAAAAACAACAATCCCGCCCGATTTCCCAGAACTAACCCGAAAATTATGTTTAAAAATGATTTTATGTGGATTATTCAGGATTTTCAATGTTTTTCGGTCGCCATAACAATTTTCCGTTTTCCTTTAAAACGGATTCGCCGTTCGGCAGCTCGACGATTTTGCCGCTTTTCCGGCTGAAAGCAAGGCGCTCGATCGCTTCTATGTGTTTCGAATCAAGCTGCCGCAAATTCCCTCGATTTGCTTCGAGCCATTCGCGCAAAGTTTTATAAAGCCCCGGTTTTGACAAAATATTCAAATCTTTGAGAATTAAAAATTGGTTTTTGGTTTTTGGTTTCTGGTCTTTGGTTTCTGTTTCGGCTTCCAGCAAATTAGCGGTTTTCGCTAAAGTTTGAATGATTTTCGGATTAAATTCCTTCAAAAGCGGCAGCAAACTTTGACGGATGCGGACGCGCCTGAAATTCAAATCCTCATTCATCGAATCGCGTCGGAAATCAAGGCTGTGAAAACGACAAAAATTTTCCGTATCTTCCCGCGTCGCCCAATTCAAAAGCGGTCGAATCAGGACAATCGGCGATTGTTTTTCGGAATCTGAATTTCGAGATTTTTGTTCCGAATTTGTAATTTGTAATTTGTAATTTGTAATCAGGGGCTTCATCCCCGCCAGTCCCTTGATTCCGCTGCCGCGAATTAAATTCAATAAAAACGTTTCCGCCTGGTCGTTAATGGTGTGCGCGGTCAGAATTCCTGCGGCTTGCAGATTCGCGGCGGTTCCGGTTAAAAATTCATAGCGCGCGAGACGTGCGTTTTGTTCGAGATTTCCCTTTTT
>DASWRC010000002.1:0-86937 GCA_036403375.1 Pyrinomonadaceae bacterium
AATTCGCATCCTCAAACGCGCATCCTTCTCTTTTTTCTCACATTCGCGCAATTGCTCACCGGTTTCAGCAATCAGATTCGGAAAATCAAGTTTTCTCATTCAATCATTATAACAAACCTACCTTTTTTATTTCCGTATAAGTTCTCTTTTAAAGAGCTTACTGATTTTGAAAAGCCTTCAATAATTTTGGCAACCTCTTCTGCTGGGATTTTTCCATCCAATTTCCCGATTAAATCGCTTAAGTCTTTTCTGAGTTTTATAGTTGCTTTATTGGTTGCAGCTTGTCTTTCTTGAAGGATTTTATGCGTTTTTTCAAGTTCCGTCTTTGTTTCTTGAAAACCGCCTAAGTTTCGCCCTTTATCACGAAAGAAATCTGTTGCAAGTTGGAGAAATAGATTTACAAGTATGCGCTTAAAGTGTTTATAAGCGTCGTTTTCAATGAAGCCTTCCCGACCAGCCTTTTCAGCTAGTTCTGGATTATTTTTTCGGCTAACTTCTATATAGCCGAAAAGTCTTCGGTATGAAAAAAAATAGTATCCCGCTCCTTTAGTGCGGCGAATTTCAAGCCCTAAATAATCGACATCATAATTTCCATACGGTTGAATACGAATACCATCCTTATAAACATACAGCCCTCCAATTTTTCCCAGTTTAGAATTAATGTCATTGAATTCCATTTCTGTTAGAGAACTTTCTGCTTTAGCTCCCTGAACATAACCGAATTTAATCCGAAATACCCCACATTTCGTTTTTCCTGTTATTCCTTTGGGTTTCGATACGGTATGTTTTATTGCCTTTTGTGTATAAATTTTAACTGTTCCGTGGAAATTACCATCTTCGTCAAAACTTCCTTCTACTAAATGATCCGTATGACGAAAATCTTCCTGTGTAAAAAAATTTTGGGTATTAATTAAATCCTCATAAAAATCTTCTTTTTTATGATCACGGAAAGCTGTACGAATTGATAAAGATGGCTCAAGCTTCTCCGAATTAAGTTTTTCCGAATTTCCTGATTTGGTTTCTTCGGATGAAATCTTCATCGAATTGGTAAAACCGATAAGAGTTTTTATAAGCGGTGCAGAACCTTCGCTTTCAGGCTCCTCGTCAATCTCACTTGCCAACTGATTTGAAGTCGGGAGTATATAGAAATGAGTTCCGGTTTTATCTTCTCTTAATGATAATTTATTTTTTTTGTTACTTTCTTTTAGGCTTAAACCAGTTAAGTATTCATCAATTTGTATCGGGTCAAAATCGAACTGCTCTAAGTCTGCCAGAATTTCTTCTCGTAACCTTTCAGGTATATATTTTTTAAGATTCTTCAGATTGTCCCGAAACATATCTACTAAAACAAGCACTTCTTCTCGGCTTGGCAAAGTTCCAACCGGATAAGGCTCGACAGGAATAAATATTTGATCTAAATCAATTCCCGGAGACTCGAAAATTCGCCAATTGATAAATGCAGCGACTGTAGGGAACTGATTCCCCTTCCTTTCCGCCCGAGATATTATTAGAACTTGAGAACCAATTGTGGAAATTGCTAAACGCCCGATCCCTTTTTCACCCATCATAGGGCGCACTTCTTTCTCTTTTGGAGGAGAAATACTATCCATATTCCCTTCCTCATGTTTGCTTTCAGTTCCGACGGCAAGCCATCGATCTGTGAATTCAGTTTCGGTCATACCATAGCCGTCATCACGCAAAACGAATAAGTTGTTGTAACGGAAATAATCAGCTTCTATAGAATCGGCGTAAGCATCATAAGAATTTTTGAAGAGTTCGCTGATAGCAGTGGAAATATTAGCAATTTGCTGGCGACCGAGCATATCGATTGCTCTTGCGCGGGTCTTAAATTTAGCCATTCATTTATCCAAGAGTTAGACCTGTCTCAGGTGCTCAAAAAAATTATCGCCAAACCTTTCTGCAAATAAAGTAGGAACCGCATTGCCTATTTGGCGAGCAACTGAAGTTAATGGACCTTCAAATATAAAGTCGTCGGAAAATGTTTGCAGACGTGCCGCCTCTCGCGTACTTATTGCACGATTCTGATCTGGGTGTCCAAATCTGCCATTTGAGAGACTTATACATTTAGTTGTTAGACCGGTGGCTGGCTCATTCCAAAAAAGTCTTCCATAGACGTCAGAATAAACATGATCCTTCCCTTTGTGGCATTTAAGCTTTAAGTCGTCTGCCCAATACAAGCGATTTTGACCAGGTAGGAGTGATTTAATTCTTTGAAGATTCAATTCAGATAGATTTGCCGCTTGATGATTCGGAATCCACGGATGTTTTTCGCCCGCTGCTATAGGCGGTAAGGCGTTTTTGCCGCCTATTTTATCAAATACTGTTACAAAAGGAATATGTTCTCCATCGTGTGTTTCCTTAGGGTAATCTATTTTTCCAAGACGGCTGGCAATTATAACAATTCTTCGGCGTCTTTGCGGAACGCCATATTTCTTCATTTCAACTATTCTGGGTTCCGGGTAATGGTAGCCTAATTCATCCAAAACTCTAAGAAGTTCTCTAAATGGACCATGTTCACTGCTTATTTTCTGAAATCCGGGCACATTCTCTACAAAAATAAAATCCGGCAAATAATACTTAATAAAACGGATAAACTGCAACAACAGGTTTTCCTTTAGCTTTTCTTTTTCAATACTTACTTTAAACTCTTCTTCACTTCTAATTTTTTTTAGATGACTGTCTCGCCACCGATTTAGAACTGAAAACGGCTGGCAAGGAGCACACCCGGTAAAAAGGATTTTGTTATCGCGATTGGGATTTTTATCAATATAAATTTCAAGGTCTTCCTGTTTTATTTCCCTTATGTCGGCGCAAATAAAATTCGATTCTGGAAAATTTCTTGTAAAAGTTTCCCCCGCATCTTTATCGAAGTCCAAACCAAGAACAATATCCATGCCTGAATTTCTTAACCCGGCACTGGTTCCGCCACAGCCTGAAAAGAAATCATAAACTTTAATTCTGTTTGATTCTGTTTTGTCTACCATACCAGAATTTTGTAGTGCTGCTTGATTATTTTAAGCATCAGTTCTAACTTTGAAATTTCCGATCTTATCAGTAGTGGTTAACTGAGTACGCTCTAACCTAATTTCTGTTTTTTGAAGCGCTTTCTTTAATTTTATTTCAGCCTTTTTTAAGGAGATTTACTGTCTGACAAAAGTAATTAATTCTTAACTTTTCGTCTTTGAATCAAAAAAACTGCTAATTCCGACTCAAACGTGTCAATTGAATGTTTTTTTTGATGAGGTTTCTTCAATTTCACTTTCAACCTTTTCTTTTTTCGGTCTGCCGCGTTTAGGGCGATTCTGAGCAGCTTCAACATCTTTTTCTTCAATAAACCAATCGCGCCCTATTTTTTGCGCTGGAAGTGAACCTTCTTGAATAAGCTGAAGTACACGAACTGTAGTTACTCCTAAACGCCCAGCAGCTTCTTTAATTGACAGAGAATTCATTCCAAACTTATATCATAACCAAAATTCTTAGTCAAGAAAAAGTTTTTCTAGAAAAACTTAGTTTAAGCTAAGAATTTGTTTGACTTTATTCTTAGTCTAGACTAAACTTTATTTGTAAGTCAGAAATGACAAATCAAGGAGAAAACAGATGTTCATACTTAAAGCAAAAACACAATTAACGAAAGCAATCGAAAAAGCGAAGAAATTACGACCGAAAGTTAAATTCGACCGATTTGGCAGATACAGAGTCAGCGGCTCACGCGGCGGCTATTACACGGTCATCTGTAAGAAATCGGATAACGATTTCAAATTAGTCGAATGCACCTGCAAGGGCGCGGAAAAAGGATTGGTTTGTTACCACGCAGCGGCGGCATTAAGTCTGCACGTCGGATTAGCGAGACTTCGACAAACGGCATAAACACGAAAGGCTTAGGAAGTTCGCACCTCCCTAAGCCTCTCTTAACCCCTAATTAAAAATCAGGAGACTATTCAATGAAAAGTATAGCAAATATCAACAACGGAAATAAAGGAAACGGAAAACCTAAATCGGAAGCGACTCGCACAATCGAGCGCATCAATCGCCTGAGAGAGTCATTTCAGGAAATTGAGCCGGGCAGTCAGACAAAGGTTCTGGAAATGCTTTCCGGCGAAATCGAAGAAACGGAAGACGAAAATATCAGGTTCTGGCTCATCAGATTCAGAAGTATCTTAGAAAACGTCGGAGGTGCGAAATGAAAAAGAAGATCACGCCTGTTTCACCAGTAATGACCGAAGCCGAAATCAAAGAGTTCGTCAAATCTCTTTTAACCGAAGCCGACTATCATCATTACGCGCTCGACGGCTTCATCTTTCTCTTTAAGACGTTCTCCGAAATGGCGGAGAATAACACCGTCGGAATAATTGACTTACTCGCCGACCTGCAAAGATTCATCTATACGGAAACCGTTCATTGCAGCTTCTCCGAAGATAAATACAAGGCTTCGATTCATGAGAGATACCGGCAGACCGATTACACGGAAAAGAGCGTCGATATTTATAAAGCGCTGGAAAAGGAATTTGAAGAAACCGCCAAGCCGCTTGATTTATCCGGTTCATCGGTCGAAGATTTATCGGTGAAGTTGTCGGAGATAATGCATAATCCGAACTTACCTGCGCGCCTTCACGACTGCCTCGGCGACGAACTGGCAAATATTACCGGCGGTCAGATTGGGGAATTGATAAACTCGCCGGAAATGATTGCGAAAGCTTTGAAAAACCAATCGCAATGAAACGGGAATTTGCGGTCAATCGAGTTACTGACTACAATCGGTAAAAATAAAAAGGTTTTAGTTCGGACAAAACTAAAACCTTCGTTCTTTGAAAACTGAATATGATAATTTTCAGGCAAAAGCAGTCTAACAAAATCGGGCTCCGCTTTCAATTTGATGTATCTAAAAATGTATCTGATATACGTTGCTTTTGAGTGTTATCTGGTTAAGTGAAAAATTCTGTAACACTCTATAAAACTATGTAGTATCAATACCTTAAGATACTGCCTTTCATAAATTTATTCGGTAAAAAGTTAAAAGAAAATTTTAGCACAAAGCCGAAACGAAAAGCATTTTGAAGCAAAATGCCGGATGTTTCCGGTTAAATTGTACGGCTTAAATTATTAAATATTGATATAAACTCGGATAGGTTGACGACCGATTATTTTAGATTTAATATTGCGGCGCAAATTCACATTCAAGCACCGAAATCCATTAGTTTCTCATAGCTGTTCATCGAAACCGGTTGGATGCAGTTTCGGCTCACCGTGGGTATTGATCAATTCAAAAAAAATCAAAAGGAGAATATATAATGCAAGCTAAATGTTATCTTGCTAAAGGTCCGGATGTGGATCGGACCATGATGGAACTGCTTTCTCTGGCACGCGACAGTGGCGAAAATTCGCTCGGCGGACTTGCCAATGACCGAGCCGGTATTTCGCTCTCAAGAAACCGTGAAGCGCTAATTTTAGTCGGCGGACGCGATTCGATTTTCAAATTTTTGCTTTACACCTGACCCTATCCGCCGATTGTCGGGAGACGTCCCTTTAAAGTTTGTTTTGCCCGCAAACACCGGGTATTCGGTAAAAACGAAACATGCCTGAAAATAGTCTGCGGCGACGGTCACCGGCAGCCGGAGGACGGCAGCGATTTTGTCGCGCTCGGAGTCAACTCCGAATCGAATAACCTGATGGTTACGCCGACTGAGCTAGGACATTTACTCTATGTTTTATACGGCTGGGGTTAAGTAAAAAGCTTTGGACAGCGGTTTCCGGACATCGGGAAACTTGCTCAAACTTTAGACAAGTTTGCCAAACATTTGGAAAAGTTTCGCCAAATTTTGTGCAGAACTTAAAAGGCTGGAAAAACTTCCAGCCTTTTTCCTTTTACGAATTAGCTTTTATCGCCGTTCGTTCCATTTGTTACTGTAACCTTTTCGTTGTTTTTCGCCATCTGGTCACGGAAAAGATTGAGCAGCAGCAGCGTGCCGATTCCGCCGCCGCCGTCGCCGTTTCCGCTGCCGCCCGAAGCCAGAATGTCGGGCGTGATGCGGACGCCTTTTTCGCCGATGACCTTCAAGGTTTCGACCAATGCGACGCCGTTTGCGCCGAGTGCGTTGACCTGTTCCTTGTACGCGACACCCTGCGCTTCGCCCATCAGGCGAACTTTTTCGGCTTCGGATTTACCCGTTTCCGAGATGTAGTAGGCTTCGCCTTCGGCTTCGCGTTTGCGCTGTTCGGCGCGTTTGGCGGAGATTTCAACGCCGACCGTCGCTTCCATCAGGCTGCGCTGGTTGTCAGCCTGCGAGCTGGTTTTTTCGAGCTCGATGCGTTTGATTTCGGCTTCGCGCTGGGCGTTGAACATCCCTTGTTTCTGTTCCGCCAAAATCTTCTCGGTCTGCGTTTTCATCAATTCTTCGGGCAGATGAATGTGGCAAATCAAAACGTTGACGACATCGACGTGATATTTCAAAAGGTGCATCCGCACGCGGGCTTCGGCGCGTTCCTGTTCTTCGTGACGATTCTGCAAATAAGCCATCGCCGAAGATTCAGACGCCTGGTTGCGGAAAATCGAGTCAATCAAAGGGTGCATCACGTTTTGGACGAGCTTTTCGGTACTGCCGATTTTCGCGACCATAAACGGCGCGTCTTCCGGTTTGACGCGGAACACGACGCGGACTTCCAATTGCATCGTGAAACCGTCTTTCGAGATAACGGCAAACGGGTCGAACGAATTTCCGACTTCTTCCGCCGTCCATTCGACGGTCATATTGGTCGTCGGAATGATAATCGGCGTGGTCGCCAGAGTGTTGACGTAATAACGCCCCGGACCGACGACCGTTTCCTGAATACCGCGATAGCCTTCGGGGACGACGTAGGCTTCGTGCGCGCCGCTGTCGAGACGTTTGTCCGCCGGGTCGCTGACGAGCTCGGCTTTAATCTGATCGATCGTCAGGTTGTCGCCGTCAACTTTGTCGAGTTTTTCCGCCGCGATCGTCACCTGTTCTTCTTCTTCGCGCTCCAATCTCTCACGGATTTTCGCCGCCATTGCTTTGCGGATTTCTTCGCCGGGGTCTTTGCCGACGTTGGAAACAATGACCGCAACCTCGCCGGGTTTAACTTCCTTCGCCGATTCCAGGATCACCTTAAACATCAGCGGGTTGATGTAATAAGTTCCGGGCAGAAGGATGTCTTTTTGCGGACCGCGCTGACCGCCGCCCGTAATAAATGTGTTCGAATCCTGAAAATTGTCGTGTCCGGTTGAGGCTTGGGCAACGTAGTCGCGCGGGTCGAGCTGAGCACCGTCGAGCGCTTCGACCAGACCGATCTGGTTTTCCGAAATGACCGTCGCGTCAAAAAGCCGCACGGTGAAAAGTCCGGGTTTGATGTCGTTTCCGTCCACAATCGAAACCGACTGCGTGTGAATACGATAGGTTCCGGGCGTCAGCGTTTCGACCTGCGGACCTTTCTGACCGCCGCCGTAAATAAAGCTTTCTGCGTCCTGAAAGTTTTTGTGACCTTTGATCGCGCTCGCGTGCAGTCTGCCGGGTTCGAGCTGTAAACCGTCGGCGCTCGTCATCACACCGATTTTTCCGGGCGGAACCATCGTCGTTTTCGCGATCGAAACATTAAATAAATACGGGTGAATCGCCCATTTTCCGGGCGGCAAGGTGCGCAGCTGAATGCCTTTGACGCCGCCCTGTTTGATAAAAGCAATCGGGTCTTGAAAGTTGTTGTGCGCGTTCTGCGCGCGGTCGGGCGCAAAGTTGCTGCCCATCGGCATCGGTTCGCCGTCAATCGCTTCGATCACGCCGAGTTCGTCCGCGCCGATTTCGACGAGCGGAACTTTTTGGACGACGCGCACAATCGGGTACAAAACAACGTGCAAACCGGGTTTTAAGACTTCCGCCTGAATGCCGATTTCGCCGTCGGTTGCGACGACGCGACCCTGCGCCATTTTGGTTCCCAAATAACGACGTTCTTTAATCCCGACTTCGGTTGCGCCGATATTAACCAAAATACGGCTCAGGATATACCAAAGGATGCCCAAAACAACCACCGCACCTACACCTAAAACAATAAGTAAAGTTTGATTCATTTTATTTTCCTCAAGAAAATTTACAGGACTAAAAAGACGCGAAAAATTGCGGCGTTGAGCCGATTTCGCGGTCTTTTCACGCTCCTTTTTATTAATTTCCTCTGACTTCGCGGCGTAAGTTCTCGATTTCTTCTCGTAACCAGAACAACGCGCCCGAAATTCTTTCCTGTTGGGGTAAAATTCTGAAGTGGCTGTCCAACAAGTCAGCCAAATCGCGTGCCGTCAAATTTTCTATCCGGTTTTCTCGCCAAAGTTTTATCACATTTTCGGAAGTTTCGCTAAAAATTTTCGCGTTTTCCGTTTCGCAAGCCAGAAAAAGTAATTCGATTGTCCCTTTCCTGTCGGGCGACTGCGCCCACGTCCTTTCAAATTCGGATACTTTCACGGTTTTTTCTTCTGAAATCCGACGCGCTTCCGTTAATCTTTTTGCGTCTGCCTGCGCTTTTTCTTCGCGTTCAAACGCACGCAGCTCAGCTTCCGTCGGCTCGAACAGCGGACGAAAAGATTCGGCAGCAAGATTTTTCGGCGGATTTTGTTCTAAAAGGTTGGAGTTTCGCCGCCGGACGTAAAATCCGAGCGTTGCGACAGCCGATAAAACGACCAAAATTGTAAAAAGGATGAGCATTTTGCCCGAGCACGCGCTGACGGAATTTTACTAAAAACACCTTCCGAGCGCTGCCCTCGTATAACAAATTATACGAGCAAATATAGATTAAGTTCTAAATTTCTTCAACTATCGATTCGCCGTGCGAAAAATCTTTTGTGGTCCACTGCCATTTTTCATGCAGGCGGATTTTTCCGTTCTCTAAAATCTCGGGTTTCGAGACGCCTTTACCTGTCCTGAATTCGCCGCGCATGTTTAAATGCTGGTAGCACATTTCGAGCGAATCGTCGTCGTAAACCCTCGCAATCAGATTACCGAAAATAATTTCGCCGCCCTGATATTCCGCCCAAACGACGTTTCCTTTTTGGTGGTAATAGAAGCGGGTTTCCCCGGAAACTTCACCTTTATCGGAGTTCTGAACGGATTTGAAAACGCGATTGTCGTAATTGATTTTATTCATTTTCATCATAATTTCCCGAAGCGATTTCGCGCATTTTGCTGCTTACCAAATCGTAGGAAAAACCCTGCCGCAGAAGATAATCGTAGAATTTTTTCGCGTCTTCGCGCGTTTCCGGTTTGCCTTTGAGCCGCAAACGTTTGGCAATCGCGCGTTCGATGATTTCTTCTTCGGGCGTTTCTTCGAGCGCTCGTTCGATGGCTTCATCGACCGTTTCTCTATCGAGTTTTTTCTGCGCGAGCTTTTGTTTGAGAACGCGCTTGCCGACCGGTTTCTGGCGAATCTGCGAGGCGGCAAAGCTTTTTGCAAACTGCGCGTCGTTCAGGTAACCGTAAAATTTGAGCTTTTCGATTGTCTCGTCAACAATCTCGGCGGTCGTCCAATCTTTTTCGAGCAGTCGCTCGCGCAGCTCTTTTATCGAACGCGGCTTGTATGTCAAAAGGTTGACGGCGCGGTCGAGTGTTCGCTGGCGCGATTTTTCCGCGTTTATTTCGCGCGGCGGCTTTTCCTCGCCAGAATCATCCGCCGGTTTTGGTTTGCGCCAATTTCGTTTTTTGAACATAAATCGATTTTACCGCAAAGAAAGCCGAAGCGCAGTTTGAGCGAAAAGGCTCGGATTTCATAAACTTAAAGTTATGTTAAAAGAACAAGTAAGGGTACACGAAAATTTCGGCGCGGCGCACCTCAGCGCGCCGCGCAACGTTTTGGTTTATTTACCGCCCGGCTACGGCGAAGATGCGACGCGGCGTTATCCGGTTTTGTATATGCACGACGGGCAAAATCTCATTAACCCGGAAGACGCCTTCGGCGGTGTTGCCTGGGGCGTCGACGAAACGGCGCAGAATCTTATCTTAGCGGGCGAAGTCGAACCGCTGATTATCGTCGGAATTTACAACGCGGGCGGGCGGCGCGTTGACGAATACACGCCCGTCAAAAGCGATTCGGGCAGAATGCGCGGGCACGGCGGCAAGGCAGATTTTTACGGGCGAATGATTATCGAAGAACTAAAACCGTTTATCGACAGCGAATATCTGACCAAACCCGAACGCGAATTTACCGGTTTGGGCGGCTCATCCCTGGGCGGTCTGGTTTCGCTTTATCTCGGCTTTAAGCGTCCCGACGTTTTTAGTCGGCTCGCGGTTTTGTCGCCGTCGGTCTGGTGGGCGAACAACCAAATCATTCGCGAAGCGGCGAAAATCGGCGAGCGTCTGCCTTTAAGAATTTGGCTCGACATCGGAAAGCGCGAAGGCTCGCGCATCAAGCATCAGGTTCGTGCGCTCAAGGAAATTTTGCTCGCGAACGGCTGGAAAAAAGAGCTTGATTTCGCCTATTACGAAATTCCCGAAGCGCGGCATGAAGAATCGGCGTGGGCGGCGCGATTCGGCGAAGTTCTGAAGTTTTTATACCCCAACATTCTTTGAATGCAATTACAGATTACAGATTACAAACCTTTGAGATAAACATTACGGGTTACGGACTTATTTGAAGTATAAAATTTGCGAGGCATAAAATTTGAAATATGAAACCTGTAATATGAAATCTGTAATTTGTAATTGTCTCGCCGGAAACCACTATGGACGGAATTTTAATTATCGATAAACCCGAAGGCATTACTTCGCACGACGTGGTCGCGCGCTGTCGCCGGATTCTGCGCACGAAACGCATCGGGCATACGGGAACGCTCGACCCGTTTGCGACCGGCGTGGTGGTGATTCTGGTCGGGAAAGCAACGCGGCTCGCGCAATTTCTGGATAAAGACGCGAAAGAGTACGACGCGATTGTGCGATTCGGTTTTGAAACCGACACCGGCGACCGGACGGGCACGTTGAAAGACCCGGCAGTCGCAGATTACCAATTTCAAATTTCAAAAGAAGAAATCGAAGCGGTTTTGCCGGAGTTTCGCGGTGAGATTTGGCAGACGCCGCCGATGTATTCGGCGAAGAAGGTCGAAGGGAAAAAACTCTATGAGCTGGCGCGCAAAGGCATCGAAATCGAGCGCCAGCCGGTGAAAATTACGAATTACGAATTACGAATTACGAATTACGATGCAGAGAAAAAGATAAACGACCCGGGACTTGAGACTTTGGACCTCGGACTCAAGGTTTCGTGTTCCGCCGGAACGTATATTCGCGTTCTGGCGGAAGACATCGGGAAAAAAATAGGCGTCGGCGCGCACCTCGCGGAACTGCGCCGGACAAAAGCGGGAAAATTCGGCATCGAAAAAGCCGTGACGCTCGAAAAATTGGAAGAAATCGCGGCGGAAAACAAACTCGACGAAATTTTAATTTCGATGAACGAAGCGGTTTCGCATCTCGCGGAAATAAAATTGTCGGCGGAAGAGGCGGCAAAAATCAAAAACGGGATGAAACTAAAACGCGAATCGGACGAATTAAAAGACGGCGAAAATTTGCGGCTGACGACCGCCGAAAATCTGCTCGCAATCGGTTTTTACCGGGCGGCGGAAAAATTGGTGCAGCCAAAACTCGTTTTGGTGTAAAATTTTGGGAAACAGAGGAAACCAGAAGATGAAAAAAAGAAATTTGGCTTTGGGAATCGGCGGCGCGCTCGGCGCGCTGGTCGCCTGGAAACTGCTCGCGCGCGACGCGACGGTTCATTGGGAAACGGTTTCGGGTAAAGTAATTCACTCGGAAAACTCGCATTTTGTCGAGATTGACGGCGCGACCGTGCATTATCAGGAATTTGGCGACCGCAATAATCCGACACTGCTCTTGATTCACGGGTTTACGGCTTCCGTTTTTGTCTGGAAAACGGTTGCGCCGATGCTCGCCGGTGAAGGTTTTCACGTCGTCGCGGTCGATTTAATCGGTTTCGGTTACTCGGACAAACCGTCGTGGTTCGAATACACAATCGCGGCGCAGGCGCGGATGATTTCGCGTTTTATGGACCGGCTCGGAATCGGTCGCGCGAGCGTCGTCGGCAGCTCGTACGGCGGCGCGGTCGGCGTGACGCTGGCGCTCGATTACGCCGAACGCGTCGAAAAACTCGTGCTGGTCGATGCGGTTATCAACGACGAGGCGACGAATCATCCGATTATGAAATTGGCGAAAATTCCGGGCTTGGGCGAACTCCTGACGCCGTTTTTGATTGATTCCAAATTGTTTATGAAGTTTCGGATGCAGGGAACTTTGGCGCCCGCCAATCATCACCTGATAACGCCGGAGCGCATCGAATCCGTGATTCGCCCGCTGAGCGCGAAGGACGGGCACAATGCAGTTTTGAAAGCCGGCAGAAACTGGGACGCAAACCGCATCGAAGAAGACGCGCATCTCGTCAATCAGCCGACGCTGATTATCTGGGGCGAAGAAGATACGGTCATCCCGATTCACAACGGCGAAAGCCTGTACAATTCGATTCTAAATTCGCGTTTTGTCGTGTTGAAAAACTGCGGACACGTTCCGCAGGAAGAAAAATCCGAGCTTTTCACGACGCTCGTAAGCGAGTTTTGTCACGACCGAAAGCGAAGAATCGACGTTTCGAGCAGCGACGAGATGCGTTTGGAAAATTAAGGAACTTTAATCAGCCGAAGACCGTAGATTTACAATAGTTCCTTCAAATCTAATCATCGGCGAGGTTTTTCACAAAATGTTCTGTCCAAAATGCAGTCAGGAACAGGTTTCTGACGAAACGCGGTTTTGTTCGCGGTGCGGTTTTCAGCTCAACGGCGTTAAAGCATTGCTCTGCGGAGAAGGCGTTGCGTCGTCCGGCGAAATTCAAAAGCAAGCGAGCGCGCTCCGCAAGCGGGATTTGACGATTGGCGCGGCGTTAATGTTCTTTTTTGCCTTAATCATGGCGATACTCACGGTTAGTTTTCCGCCGGCGAGCAGCTTTCGAATCATCTACCTGGTAATCGCGTGGCTCGCGCTTACGCTGCTGATAAACATCAAACCGATAATCCGATTTTTCCTCGGCGGCGAAACGAGCGCGGCGGACGAAAAGCTTATGCCCGCAAAATTCACCTCTGCTTTCGCTTCGCAAACCGGAAAGCAACCGGCAGCATTGCCGGCGGCGCACGAGAGCATTCCGGCAGACTTTTTGATGCCCGCGGCAAACACGGCGGAAATGGTTCCGCCGCCGAGCGTGACGGAATCAACCACAAATTTGCTGAAAAAGTAAAAGAATAAGCCGCTGCAGCTGCACCGTGGTTTTTAAGATTTATCTGTGTGACTGCGGCGGCTTTGGTATTTCCCGGAAATGCAGACTTTTCTCAAAACTTGCACCTGTTCAAAACTACTCATCCCTAAAATGTCAAGCGGTTTGCCGTCGCCCGGAAACAGCCGGCGCACAGGGCTATTGGCAAAAGCGGCTCGAATTTAGCCGGCAGGAATATGATGAAGGTTACGGAACTATTTTCTGGATTGCCGCCTGTCACGCGCGGCTCGGTGAGCGGGAACGCGCTTTCGAGCAGCTTGAAAAATCGCTCGCCGCACACGAATCGGATTTGATTTGGATAAAAACCGAACCGGCTTTTGACGTTTTGCGCGACGACCCTCGGTTTTCAGGCTACGTTGCGGCGCATCGGGCTGCCGCAGTGAAAAAAGAGTTATGCTTTACTCAAAAATTTTCTCCCGACGGTCGGGCAGAGCATTATTTTTACCCGTTTAAGGTTTACAATTTCAAATCTTTTTTGAGTTCCTTCGGACTGCCCGGTTTGGCGAAAATCGAGTCGGGAACGGGTTTATTGAATTCGACCGTTTCGTAATTGATGCGCGAGGTTTGGATGCCGCCGGAAAAATGGTCGATGATGAACGGCGTCTTGATTCCCTGAACATCAACAAACTGCGCGTAACGGTCTTCTTCTTTTTGTTCCTGCCCGTCGGGGTTTGTGCGTTTGTAAACCGCTTTGGCGGGTAAACCCTCCGCCGTAAATTCGAACTCGACCGTCAAGCCGCCCTCAAAAGTCAATTTTACGACATCGTTGCGTTTGCCCAATGAGGCTTCACGTTTCCCGGCGTAAATTAAGACCGCCTTTCCGCGCCATTGTTCGCGCAGCAGATTGTCGAGACTGACGCTCATGGCGCGCTTGAAATCCTTGATTTGGTCTTCGTTCTGGACGTTAATGACCTGCGCCTCGCCGTCGTATATCCAGCCGGTTTCGCCCGTGTTGGTTTGCACGTTTTTTGTTCCGAGAGCCTTGAATTCCGTTCGTTCCTTATCGGGAAAAACGATAATGTCCGTAAACGTCTGAAACGAAGATATGATGCCGTCGCGGATATTGCTGAATTTTCCGCGACCGATTTGCGATTTAACTTTCAGATAATTGTCGCCGCCCAGAATCTGCACGGCTTTTTTTAGAACCGCCTCGGCTTTTTCGTCTTTTTCAGTTGTTTGGTCAGAATTTTGCGTTGAAATTTTCCAGCCGCCGGCATTCCAACCATAAACATAACTAACTGCTTTTACAGTGCTGACCGCTTTTCCGTCTTTCGTTTCCGGTTGAAATTTAATTTTCTTTGCGGCTTCAACAGCATTCTCCGTTAAATTACTCGAAGACAGACCCGAAATGACTGAAACTTTGCCTATCTGACCGTTTTCAAGAAATTCAACCTGAAGAACAATTGTGCCTTGAACATTTAAAGTTCCATAATCTTTTGGTAGTTCAGGTTTTGGCTGCTCCAAAATTTTTAAGGCTGCATTTTGAGCAAAATTAAATCCACAAAAAAGCAAAACAAAAAATATTGAGAATAGAAATTGTTTCATAAAAAGTTCCCAAAGAGTTTATTTCAAATAAGTTATATTGTAATTCAAAATTTCCTGGTCAACGGTAACAATTGTTAGATTAGCGCTCAACGATTGACTTACCAAAAGTCTGTCGAACGGGTCGCGATGTAAATCCGGCAAAGAAACGAGATGTTTAAGGCTTGATTCGCTTATCGGCAGACTTTTGATTTGATGTTTCTGCCGCTCGCGCGGAATATAAATTTCGGGCGATTGCGGCAGAGGAAGTTTGCCGATTTTATACTTGATAATAATTTCCCAAAGCGAAGCGACGCTCAAAAACACCGCATTATTCGTGGTTTGAATTTCATTGCGAAATAGAATCGGCAACCGTAAATCGCCGCTGATAAACCACAAGAAAATATGCGTATCAAGCAATAGTTTCATTTTTCAAACAAGGCGAGAATAGCTTCTGGTAAATCCGCATCGAAATCATCAGGAACGACAAAATCTCCTTTACTCAAACCAAAAGGGCGAAGGGCAGATTTTGTTTCCGCTTCGTCTAAAATCGTTACAAAAACCTCGACCGAATTTTCTTTGGTCAAAATTTTCGGCGCATCGGATTCCCACTCGATTTTATCGCCGTGAATCGTGGCTTTATAAGTTTCCAACATAATTTTCTCCGCAATAAAAAGGCTTTGGGAATTTTAGCACTAAAGCCTTTGATGCGAAAAGTTATTCCGGGTTTGATGGCGCACGCAAAAAAGTTATCAGGAAATTCGGTGCGCGACGATATCGAACGTAAATTTAAGCCCGTGTTTGACGCGGACAAAGCCGTGAAAAGCGTTGGTCGCGTTAACCCCGAATTTCTTCCGGTTGATTTCAAAGCTGCCTGTCGCAAGCAGATTTTCGCCGCTGACGGTCACTTTTGCCGGAATCGTGACGCGGCGCGTGACGCCGTGCAAAGTCATGTCGCCGCCGATTTCCGCTTCAAATGCGCCGCTCACAAATTTGCCTTTAACGTCGGTGCTCTTGAAAGTAATCTCGGGATATTTCGCGCTTTCCAGAACTATTTCGTCCAGCTCTTTGTTGATGATTTTTTTCTGCTCCGCCGTAAATTCATCGCTCGTTTCTTCCAGTGAATCGGCGCGAATCGTCATCTGCAAAGACGCCGGGTTAATCACGTTGAGCGACACGTCGGCTTCGCCCGAAAACTCGCGCACGGCAAGCAGGTGATTACGACCTTTAAACCACGCAATTCCGCCGCGCGAAGCTTTGACCATAAACTTGCTCTGCGCGGCGTCAATTTGATAACGGACGGATTCAAGTGCCGAATTTGTCCCGAAATTTTCCTGTACCGGCGCAGCAATGTAGTTTGCGTTTAAGACGCTAATTGCGGTCAGCACAAGAATTACGCTCAAAAAAATGACATAATTTCTCATACTTTTTCTCCTCGATTTTTGATTTGACAAAAAATAAAAAGGCTTTAGTGAATTTTATCACTAAAGCCTTTTAGTAGGAAAAGTTTTTTTTATTTCCTTTAGTTCAAGCTAAAAGTATCAATCGGTTTAACGACGATTTCGCCGTCTTCGGCATCGACCAGAAAGCGCGTTGACGATTTCCATTCGTTGGTAATCGGCAGTTTTACTTTTTGGTCGATGTGACGTTTCAAAAACCTCGCGCCGTAAGCCGGGCTGTAGCCTTTTTCGGTCAAAGCGTCAACGGCGCGGTCGGTAATTTCGACCAATTTGCCCTGGCGCTCCATCCGGCGTTTGAGTTTCGCCAGATAAATTTTGGCGATTTCCTTGACTTCATCCATCGTCAGCGGCGAGAAAATGACAATCTCGTCGATACGGTTTCTGAATTCCGGCGTGAAACGCTGTTCGGCGGCTCTCATCACGTCGCCTTTAATGGCTTTCACGTCGCCCAGAGATTTTTGACCGAAACCGAGCGGCTTTTCGTATTTCTTGAAGTTTTCCGAACCCAGATTGGAAGTCATAATGATAATCGCGTCCGAAAGATAAACTTTCTTGCCGCGTCCATCGGTCATCCAGCCTTCGTCGAAAGCCTGAAGGAACAGGTTCATCAAATACGGGTTCGCTTTTTCGACTTCATCCAGCAGCAGAACCGTGTACGGATTTTCCCTTAACTGTTCGGTCAGGATTCCGCCGCGTTCCGAGCCGACAATGCCGCGCGGCATTCCGATAAGTTTTTCGATGCCGACCGTGCCTTCGCCGTATTCGCTCATATCGATGCGAACCATCTTGTTTTCGTCGCCGAACATAAATTCGGCAACCGCTTTCGCCAATTCGGTTTTGCCGACGCCGGTCGGTCCGAGGAAAAGCAGCACGCCGTCGGGCGCATAGTGATTTTCCTTCAAAGGTCCTTTATTCAGGCGCAGACGTTCGGCAACTGCGCGCACCGCGTCCTTTTGTCCGATGACGCGTTTACCCAACTGGTCTTCCATGACCGAAAACCGGTCGGAAGTATCGCGGTAAATCATATCTTTCGGAATGCGCGATTCCTGCGAAATAACGTCGATGATATGTTCCGGCCGAACAACCAGGGATGTCGGTTCGTTGATTTCCACCTTGACCGAAGCCGTGTCGAGCCAGCCGATTGCTTTATCCGGAAGATGCAGGTTGCGAATATATTTCGGCGACATTTCCAGAGCCGTGTTGATGGCTTCGTCGGAAATCGTGACCGAATAATTTTTCTCAAGGCGCGGACGCAAACCCAAAAGGATTTCGCGCGTTTCGGCAAGGGTCGGTTCTTCGACTTTGACGAGTCTGAATCTGCGTGCCAGCGCTTCGTCTTCCCCGATGTATTCCTTGTATTCCGTTAAGGTCGTCGCGCCGATAATGCGCAGTTCGCCGCGCGCGAGCGCGGATTTGAACATATTTGCCGCGTCCGAAGATGTTCCGAGCGCCGCGCCGGCGCCGATAATCGTGTGCGCTTCGTCGATGAAAAGAATAAGGTTTTCCTTTTCTTTAACTTCGTCGATAATGCCTTTGATGCGTTCTTCAAACATCCCGCGCAGCATCGTTCCGGCGACTAATCCGCCCATTTGAAGCTGCACGATGTGCGCGTCACGCAGGCGCGCCGGAACTTTTTCCGGTTCGAGTTCAATCAATCTTGCAAGTCCTTCGACGACCGCCGTTTTACCGACGCCGGGTTCACCGACAAGCATCGGCGAATTGGAGCGTTCGCGGTGGCAGAGGATTTCAATCATCTGCATGATTTCCTTTTCGCGTCCGATGGTCGGCGGAATCTTGTCCTGCCGGGCGAGCTTGTTCATCGAAACGCCGAAATGACGAAGATACGACGGCAATTCATATTTTTGGCGCACGCGTTCTTCCTCCTTTTCGCGTTTGTGAATTCTGGTTCGCGCCGTTTGCGCAACTTCGTCGGACGGCACTCCGAGGTTTTGCAGAACGTCGTTTAAAATGCTTCTTTCATCATTGGAAAGAACATAAAAAATATCGCTGGCATCAATTACTCTTCGACCTTGCGAGCGTGCGCGGTCCATCGAGCGTTTGAAAAGCTCGGTCGTTTCCGGCGCAATGCGAAAACCCTTACCCGTGTGCTGTCTGCCGGTTTCCATGCGCTTTTCAATGAGCAGCTTGACCGAGCGCGGGTCAACTGCCAAATCGCGCATTGTTGAATTAAAAAGTTCGGCTTCTTCATCAGCCAAAGAGTAAAGAATGTGTTCAATCGAAATGTAGTTCTGGTCGCGTCGTTTCGATTCTTCCAAGGCGACCTCTAAAACGCGCCGTCCGCTCTCGCTGAATTTATCTTTATATGCGTCTATATCTGCCATAAATTTCTCTCAAAATAAAACTAAGACTTTGATGCCGAAAACCAAGTCTGTTCTGCCTTAAATATCATACCATCTTGCCGCCCGATTCTAGAAAGATTTTTAAAGATAATCCCGAAAACTAGCGGCGTAAACACTAAATTATTCGCTCTCAACACTTTACTCCGACACCTCTGCCAGAACAAAGATAAACCCGTCGCCGTCTGCCTGTTTTCTGGCGGAAACTTTTTTGAATTTCACGCCGCCGAAAGTGCCCTCATATTTTTCCGACAACGGTTCCGTCGCGTCCTTGAGCGGCGCGGAATTGCCGACATCAATATTAAAAATTTGCTTCAAAGCCTCTTTCGACGTTCGAAAAGGCTGGTCCAGAATCAGATTAAAATTTTTTGCCCGTCCGCCGTAAAACCTGACCGCCAAACCCTTCGATTGTCCGGCGATTTTGTAAAGCCGGTACGCGCCGTTCCCGGACGATTTCTCCGGCGTCGCGCCGAAAAAATTATCGAGCTCGGCGACGGATTTACCGGCAAGCCGCGCAACGTCAATCGGAATTGTTTGTTCGGATTTCAGCCGGACGTCCGGCGTTTTTGAAGGCGGAGCCGAAGCGGCTGAAACGTTCGTATTTTCCGTTTTTGTTTCCGGCGCGCGCTCACAGCCTAAAGCGACGAAAACGAGTGAAAATATGAGGCTCAGCCCGAAAGTTTTTATCATCTTCAAAAGGTAAAATCAGTTCCAGTTAAATAACGATTTGACGATTTCCTTTGTTCCTTCCGCGCCGGTCAGTTCGAGCGAAACAAACTCGTCGCCGGCTTCCAAAGTAAGCCGGAAATTCAAAAACGGACAGCATTTTCGCTCCAAACCAATGATTTCGGCGAGATTTTGCAGCGTCGCTTCCGCGAGCGGAAAACGAAAAACGAACCCGTCAGACAACTCCGCCGAATCGATCAGCGATTCGGCGGCTTTATCAAGATAGTTTTTTCGTCGCGCCTGCAATTCCTTTTCGGTCAAATAACAGGCAATCGGAATTTCGGCATTCATAGAATTATTCACCGGCGGTTTGCGCCAGCGCTTTGCCGACCTGGACGCGGGCGGGACGCAGGAGCCGGTCGCCGAAACGATAGCCGCGTGAATATTCCGCCGTAATGCGTCCGTCATTTTCCGGCTCGACCGCGACCATATCAACTGCTTCATGCATTTCGGGATTAAACTCCGCGCCGGTTGACTGAATCGGTTCGACGCCGACGCTCATCAAAGCCTGCTCAAAGACGCGCGCCGTGCCTTTCACGCCCGCTAAAAGATGTTCGAGCGAAGAATCTTTTTCGGCGTGGTCAATCGCCAAATTCAGATTGTCCAGAACCGGCAGCAGCGTCGTCAAAAAGCTGAACTGACCTTGCTTGGCGCGGTCTTCCAGAGTTTTTTGCATCCGTCCGCGCATTTCCTGCGTTTCGCGCTCCATCTCGGTTTTGACTTCCTCAAATTTCGCCTGCACGCCGACGAGCTTTGCTTCCGCCGCTTCGCGCCGCGCGGTTTCTTCCCTTAATTTATTTTCGAGTTCCGTCTCGCGCATCGATTTCACTTCCTGTTTCGGCGCATCCTCTTCCGTGTTTATTCTTTCGCCTTGAGAATTAAATTTTCGCTTGTCGAAAACGGGAATTTTCTCGCCGTTTTCATCTAACATATCTTCTAAATTTTCTTCACCGTTATAATCTTGTTCACTCATTTTCTTTTTACTAAACCAACTCATAAATTTTGACAAATAGATTGCTCGTTTCAGTCTAACAAACCATTTATCTTTTGGGAAAATTTAGCCGCAAATTACACGAATTACACGAATTGTTTTTTAACTTTTTATTCGTGCAATTCCTCTAATTCGCGGCTCAAAATATCTTACGCCGCGACGGTCGAACTGCCCTCGGTCACGAAATTCAACGTGCCGTTTTCCGCCCGCACGTGTATCGTCTGACCGCTGCGGACTTCACCGTTTAACAACTTGATTGCCAGAGGGTTCTGAACGAGCGTCTGAATCGCGCGTTTAAGCGGTCGCGCGCCGAACGTCGGGTCGTAGCCTTCGGTCGAGAGCAGCTCTTTTGCCGAATCTTCCAGAACAATCGCGATTCCGCGTTCCGCCAGGTTTGTGCGCAGTTTTTCAAGCTGAACGTCGATAATTCTTTCGATTTCCGCCCGCGAGAGTTGACCGAAAATCACGATGTCGTCGATGCGATTCAAAAATTCCGGCTTGAAATATTCGCGCAGGATTTGATTGACGGCTTCGCGAACCTGATTCTGGTCGTCGCCGACCGCCAAAATTTCGCGCGAACCCAGGTTTGAAGTCATAATCAAAACCGTGTTTTTGAAGTCGACGACGCGACCTTTCGAATCGGTCAAACGACCGTCATCGAGAATTTGCAGAAGCACATTGAAAACGTCCGGGTGCGCCTTTTCGATTTCGTCGAACAGGACGACCGAGTAGGGGCGACGCCGGACGGCTTCCGTCAACTGCCCGCCTTCGTCGTAGCCGACGTATCCCGGCGGCGCGCCGATCATCCGCGCGACGGCGTGTTTTTCCATATATTCCGACATGTCGAGCCGCACCATCGCGCGCTCGTCGTCGAACATAAATTCCGCCAAAGCTTTAGCCGTTTCGGTTTTCCCGACGCCGGTCGGACCAAGAAAGATAAACGAGCCGATTGGACGATTCGGGTCTTGCAGCCCGGCGCGCGCGCGGCGTACGGCATTGGCGACCGCCCGCAGCGCTTCGTCCTGACCGATGACGCGGTCGGCAAGATTTTCTTCCATCTTGATGAGCTTCTGCATCTCGCCTTCGAGCATTTTGCTGACGGGAACGCCCGTCCATTTCGCGACGACTTCCGCAACGTCTTCTTCCGAGACTTCTTCTTTGAGGAAAACGCCGTCTTTCTGCAAATCGGCAAGCCGTGCCTGTTCTTCAGAAATTTGTTTTTCGAGTTCGGGAATCGTCCCGTAGCGAAGCTCCGCCGCTTTCTGCAAATCGCCGGCGTTCTGCGCGCGGTCGAGTTCGATGCGCGCTTGTTCGAGACGTTCTTTGCCGCTGCGCATCTTTTCGATTTCTTGTTTTTCCGACTGCCATTTCGCCTTCATGCCGCCCGATTTTTCCTTCAAATCGGCGATGCGTTTTTCGATGTCTTCGAGGCGTTCTCTGGATTTTTCATCGGTTTCGCGCGAAAGCGCCTGACGCTCGATTTCGAGCTGCAGGATTTCGCGCTCCAAAACGTCTATTTCGACCGGCAGGCTGTCGATTTCGATACGCATTTTCGACGCGGCTTCGTCAATCAGGTCAATCGCTTTGTCGGGCAAAAACCGGTCCGTGATATAGCGATTGGAAAGCGTCGCGGCGGCGACAATCGCCGAATCCGTGATGCGGACGCCGTGATGAACTTCGTATCTTTCTTTCAGCCCGCGAAGAATCGCAATCGTATCTTCGACGTTCGGCTCGCCGACGTAAACCTGCTGAAATCGCCGTTCGAGCGCTTTGTCTTTCTCGATATATTTCTGGTACTCGTTTAAGGTCGTCGCGCCGACGCAGCGCAGCATTCCGCGCGCCAGAGCGGGCTTCAGCATATTCGACGCGTCAATCGCGCCCTCGGACGCGCCCGCGCCGACTAATGTGTGAAGCTCGTCGATGAATAAAATTATCTGCCCGTCCGATTTTTCGATTTCCCTTAAAACCGCTTTCAGACGGTCTTCAAACTCGCCGCGATATTTCGCGCCCGCCAACATCGAGCCTAAATCCAAACCGACGAGTTTTTTATTCTTTAAAGTTTCCGGCACGTCGCCCGAAACGATTCTTTGCGCCAAGCCTTCGACAATCGCAGTTTTACCGACGCCCGGCTCGCCAATCAGTACCGGATTGTTTTTCGTGCGGCGCGAGAGAACCTGCACGGTGCGCCGAATTTCGTCGTCGCGCCCGATGACGGGGTCGAGCTTGCCCTTGCGCGCGCGTTCGGTTAAATCGACGGCGTATTTTTCGAGCGCCTGAAAATTTTCTTCGGCGTTCTGGTCGGTAATCCGCGTGCCGCCGCGCATATCGGTAATCACTTTTTCCGCGTCTTCTTTGGTGACGCCGTTCGAGCGCAGGATTCTGCCCGCATCGCCGTCTTTTTCACCGGCGATTGCCAGCAAAAGATGTTCGGTCGACATATATTCGTCCTGCATCGCTTCGGCTTCTTTCTGCGCTTCCTGAAAAATCGTGTTGATGCGCGAGGAAAAATACTGCTGACCGCCGGAAACCTGCGGAAAACGCGCGATTGCGGCGAGCGTATCGGTCAAAATCGTCTGCGCGTTCGCGCCGATTTTTCCTAAAATCGGGCGCAGAGTTCCTTCCTTTTGCTCGAGCATCGAAGCGAGCAGATGTTCTGGTTCGACCTGCTGGTTTTGATTCTTTTCGGCAACGCCGATTGCTTCCTGCACCGCTTCCTGCCCGCGAATTGTAAATCTATCGAATCTCATTTTTTTATAATAGCCTTTTAAGAAAATTTTGCCGCGGATGAGCGCGGATTTCACGGATTAAATCAAATTAAAAAATCTGCGTGCATCCGCGTTCATCCGCGGCTGAAAAATTATTTATTAGCCGCTTTGGCTTCGGTGTCTATTGCCTTCGGCTGCGCGCCCGTGCCGGTCGCTTTGATTTCGATGCGGCGCGGTTTGGCTTCTTCGCGTTTCGCCAGAGTTAAACGCAGGACGCCGTTTTCAAATTCGGCGTTGGCGTTTTCGCTTTGCACCATCGACGGCAAAGTGAACGAGCGCGTGAAACTTCCATACGAGCGTTCGACGCGATGGAAATTATCGTTTTCGTCCTTTTTCTCGAATTTGCGTTCGCCGTGAATCGTCAGGACGTTGTTTTCAATCGAAATATTAACGTCTTCCGGCTTCATTCCCGCGAGGTCGGCTTCGAGCACGATTTCGTTCCGGTTCTCGAAAATATCAACCTGCGGACTCCACGCGCCGCGCATTAAATCGTTGTCATCGCGCGAAAAACTTGAAGCAAACAAACGGTTCACTTCATCCTGCAAACTGCGCATTTCACGAAAAGGGTCGTATTTAATGATGTTCATTGTATGTTTCCTCCTAAAATATCTTTTTAATTTCTGACTAACATTTATAAATAAATTGTAGTCTAAAATCATAATAAAATGTGAGTGTGGTATTGTCAAGTACGAAAGCAAAAATTTTTGTGTCCAGAAAAAATTAACTTTTGCGCGTTTGCGGGATGACACCTTGCGCGGTTGTCGGGTATATTTAGCGGAGTAACTTTCCTGAAATCTAAGCCAAAACCTTTTCATACTTCGTTTTTTTGTGTGATTTGCAAAGCGGCTAATTTTGTAAAAATGAATATTCTTCGTGAAATAATTTCGCCTCTGGCGGCGGTTTTGCTGGCGTTTGTCGTCGGGGCAATCATCATTCTGCTGATCAAAGACAATCCTTTTGAAACGTACAGTATTTTGCTCGCCAACTCGTTCGGCTCGGTCAAAGACATCGGCTGGACGCTGTTTTATGCGACGCCTTTGATTTTTACGGGTTTGGCGGTCGCGGTCGCGTTTCGCTGCGGGCTTTTCAACATCGGCGCCGAAGGTCAGCTTTACGTCGCGTCGTTTGCAACCGCGTGGGTCGGCATCAAATTGGGCGGAACGGTCGTCGATGTTTTCGGTAAACAGGAGGATTGGTCATGGGCGAGCTTGCCGGCAGTTCTGCTGGTGCCGCTCTGCATTCTGACGGCGATTGTCGTCGGCGGTTTGTGGGGCGCGATTCCCGGATTTTTGCGCGCCAGATTCGGTTCGAGCGAAGTTATTAATACGATTATGCTGAACTTTATAGCGATTGCGCTGGTCAGCTACCTGACGCAGTATCACTACAAGGTTCCGGGCGACGCGATTTTGCAAAGCGCGCCTATCGGTAAAGCCGCTTATATTCCGCAGCTTCACGAATATCTTTCATTCATACCGAAAGACGTGCCGCTCAATTTCGCCTTTTTGCTGGCGATTTTGATGTGCGTGCTGGTTTACATTTTCCTTTGGAAAACAAAATGGGGGTATGAGCTGCGCGCCGTCGGCGCAAATCCTTCGGCGGCGGAATACGGCGGAATTTCGCCGCAAAAGCAAATCATTATCGCGATGACGATTTCCGGGTCGCTTGCCGGAATGGTTGCCATCGGCGAGGTTTTGGGCGACCGGCATCTTTATTACCACGATTTTGCCGGTGAAATTCCGTTTCTCGGGATTGCGGTCGCGCTTTTGGGAAGAAATCATCCGCTCGGCGTTTTCGCGGCGGCGATGTTTTTCGCGGTCCTTCTGCGCGGAGAAATATTTGTCGACGCCTTTACGCGCTACGTTTCCAAAGACATCGGCTTGATTCTGCAGGCGATTGCGATTCTGTTTGTCGCGTGTTTACAGAAATACTCAAAGAAATAAATCTATGTCAGAACTTTTTACTTTAGCCTTATTGTTTTCGGCAATCAGACTGGCGACTCCGCTGATTTTCGCGGCGCTCGGCGGAATGTTTTCCGAGCGTTCGGGCATTATCAATATCGCGCTCGAAGGCTTAATGCTCGCCGGCGCATTCACGGCAGCCGTCGCGACATACGAATTCAGCAATCCATATCTCGGCTTTGTTTGCGGAATGGCGGCGGGCGGCGCGATGGCTCTGGTTTACGCGGTCGCCGTTATTCAATTCGAAGCGAATCAGGTCGTTGCCGGAACGGCGATGAATATTCTGATGCTCGGACTTCCGCAATTAATCAGCGGCGCGGTTTATGATTCGTCAGGCTCGACGCCGCAGATTGCCAAGGAATTTCTTCTGCCCGACTATTTCAACAGTGTTTCGATAGCTTCGATTTTCGCCTTTCTGCTCATTCCGCTCTGCTGGTACGTCTTATACAAAACGCCGTTCGGTTTGCGGCTCCGCGCGGTCGGCGAAAATCCGGCGGCGGCTGACGCGGCAGGCGTCAAAGTCATTCGATTAAGATACTTTGCGGTCGTCTTGTCAGGAATTTTAGCGGCTGCCGGCGGCGCGTACCTGTCAACCGGACAATCCTCGCTATTTACGCGCGGAATGACGGCAGGACGCGGCTTTATCGCGCTGGCGGCATTAATTCTGGCGAAATGGAAGCCCGTTCCGGTTTTGTTTGCGTGCTTGTTTTTCGGTCTGACGGAAGCTGTAACGATTCCGCTTGCCAATTATAAATTAGCGAGCGGCGAAAATATTCCGGTGCAGTTTATACAGATTATTCCGTATGTTCTGACGATTATCGTGCTCGCCGGATTTATCGGTTTGTCGCGCGCGCCGAAGGCTCTGGGAATTCCGTACAGCAAGGAAAAATAGCGGGAAGCAGGTTTCTAGCGGCTTGCTTCGAGTTTTAGATTTAGTAATTGATTGAGCGAAATGCCTTGCTGCATTGCTTCCAGAGCGAGTTGGCGATGCATATATTCGGGCATTCGCAAAACAAGCCGTCCGCTGAAAGAACGCTTGCCGAAAGGTTCGGGAAGCGGTTCGCCGAATTCCTGCAAATCGTTCAAAACAAACCCGACAGCTTCTCTGATTTCGCGCAAGGCTTCTTCCTGCGTGGCGCCGTGCGCGGCAAGCGACGGAAATTCGGCAACGCGCGCAGCGAACGTTTCGTCCGCCGCAGACCAGCCGACGCTGTAAAGATAATGCTCGGCTTTCGGCAAATCCGCTTGCTTGTTTTTGACCGGTTTTTTGGTTATTTTGGTCATTTTGCTAATCTTCTTCAAATTACTTTAATTTAGGCAAGGCGCCGAGAATCTGCGGCACTCGAACTGAAGCTTACTCTATAATTATACGGTCAGCCGTTTCTTGGATTGATGGTTTGAATGATACTTGATGTAGTATCACTCTGCAAATCTTTCTAAAGCTCATTTCCTTTAACTCTGCCTTTTATGGTAAAAAATAATTCCCTTAATTGAGTTACAGAACTTAAATATGAGCTACGAAAAAGCACAGGAAGCGGCGGAGTTTATCCGTTCGCGATATGGAAAAGAGATAAAAATCGCGCTCGTTTTGGGCAGCGGTTTGGGCGCGTTTGCCGACACGCTGGAAAACGCCGTCAAGATTCCTTACGAGGAAATTCCGCACTTTGCGCGTTCGACCGTCGAAGGTCACGCCGGGCAATTGGTTTTAGGCGAGGTCGGCGGAGTGTCGATTGCGGTTCAGCAGGGGCGGTTTCATTTTTACGAAGGCTACGAAATGGCGCAGGTCATTTTTCCGATGCGCGTTTTCGGGCTTTTGGGAATTGAAATCGTTATTTTGACGAACGCGGCGGGCAGCGTTCGAACGAGTATGCAGCCGGGAAATCTGATGCTGATTCGCGACCATATCAATTTGATGGGCAGCAATCCGCTGCGCGGCGCGAACGACGAGCGATTCGGCGCGCGTTTTCCCGATATGACGGTGGTTTACGACAAAGATTTACAGGCGCTTGCCTACGCCGAAGCGCAGGCGATTTCCGAGGAAAGAGTTGAAAAAGGAATCGATAAGGAATTCAACCGCTTTATGTGGCGCGGCGTTTACTGCGCGCTTTCCGGTCCGACCTATGAAACGCCCGCCGAAATCCGTATGTTTCGCGTTCTCGGCGCGGACGCCGTCGGGATGTCGACCGTGCCGGAAGCAGTCGCCGCGCGGCATCAGGGGATGAAGGTTCTCGGAATCTCGTGTATCACGAATCTGGCGTCGGGGATGAGCGGCGGGCAGATAAATCACGAGGAAGTAATGGAAACCGGCGCGCGCGTAGCGGAAGTTTTTAAGGAATTACTGAAAAGAATAATACTCAAAATTAATTGATTAATGATTATAGGAATTTGCGGGGGAACAGGTTCGGGGAAGACGACTTTGGCGCGGCGGATTATTGAATCGGTCGGCGGCGAAAATGTAATTCTGGTCGAGCAGGATTCGTATTATCGAAACCTGGCGGATATGCCGCTTGACGAACGTCATCAGGCGAATTTCGACCACGTCGATGCGTTTGACAACGTCATGCTCGTCAATCATCTCAAGCGTCTGAAACAGGGGCAGTCAATCGAAATGCCGGTTTACGATTACAAAAATCACGTGCGGAGCGAGGAAACAATCCATCTCGACCCGAAACCGGTGATTGTTCTGGAAGGAATCCTGATTTTTGCCGAGTCGCTTATTTTAGATTTGCTGGATTTTCGCGTGTTTGTCGATACGCCCGACGATATACGTTTTATTCGTCGTCTTCAGCGCGATATTGTCGAGCGCGGGCGCACGGTCGATTCGGTTATTGCACAGTATTACGCGACCGTCCGACCGATGCACCAGGAATTTGTCGAGCGGTCGAAACGTCATGCCGACATCATCATTCCCGAAGGCGCGAACACCGACATCGGTATCGAATTTTTATGCAGTAAAATCCGCGAAGAAATCAGCGGCAACGTGGAAAAGGAAATATTAGTCTAAAGGGGTTGATGAAAAATACGAAAAACGAATTAGTTGAAGCCGCCCGCGATGTGCGCGAACGCGCCTTTGCGCCTTATTCAAATTTTAAGGTCGGCGCGGCTGTCAGAACAAAAGACGGTAAAATTTATACGGGCTGCAACGTGGAATCGGCGAGTTACGGATTAACGGTTTGCGCCGAACGCGTCGCTATCTGGAAAGCGGTCTCCGAGGGCGAAAAGGAATTCACGGAAATCGCAGTCGTCGCCGATACGCAGGAACTGACGCCTCCGTGCGGCGTCTGCCGGCAGATTATCTGGGAATTTTGTCACGATATTCCGGTAACTTTTGCAAATTTGAAGGGCGATACCGAAAAGGTTCAAATGCGCGAGCTGCTGCCGCGGGCATTTGATACGAAGTTTTTGAAATGATTAGCTTTTTTCAACCGGTAAAAATTCATCCGCCGACAATAAAACATCAGGAAAGGCAACCAAATTAAACTGTTGTCCGGTGCGGTAGGTTTGTTTTGATTGAAAGCCGTCGGCGCCCGGTTCGCGATAATCTTCCAGCAGTCTTTCCTGGACGTTTAAGACAATGTATTGACGAATGCCGGCGCGGGCGTATGCCTCGTATTTAATGGTTCGGTCATAGCCTAAGGTCGAATCTGAGACTTCTAAAATTAAATAGATTTCTGCCGGCGTTGGATGCGAATCTTCGTATTCGTCTTCTTTTGGAATTGCCAAAACAATATCGGGTTCAGGTTCGGAAAATTCATCGAGCCGGATTGGATTTTGATTTCTGATGAAAACAGTTTCTCCGAAATTGCGATAAAAAACTCTTGTCGCACGGTCGGTCGCCGCCGAATGCTTTGGTCCTTTTGGCATTTTTTCTAATATCGCTCCATTTAAAAGTTCAACTTGTTCGTCTTCATCAAAAACTCCGTTTTTAATCATCGTGTCGTATTCTTCGACCGTGATTCGACGGAGCTTGAGATTTTGACCGTTGAAATTTCCAATCAGAGGCGGCGTTGAAGTCGAAATTTCCGGGACGGTTGACATAATTTTTTACCTCGCAAGAATTCTAAATCATTTTCCGGTTTTTGTGAATTATTTGCCTTTTCTTACAGTTTTGTAGTAAATTCAACTATGGAAAAGTTGAAAATTTATTTAGTTGTTTTTATTTCATTTCTTTTAATCTTCCCGCAGACACTTTTCGCTCAAACAAACAAAACCTTGTCTAAATCGAATCAAACGGCAGACCTTTTAATTGTCGGCGGAATCGTCGTCACGATGAACGAGCGTCACGAGGTTATCGAAGACGGCGCGGTGGCGGTCAAAAACGGCGCGATTGTCGCGGTCGGAAAAACGGCGGACGTGACGAAACAGTTTACGGCGAACGAGACGATTGACGCGAAAGGAAAAGTCGTCATCCCCGGTTTAATCAATACGCACACGCACGTTCCGATGAGTCTCTATCGCGGGATTGCCGACGATTTGGATTTGCAGGAATGGCTCACGAAATACATCTTTCCGGCGGAAGCGAAAAACGTCAATGAAGCGTTTGTCCGCGCCGGAACGCGGCTCGGACTGGCGGAATTTATTCGCGGCGGCACGACCACGTTTTGCGATATGTATTATTTCGAGGACGCGATTGCCGACGAAACTGCGAAAGCCGGCGTGCGCGCAGTGCTGGGCGAAACGTTGATTGATTTTCCCGCGCCGGACAATAAGACTTTTGACGAAGCGCTTGTTTATACCGAAAACTTCATCAAAAAATGGCAGGGAAATTCGCTCGTCATTCCGGCAGTCGCGCCGCACGCGACTTACACGGTTTCACAGGAACATCTTTTAAAAACCCGTGCGCTGTCCGATAAATTAAACGCGCCGCTGGTCATTCATCTGGCGGAAGCCGAAACCGAAACGGCTTTTATCGAGCAAAATCATAAGGGAATGCGACCGATTGAATACGTCGAAAAAATCGGTTTTCTAAGCGATAAGACAATAGCCGCGCACGTTATTCAGGCAAACGACGCGGAGCTTGAAATTTTAAAGAAGCGCGGCGTCGGCATCGCGCATAATCCGCAATCGAATATGAAGCTCGCCGCCGGCGTAGCGCCCGTTCCCGCAATGCTCGCGAAGAATCTGCGCGTCGGTCTGGGCACGGACGGAGCGGCGTCGAACAACGATTTGAGTCTCTGGGAAGAGATGGACACTGCCGCCAAGCTGCACAAGGTTTTCTCGAAAGACCCGAAGGTCGTTTCCGCCGAGCAGGCGTTTATGATGGGTACAATCGGCGGGGCGCGGGCGCTGCATCTGGAAAATTTAATCGGTTCATTGGAAGTCGGGAAACGCGCCGACGTGGTCGTCGTCGATTTCGATAACCTCAATCAAACGCCGTATTACAACGTTTTTTCGAGTCTCGTTTATGCGACGAAAGCCGACGACGTGCGGCATGTCATAATAGACGGGAAAGTGATAATGCGTGACAGGCGTTTGCTCAGGCTGGACGAAAATGTTATAAAGAAAGACGCAAACCTCTACCGCCAAAAAATCATCAATAGTCTTTCCAGCAATTAAAATCGAGTTTGTAATAGAACTTGGAAAATGATTTTTTGGAACAGGATTTTGAGAAAACAGCAGGTCGCAAAAGTGAGCCTTCATAGGTTATGTAGTTCGCTTGACCTTTACGGAAAATTTAAGTCAAAAACAGGAGGACTGAAAATGCCGCTAAACGTCAGAAGGTTATTCGCTTCATTCTTTTTAGTAGTATTCAGCTTTATCATCGTCAACGCACAGCAGCCGCAGCAAATGCAGCCGCAAAAGACAATTCCCCCGACTTCGGGCGACGTGATGCGCGGAAGAATCTCGAAGGCGAAAGCCTTTATCGCGGTAAAAAATTACAACGCCGCGATTTACGAGCTTGAAAACATTCGCCGTGAAACCAACGACCAGACGGTTTACGGAGTTTTGAATGTTCTGCTTGTGAATTGTTATCTCGAACAGGGAGATTACAAGCGCGCGCAGGATTTTGTCGCCACGCTTTTCTCGGACATCAAGTCAAACAAACCGAACGCGGCGGCAAATTATTACGCGGCTGCCGGGCAGGTTATCAAGGGCGCGCGCAACCAATCGGAACGCTACAAGGCGCTCGGATTGATGGTTTCCGACCGCAATCTCTCGCCCGAAGCGCTGAAGGATTTGGAAAATATGCGCGAAACGCTCGAAAAGATTATCGAGCAGTCGAAGACTTTAGGCGCGGACAAAAAGCAGACTTCCAATGCGGCTGTTCTTTTGGAAGAAACTTCCAATGTGCGCAGCCTTCTGGCGCGCGACGATTATGACGCGAAACGCTGGAAGGACGAAGTTGCCGATTCGCGCGAGATGCTGGCGAATTCGCGCAGCACGGTTTTAAATGCCGTCGGCGATACGATGCCCGAAACCCCGACGGTTTCCAGCACGCAGATTGCTTCGAACAATCCGACGAATACCTTACCTGTTCCGACGACCGCGACGACCGCTAATACAACGACCACTGCAAAAAACGAATCTATCGTTCCGGGCTTCCAGCCGGTTAAGGAAACGAAAATCAACCCGGATTTAACGGCGAAGATTGATAAGCCGGTTCAAAGTGAAACCGTGAAGGAAACTCCGAAATCGACCGAAGAAATAAAGAAAACGGACGAGACGACGAAAACCGTTCCCGACGCTTCCGTGACGACGGCGAACACCACCAATCAACCGAAGCGCGAACGGCTGGTCAATAAGCAGGACGAAAACAAGGATGCGGACGCGGTGAAAAAAGAAGAAACGACGGCAAAGACCGACGCGGTCGCGACCTCGCCGCTGCAAGTCGGCTCGCTGATTGAATTTGCGGTGCAGAAAACGAATCCGGTTTATCCGGCGACCGCGAAATCCCTGCGGCAGACCGGCATCGTGCGGGTCGAAGTCGTGATTGACGAAGAAGGCAAAGTCGCTGCCGTGCAGAATCTTTCAGGTCCGGCGCTGCTTCAAACCGCCGCTAAAGACGCGGTCAAAAAGTGGAAGTTCAAACCATTCCTGCGCGACGGTCAGCCGGTCAAAGCGACGGGTTACCTGAGCTTTAACTTTAACTTGTAAAGCAATAGGCGAACAATCTTCTAAACCGAAAGGCATCTGCTTCAATAAAAAGCAGATGCCTTTCGGTTTTGGTATGCGCCGCCGCCGATTGTAAATCTCGCGCAGAGCTAAATCGTCTGGTCGCTTTGGTCATCGGCGCGCGCCGCAATTGTCAATTCGACGCATCGAACGGTCATTGCCGCACACCGCATAGTCAACGGCGCGATTTGCGGTAAAATAGAAAAAGATTGAAGGTTAATTAAACAGGTGCGGATTCTGTCGCTTTCAGCGACTTAAGATAGATTCACCTTTCGATGGATTTTGAATAAATATGAAGATACTCGCGTTCACGTTTTTTCTGATGTTTATGATGACGGAAATCATTTCAGCGCAAGCTCCGCCGCCGCTCGAACCGGGCGTTTCGCAAACTCTTGCAAAATGGCGCGCGGCAAATTACGGTGACGTGCGTTATAAACTCAATATTGCGCTCGAAAAAGGCGCACCGCTGATGAAGGGCGAGATTGAAATCAGCGTCAATTTAACTGAGACAGGCGCAAAGAACGATTTGATTCTCGATTGGCGGACGACGCAGTTTGGAGGCGATAAAGACAAGCCTTTTGCACGCGTAACAGAAGTAAACGGCAGGTCGCTCGCAAACTCGAACGAGTCGGTTTATTCGGTTGTCAATGAGCATTTACAAATCGGAAGTCAGGTTTTAAAGACTGGCGAAAACGTCATTAAAATCGATTTCGCCTCGCCGATAAAAACGTCGGGCGCGGCTGTCACGCGCTACACGGACAAGGAAGACGGCGCGGAATACGTCTATTCGCTCTTTGTCCCGTCGGACGCGAGCACGGCGTTTCCCGTCTTTGACCAGCCGGATTTGAAGGCGCGTTTTTTTCTAAAGCTGACTCTGCCAAGAGATTGGTTAGCAATCTCAAATTCACCGAATTTTCGCTACGAATCTATTAATGGTGATTACAACCATGTAAGTAATTCTTTTGATTGGACAAAACCGATCAGTACCTACGTTTTCGCATTTGCGGCGGGCAGTTTTGCGGGGTTTACGGATGTCTTTGATTTAAACAAAATCTACGTTCGCAAGTCGCAGGCGGAAAAATTCAAACAGCACGCTGACGAGGTTTTTCGCCTCAACCGCGAAGGCGTCAAATTCTTGGAAAGCTATTTCGATTACAAGTTTCCGTTTCCGAAATACGATATTGTTTTGATTCCCGAATTTCCGTTCGGCGGGATGGAACACGCCGGCGCAACATTTCTAAGAGAAGCAAGCGTGATTTTTCCGTCCGAGCCGACGAAGAACGATTATATTTCGCGAGCCAACGTCATTTTTCACGAAGCCGCGCATCAATGGTTCGGCGACACGGTGACGATGAAATGGTTCGACGATTTGTGGCTCAAGGAAGGCTTCGCGGAATTTATGGCGTATAAAACTTTGGAAAAAGCAATGCCCGAATACAACGCGTGGAAAGCCTTTTTTGAACGCAACAAACCGCTCGCCTACCTGACCGATTCGACGCGCGGCACGACGCCGATTTATCAGGAAATCCCGAACCTCTCGGCGGCAAAATCCGCCTACGGCAACATCGTCTATCGCAAGGCTCCCGCCTTTTTGCGGCAGGCGGAATTTTATTTGGGCGAAGATAAATTTCAAACCGCCGTGCGCGCATTTTTGAAAAAACACGAATACGCGAACGCCGAATGGACGGATTTGGTGAAGGAATTTGAAACGGCGAGTAAACAGGATTTGAAGAAATGGGGGGAAAGTTGGGTTAAACAACGTGGAGTGCCAACTATTAATATTAGCAGAATAATGGATGAAAAATCGGACTTTACCCTCGGTTACAAAATTGTCCAGAAAAATCCGTTAGATTACAGGAACAGTTGGGATATTAAATTTAATCTTTTAAAGGTTTTTGACACAAAAGAAAAAGTAATTAATCCAATTATCCTTGACCGATATGCAAATTCCGGTAAACGTAGAGACCCAAATCTTGACAAAATCTTACTGCCTTCTGAAAACGGATACTCAGATTGGGGTAATCAAGATAAAAGAGACATATTGCTTTTGTTTCCGAACTACCAAGATTACGGCTACGGCATCTTTCTGCTTGACGAGAAAAGCCGCGATTATGTTTTGAAAAATATCGGCGCGGAAAAGGACGATTTTCTGCGCTCGATGATGTGGGGCTCGTTGTGGGATTCGGTGCGCGAGGCGGAACTTAATCCGAAAGATTACGTCGAGCTTGTCGTTAAAAACATCGCCGTCGAAGAGGACGAAAGCACGATAAGCGCGATTTTAGGCAGAGTCTCGACGGCGGTGAATTATTATTTGCCGGACGCGGCGCGCGACCCGCTCGCGCCGCGTCTCGAAGCCGTTTTGACGGAACGCATCGCGAATGCCAAAACGCAGGGACAGCGCATCACATTTTATCGGGCTTACCTCAATCTCGCGTCGAGCCCCCAAGCGCGGCAGAATCTAAAAGATATTCTCGATGGCAAATCGAAGCTCGCCGTTTTTCAGCTTCGCACAAAAGACAAATTCGACATCGTCACGCGCCTTCTTATCTTAGGCGATAAAGACGCGCCCGCGCTGCTCGCTAATCTCGAAAAAGCGGAAACCTCTGACGACGCGAAACGCTACGCTTACGCCGCGCGCGCCGGAATCGGCAGCGGCGACGCGAAGGCGAAATATTTCAAGGATTTTATGACGAATCGGGAAATCTCCGAAAGCTGGATTGAAGCCGCTCTTTCGCCTTTCAACTCGTCGCGTCACGCTGACCTGACGCTGCCTTTCTTAGAAACCGCGCTCGCCGAATTGCCGAATCTCAAACGCACGCGCAAAATCTTTTTCGTCAACGGCTGGCTCGGCGCTTTTCTGGGCGGGCAGAAAAGCGAGGAAGCGTTGGGAACGGTGAACAAATTTTTGGCGGACAATCAAAATCTCGACAAAGATTTGCGGCTGAAAATTCTGGAAAATGTTGACGGCTTGGAACGCGCCGTGAAGATTCGCGGGAAGTTCGGGAAGTAGTTTCCCGCAAAGGCGCAAAGGCGCAAAGAAAACCAAGTAAGAATTTTAAGATTTGCTTAAATTTAACCGAAAAATCATTTGTAAGAAACCTATTAAAACTTTGCTTTCTTTCTTTGCGCCTTTGCGCCTTTGTGGGAAACTACAAATTATTAACCACACGCTTAATCCCGTCTTTAATCAAATCCACATTGAAGTTTATTAAAAGCCCGAGGCGCAAATCGGTGAGCCGCAGATAAGTCCGAAGTTGTTTTGCATGCACCGGCGCGATTAATTCGGTTGATTTTACTTCGATAATTACCTTTCGGTCGATGATTAAATCGGCGCGAAAGCCAATATCTAATTTTACATTTTTATAAAATACGGGAATCGGCTGCTGTTTGATGACTTCACAGCCGTAGTTGTCTAAGTCGTATGCCAAAACAGCTTCATAAACTGATTCAAGCAATCCCGGACCTAAGGTTGTGTGAATCTTAAATGCGGCGTCAACAATGATTTTGGACAGTTCGTTCTCGTGCATAAAGTTTTTCGCAATTACACGGAGACGCGAAACAGAAAAGATTAAGAAAGCACAGATAAAATAAACCAAAACCTTTAAAAAGACAAATTTATATTTAATTCATCATAAAATCTTAAATAAACTTTGCCTTCTTACTTTGCGTCTTTGCGTCTTTGCGGGAAAATATTATAAATGTTCAAACTCTTATTCGATTCAGGCACACTGATTTTAGAAGGCGCGGACGAAAAGGCGGCGGTTCCGAAAGCCTTCGTCTGGGACGCGCGAACACGCAACTTCCGCGCGCCCGCTTATCTTTACCGCGAGATTATCAAGGAATTTATCCGCGCGAAAACGCCTTACGAAGACGCCGCGAAAAATTACGCGACGTTTGATTTCAAGCAAAAATACACAATCGAGCCGCGCCCGTTTCAGACAGAATCAATCGAAGCGTGGCAGAAAGCCGAACGCTGCGGCGTGATTGTGCTGCCGACCGGCGCGGGTAAAACTCACGTCGCCACAATGGCGATTGAAATGTGCAAACGCCAGACGCTGGTCGTCGTGCCGACGCTCGATTTGATGAACCAGTGGTACGACCTTCTGGTTTCGACTTTCAACGCCGAAATCGGGCTTATCGGCGGCGGTTTTTACGAAATCGGCGCAATCACGGTGACGACTTATGCCTCGGCTTTTCGTCATCAGGAACGCCTCGGAAATCAATTCGGACTGGTGATTTTCGACGAAGCGCATCATCTTCCCTCGGAAGGCTACAAATACGCGGCGGAATTTGCCATCGCGCCGTTTCGTCTGGGACTTACCGCGACGCCCGAACGCACCGACGGCGGCGAAGAATTTTTGGAAGAACTAATCGGCAAATTCGTCTTCCGTCTCGAAGCGCAGCAATTGGCGGGCGAATACCTGGCGGATTATCGTATCGAGCGCATCGAGGTCGATTTATCTGACGAAGAACGCACCGCTTACGCCCGCGAGCGGCAGATTTACACCGATTTTCGCCGGGCGAAAAACTTGCCTTACGGTCAGGAAGGCTGGCGCATGTTTCTGATTCACAGCGCGCGCTCGGAAGAAGGTCGGCGCGCGATGAAAGCCTATCGCAGCTACAAAAAAATCGCGCTCGGGACGGAATCGAAAATCCACGTTTTGCAGGATTTGCTCGTCCGGCACAAGCACGACAAGGTTTTAATCTTCACCGCCGAAAACGAGATGGTTTACCGCATCTCGACCGATTACCTGATTCCGGCAATCACGCACGAAACCAACGTCAAGGAACGCAAATTCTGGCTCGACGCTTTCAACAACGGCGACGTGCTCGCCCTCGCCACGTCTAAAGTCCTCAACGAAGGCGTCAACATCCCGGACGCTTCGGTCGCGATAATTCTTTCCGGTTCCGGTTCGAGCCGCGAGCACATTCAGCGCCTGGGCAGAATCCTGCGCAAAAAAGACGACAAACAGGCGATTCTCTACGAAGTCGTGGCGCGCAACACGACCGAAGAATACACTTCGCAAAAACGCTCCGACGCGCGCCAGTTTCACGACGCGAAAAAGGGTAATAATCGGAACTTGTTTGAGTAAAAATTGACTCTGCATCAAATTTGCACTAAATTTAGTGCAGAGGTTTTAAAATGATAAATCTAAAGGAAGAAATAGATTCGCTTTCAAATTTCAAACGTAATACGAGCGAGTTTGTCGAGCAGCTCAAAGAAACCGGCAAACCGATTATTTTAACGATTAACGGGAAAGCCGAAATTGTCGTGCAAGATGCGGCAAGCTATCAAAAACTCCTCGAAATTGCCGAAAAGCTCGAAACAATCGAAGCCTTGAAACCCGCAATCGCCGAAATGAAAGCCGGAAAAGGCGAACCTGCGGAAATAGTTTTTGCCGAGCTTTTGAAACCTATCGGTGAGGTGTCTTAGTGCAGTTTCAGGTTGTAATTACTCCTTCCGCCAAAGCCGATATTTTTGAAATAAATACATGGCTTTTGGAAAATTATCCTGACTTGGCGGAAAAGTGGCTTTGGGGAATGAGCGAAGCCGTAACCTCACTTTCGAAATTTCCCGAAAGATGTCCGATAAGCCCCGAAAGCGAAGCGTTTGATGAAACTGTCCGTCAGTTAATTTACGGCAAAAAGCCCCACACTTACAGGATTTTATTTTCAATCCAAGACGAAAAAGTTTATATTTTGCGCGTTCGTTCAACCAGACGGCAAAGTCTTTTAGAGGAGTAAGCTTCTCGCTGTTTCGACGAGCAAAAGCGGCTCGATTTTGGTTTTGTAAAAAATCACGTTTTCGCTCTCCTTCAAAAATTCTTCACGGCTGCCGCGAAGTTCGTTTGAAGCGGCGATGATGAATTTCCGAAAGTTTGCCGAGGCAAATTCGTCGAGCCGTTTCTGCAGAGATTTCGGCGTCCAGAAACCCAGAATGTCGAGATAAATTTTTTGCCGGGCAGGCGAAATCAAAACCAAATCGGGAACGAACGCCGTTTTGCCTAAATCGACTACTTCGCGGTTTTCTTTTAACTGCCAGTCGCTCGCAAACTTTTCCCAGTTTTTCTTCAGCTTTTCAATATCGGGATTTTCGTAAGGCGTTTCGTCCAGGCGATTGGAAACGATTTCCGTCTGTTTGCCCGAAAGTTCGAAAAATAGATTTCCGCCTTTTTTCTGCGCGATTTCGGCGCGGAATTCCCAGTTTTCGCAAACGAGCAGCGCGGGCAGAAAAACCGCCATCTGAATGCCGTATTTCTGCGAGCGGTGAAAAAGCGACGCCGCGCCCGTCAGCGTGATTTCGTAACCGTCGGCGGCATTTCCGGTAATCGAATGAATCAGACCGAAATGTTTTATCCAGCCGAAAATTGCGCGGTAATTCGCCAGATCGCTCGGCGCGACGCGGATTTTCATCTCCGTGCAGCGGTAGAGCAAAGCCTGCGCCTGTGCGAGGTTGTAGCGGTCGAGCAATACCTGCGGCTCAATCGGGTCGAACGAAATCAGATGCTGCGCGGCGGGCAAATCGGCGTAAAGATTTGCGCTTATCGAATTTTTATCGCATAAAAATTCTTCCGCGACCCGCGCTAAAACCTCTTCTTTTTGCGGTGAATCCGGAAAAACCGGGTGTGCTTTGCGGGCTTCGAGAAAGACTTTTTGGCGAATCTCTTCGGGCGCGGCGGGCGCGCCGGTTTCAAATTCGCAGCGGTCGTTTAATAGTTTAATCAGCCCGCGCAGGATTTTATAATCCGTGCCCGTGCCGATAAATTCTTCCAGTTCGCCCTCGAGCGCGCCGCGCGTGATTTCCATCGACGCCTCGAAAATTTCGATTAAACCGGCGGCATCGCGCAGGAATCCGGCGTTGTCGGTTGAGATGAGAAACGGGAAAATTTTGTCGCCGCGCCGAAAGCTGACGGCTAAATCGGAAGTCAGCATTTGTTATACTTTTATTTTCGTTCAATGCCATGATTTCGGCAAATCGCGTGTTTTATGAGAAGAATTATTTTAGCCGCGGATCAACGCGGATTTCGCGGATAAAACAGAATAATTTTTATGTTTCTAATTAATCGAACTATAGTCTTTATGCGATCAAAGTATAAATGAAAATCCGCGAAATCCGCGTTAATCCGCGGCTAAATTTTTCCTGGCTTTTATGAATATTCTCGTCTTAAATTGCGGCAGCTCGTCGCTTAAATTTCAACTTATCGCGACCGATTTGGAGCGTATCTCGCGAGACGCCGACCAGCGGCTGGCGTCCGGGATTATCGAGCGAATCGGCGGCGCGGCGATTTTGAATTTTTCGGTCGAAGGCGGCACGGCGGAAAAAAGCGCCGCGCCGGTTCGCGACATTCCGGCGGCGCTCGACGCGGTTCTCAAATGGATTTCCCGGCAATCGATTGAAGGCGTTCAAAACCTCGGCGACATCGACGCGGTCGGGCACCGGGTCGTCCACGGCGGCGAATATTTTTCGCAGTCGGTGCTGATTACCGATGAAGTTTTGCGCGCCATCGAGGACTGCATCGAACTCGCGCCGCTGCATAATCCGGCGAATATCAAAGGCATTCAGGCGGTGCGCGAGATTTTCGGGCGCGGCGCGCCGCAAGCGGCGGTTTTCGATACGGCGTTTCATCAAACTCTGCCCGAAAAAGCCTTTCTTTACGCGATTCCGTACCAGCTTTATCGTCGTCACAAGCTGCGCCGCTACGGCTTTCACGGCACGTCGCACCGCTATATCGCATATCGCTACCGGACAAAAAACAACATTCCGCGCGAGCAGGTCAACGTTATCACGCTGCACCTCGGCAACGGCTGTTCGATTGCGGCAATCAAAGGCGGAAATTCGATTGATACGTCGATGGGCTTAACGCCGCTCGAAGGATTGGTGATGGGCACGCGCGCGGGTGATTTGGACGCGGCGATTCTCGAATTTATCGGCGCGAAAGAGGGCTTGACGATTCACGAAACTGAAATGCTGCTCAATAAACAATCGGGACTTCTCGGAATTTCCGGTTTAACGAACGATATGCGCGAGCTGTTGGCGGAGGCGGAAGAATCCGACGACCGCCGGGCGCGTCTTGCCATCGAAATTTTCTGTTACCGCACCGCCAAGTATATCGGCGCATATCTGGCGGCAATGAACGGCACGGACGCGATAATCTTTGCGGGCGGCATCGGCGAAAATTCGGCGACAATCCGTAAGAAAATCTGTGAAAATTTGAACTGGTTCGGCATCGCGCTCGATGACGCGCAAAACTCCGCGTGCCGCAGCGGTTGCGAATCCGTCATCAGCACCGAAGATTCGCGCGTCCGGGTTTGCGTCATTCCGACGAACGAAGAATTACTCATTGCGCGCGATACCGTCAGGCTGATGCACGGTAAAATTTAGCGGGTAAATTTACGAATAGGCGATTTCTGCAGGCTCGCGGCGGCGACGGTCGCAGATGAAAAGATTGTCGAAACCTTAACGGATTGCGTCTGATTCTGTTTTAACTTTAATCATAATCATCTCGATTTATTCAAAACTCAGCGCGTCAATCGGGTTCGGACGCGCCGCCTTCCACGCCCGTTAAAGCCCGAAAATAATGCCGACCGCAAACGAATTTCGCCTTTTTCATTAAAGCTGTTTAAGCCGTTTGAGTTTCCGCCGCTTTGGATTCAAAACTGAGAAGCGTTTTCGTGCCGTCCGCCGCTTCGAATTCGATTGCGCTGTCGAGATTATTGGCGTCGCTCAAGGTCATAATCGATTTGACGCTCAAAATCGTGTGCGTCAGGTAATCGACCTTGGTCGCCGACAAACCTCCGAGTAGAATCTCGACGCGCGGCGCATTCGCACCCGCCGTTTCGACGTAAATTCCGGCGAACGGCAATCTCGTGACCTGCCGCATCGCGCCCAGCTCGCCGAAAGTTTCCAGTTTTACGGGACGCTTCAGGTTTTTCGCCGAAAAATCCTTAAAATAATTTGTCCAATCCGTCACTGAAATTGTTTTAGACATAGTTTTGCTCCTTTTTAACCAACAATTAAATTAAAAATTTTCGCTACTGTTTCTTCAGCCGGTGCGGGCGACCAGAACCGAGCACGGCGCATGCTGCACAATCGCGTCCGAGACGGAGCCGAGCGTCAGGCGTCCCCAAAACGAGCGCCCGTGCGAGCCGACGACAATTAAATCGGCTTTCCAATCTCCGGCTTCATCGACGATGACGCGCGACGGCGAGCCTAAGAAAACTTCAGTTTCGATATTCGGAGCCGAATCGTTCAGATTTTCCCTGAGCTGTTTGATCGAATCGGCGGCAAATGTTTCGCTCTGTTTCCGTGCCAAATCCATTGTTTCCTGGTAATACTGCGCCGAAATCGCGAACGGCTCGGTCGCCATCGGAGCCGACTGCTCGTAAACCGAAACTATCTTTATCTCGGCGTCCTTCAAATTCAGCATCCGGCAGCATTTTTCGATTGCCGTGCGGCTGAAATCCGAACCATCCGTGGCTATTAAGATTTTCATAATTTTGTCCTCCTTCAGAAAGGCTGTTGAGATTCGAGTGCAAAAGTCGTTCCCGTCTTAAACCGGCGATTTACTTGTGAAAACAGGCAAAATATCATAAAAACCGGGAAATTTTTCGCGGTCGGTGCGTGAATTTACTTAACCGTTTTAGCAGTCGGGTCGTATCTCGAAAGCAGCCGGGCAATCGAAAAGAAATATTTCAACGCGAAGCCGCAAAGAAGCGAAGGCGCGAAGAATAAATTTCGTCATTTAAATAATAGAAAAATCCCATAGCGTTCCGGCATTTCTGCGGCTTTGCGTTAAAATATTTCTTAAATTTATGAACGATTCGGCGGTCGGCGAGAATTTGGACGAGTTTTTGTGGCGCAGCGGCTTGTTAAAGCGCGGCGAAACTGCCCGCTGGACGAGGCTTGCGGGCGGCGTTTCGAGCGACATCTGGCGCGTCCGCCTGCCGCGCGAAACCATCTGCGTCAAACGCGCGCGCGCCCGTTTGAAAGTCGAAGCCGATTGGCAGGCGCCGACCGAGCGGAATCTTTACGAATGGAAATGGTTCAATTTTGTCCACCAAAACTTTCCCGGTATCGTTCCGCGCCCGAGAGCGCACGACGCGGAAATGCAGATGCTGGCAATGGAGTTTCTCGCGCCGGAAGATTTCAGGAACTGGAAAGCGGAATTATTAAAAGGCAGAGCGGACGCTCGGTTTGCCGCCAAAGCCGGTCAGATTTTAGGAAAAATTCATGCCAAAAGCGCGTTCGATAAAAAAATTATGGAAACGTTTGCCACCGACCGGCTTTTCTATGCGCTCAGAATCGAGCCTTATCTGCTGGCGACGGCTGAAAAATATCCGCGCGTCGCGCCGTCGATAAGAGAGATTGCCGCCGAAACTTTTGCCGCTAAAATCGCGCTCGTACACGGCGACGTCAGCCCGAAAAATATTTTGATGGGGCGCGAAAATCCGATTTTTCTCGATGCCGAAACCGCATGGTTCGGCGACCCGGCGTTTGATTTGGCGTTTTGCCTGAATCATTTTATGCTCAAGGCGGCGTATCGTCCCGCCGCCGCGCAAGACTATAAAAACTGCTTTAAATCATTTGCCGAAAGTTATTTAAATCAGGTGAACTGGGAACGCCGCGAAGAAATCGAAGCGCGCGGCGCGCGACTTTTGCCGGTTTTGCAGCTCGCACGCGTTGACGGCAAATCGCCGGTCGAATACCTCTCAGACGAAACGGCGAAAGATAAAATTCGGCAGCCTGCGCTGCGGCTAATCTTAAATCCGAGAGCGCATTTGTCGGAGATTTTTTAATTTCAAAGCAAATTTTTTATTCGGGATTCTGTTTTAGCTCAAGCCATTTAGCTTTCAAAATCCGATAAATCTCATAATGCGGCGATTCGGGCGTGTCAGGCTTTGGAACTTCAAACGGCGGATTGTGTTTTTGCGCCGCGTTTTCTTCGGTTTGCCATCTTTGCCAGAGGTATTTGATAAGCGAAAAACAGGTGGTCGCGCGACCGCAGGCAATCAGGATTTTGAATTGTACTTCGTTCATCCAGAGCGTCGTCGGAACAATTTCCGCCTTCGCCGAAATCTCTTTCATTTCTAAAGTCGGTTTCAGTTCCGGGTCGAGCTTCCATAACCATTCGCGCTCGACGGTCGGGTTGAGCGAATAAATAAGATTGAACGCCACGAATTTGGCGCGCGATTCGGGATTCATCAGATTGTTAAACTGTAATTGACGAATGCGCTTCATAAAAACGTTCGCCGTCATCGCCATTACCGAACTGATGCGCGTCTTAAAGATTTCAATCGCGTCGGGCAAAGCCATTTTTTTCAAATAATGCCAGAGCCGGAATTTTGCGCCCGAAATATTGAGGCTTTCAAATCGTCGAAACTGGTCGTAAATCCATGCGAGTACAAGGATAAGTAGAAACGCGGGCGCAATCGAAACAACGTAGCCGAGAACGATTTGCCAGGTTGCCAAACGAACCGGTTCGCCCGTGTGATAAAACGAGTAACCAATGATGCCGATAGCCGCCAGACAAAGGACGAAGAGCAGGACGGCAAGCCAAAATAAAGTGCTCAGCGTCACGAATCCGCGCCGCGGGCTCGCGTCCGGCAGGCTGAGAATGGCTTCGTCGCGCGGGCTGGTGTCGGTGATTAAAAACAGGCTGAAGCGATTGTTTTTATCTGCCAGCACCGCGTTCGAGATGCCTTGGTTGTCATAAATTCCGCCGTCCATCAGCGGCAGCGGGATGCAGTTTCCGTCAACGTTGAAGCCGTTTTCATAACGCTCTTTGGTGACTGGATTTTCGACCTCTTTAATAAGCGCCGCGCGAATGTCCGCGAGCGGGCTTTGCCAGTAAAAATCGTCGGGAAAACGAATCGGCTCGAACGCGCCCGGAAAACACGACGAAGCGGCGACAATGTCGGCGAGATGGATTTCTTTGGCGACCTCGCGCGGGACGGCAAAATTCTGGTTGCCGATAAAAACGGTTTTGTCCCGGCTCGCGCGAAACCGGAACGAATTGCCTTCGCGAAACTCGGTGGCGTTGAAAATCAGCTCCTGAAATCGTCCGTCCGTTGAGGCGGTATTAATCAGCTGCTCAAAGGTTCGTTTGCCGAAAAGCGAATCGGCGTAAGATTTTGCCGCCGAGCGGATAAGGCTCAAATCGGTCGAGCCGGAAGGCGAAGGCGTCCGGTAAAGGTCGTCGAGCGCTTTATCAATCGCGTTTGTCGTTTTCAGATAATTGCTGAATCCGGCGTAAAATTCGTCGAAAGTTTTCCCTTCGCTCTGCGACACGGCATACATGACGCCCGTAAAAGTACCGCCCGAAACAGTGGACAAAAGTTGTACGTCGTCGAGTAAATTCAGCTCGTCGAGCATCGAGAGCGTGCCGAGCGCGTAGGTTGCGGCGCGATAACCGCCGCCCGAAAGACACAGTGCAATATCTCCGAAAGGCTTATCAGCGGCAGACTCTGGGGACATATTTTTTTCTCCTGAAATTTGGGTTTAAGACAAAAACATTAGGACTGTACAACTTTTAATGAATATTTTCAATAAAAAATTAGACGCCGGCTTAATGTTTCGCCGCTCCGAATTTAATGCAATTAATCCGTCAGGCGCTTATTGTTGTCGATAAATTCCCGCAGCGAAGACTCGTAAACATAGTAATTATTAAAAATACTCTTGCCTTTGAGAATTCCCTTTTTAATATATGAAATCAGCGTCGGACGCGACGGGACGGGCGAAATTACCTGCCGCAGGATGGTTTCCGCCTGCCAGAGTTTTATAAGTTTATCGATCTTGGGTTTATTGGAATCATCTGTTTTAACCACTTTTTCTTCACCTTAAAATCCGTCTCAGGCAGCAGCTTGAAGGTGTGCGTGAGAATGAAGTAATCATACATCATTTTGTTTCATACTTGCAACAAAATCTCGGAATTTGCGCTTTTTATGCCTTTTGCGCAAACGGTAAACGAAACCCGGTCTTTTGCTTACGGGTGCGTCCGTTAAATCCGTAAAATCCGCGCAAGCCGTAAAAGTTAAAAGTTTTCAAAGGAACCCGAAAACCGTTAACCCCGGCGGGTTCCGTTTACGTTAGATAGGTCTTTAAGCTTGCCGAATTTATGAAATGCAAAAGTATTAAGAAAAGAATCAAAATTATTAAGTTTATTAAACACGGCGTTTAAGGTATTTACATTACAAAAAAAACGCGCTATTCTTTGTTGCATGGATGAAACGTCCGGCGATTTAGAAGTTGAATTCGAGACGTTTTGCCCGGCGAAAAATCGACGAAAAAAACGTAAGATTTTCGCACCGCTGCCGAAAAGTTATCAGTCTACTTCCAAAAAAGCCTGACTCGAAAACTTCTTGTGTATGAAAAAACTTTTTACGAAAAAGATTTTTTGCCGGCATCGACTCTCGTCCGGCGAATTTTGCAACGCGCTGGCGGCGACTTCCGACGGCAGACGGCTGTTTTTCGACGGCGAGCCGTTAAAAAACAACCCGCACTTTATCGGGTTTGAATGTCCGGCGTGCGGGCAGCTAATTAAATGGCGGCGTTCGCTCAGCGGCGAGAGTATCGAAAGCCGGACGCCGCCCGGATAAACGGTCTATTTTCCCGAACGAGCTTTGTCCCGCGGAAAAATACCAAAACACGCGAGGTCTGATTTTTATGGACATGCTACAAAATCCCACAATTTTAATTTTTCTGGTCAGCTCGACGCTGACGGTCACAATCTGGCTTTTGCGTCTGGAAGGCGTTATCAAAGCGATGGCGCGCGACCACGCGCGGCTCGAGAAAGATTTCGCCGACCACGAAAAGGACGAATCGATTCACCCAAACGAGAAATCGCTCAACGAATTCAAGAGCCAGTTTGAGAAACGCTTTGACCAGTTAACTCGAATGGTCGAAAAATCAAATGACGAAATGCGCGTCGGTTTGAAAGACATGAATTTCAAGCTCGACGCGCTTGCCGTCAGGCGAAAATTATCGATGTGATTATCTAAGCATTGATATTCGTGTAAAAACGGTGGGTTTTTACATGACAATTAAAGTTGAGATGCGGTGATTAGTATCCGCATCGCGAGAGACAAGAGTTCAACGCCTTGTAAATCCATAGAAATTCGGATTTACAAGGCGTTTTTCCGTTTTAGTTTCAAATTCTAAAACAACCTGAAGGAGTAGTAAATATATGAATAAAGAAGATGTTTTTAACGCCGACGAATCGTCGGAAAAACAACCGGACAACGGCGGAGAACTATCACTGATTCCGCCGGGCGGCGGCGATGACCCGCCAAATGAGGATTGGGTGACGCTCGACCAAATCTCGCCGATTGCCGGCGCACTCGCGGGCGGCATTACAATTACGCTGCTCGGCAGCGGATTTCAGCCAGGCGCGACGGTTTATTTCGGAAGCGCGCCCGCCGACCAGGTTACTTTCGAGAGCGAAGCCGTTATTTACGCGGTTGTGCCCGCGGCGTCGCAGGCGGGAAGCGTGGCGGTCGCCGTTATCAACCCCGACGGGGGAACGGCGCGGCTGCCGGGCGGGTTTACCTATGTGGCGACGACTGCCGGCGAGCAGGCGGAAGTGCTCGGCGTGACGCCGCTCGCGGTCATCGAAAACACGCAATCGGTCGTCACGATTCGCGGACGAAATTTGATTGCCGCCTTCAATGACGGGCTGCTGGCGCTGCGCGGACCGTCGCGCTGTCAGATTACTTTTCTCGATACGACCACGAGCCACGACGCCGACACCGGAATCGACACCGTGCGGATGACGGTGCAAATCAATTGCGCGCCGCCGCTCGAATCTTACGAGCGAATAGCGGTGCAGGTGCTCGCCAGCCGCCGCTCGGGCGCCGCCAGCGACGGGATTGTCGAAAGCAGCCGTCATATGTTCACGGTTTTGCCGGGCGCGGCACCGGCGGTTTTGGCGTACACGGCGAATCTCGACCCGTCGAAACCTAATTTAGTAATGGTCGCCGGTCGTAATCTCGACGGGCACGCGCTGACCTTGAGTGACGGCACGGCGGTCGAATTTCAAAAAAGCGACGGCAATTTTGTGAGCGGTCTCGTCACGCTGCCGGAAAAATACGACGCTTCGGCTCCTTTGCAGTTAACGCTGGTCGATAATGGCGGCTCGACCGTTGCCGGGTACGACCTTTCTTTCGCGCCGGAAAGCGGCGCGCTGCAGGCGGGAGCGAAAAATAACTTTGCGCTCGCCGCGTCCGGCGCCGACGAGCTGAGCTTGAACTTAACGCCCGCTCCCGGTCAGCAGTTTACCGGTCCGACCCGGGAAGACAGCGCGGTCTTCAGCGCAAACGGTCAGAATTTGTCGAGCCAGATTTTCGATTGGGGAAATTTTGCCATCACGATTATCGACATCACCATTATTCTGCCGATTATCAACGATGTTTATATGCTTCCGCTTTTCGATGGCGGCGGCGCGGTGCTCGATTCGCCGGTGGCTGCCGAGGTCGGAAAGCTATTTCGTTTGCGCGGCGCGGGACTGCTCGTCGCGCTCCGGGTCGAGGTTGTGATTCATATCGAGGTCGTCCTGATTATCGGCTTCATCTACGAAATCTGGGGTTACGGGCTTTACAACGAATTTCCCGAATTCGGCTGGTCGATCGGTTCGATTGTCATCGGTATCCAAATCAATATTGAAATTTACTTTAACGTGGCGTGGATGGTGGCGCTCGTCAAACCGAACGGGCAGTTGGAAGTGATTGCCGCGTTTAACCTGACGCTCGGTATCGACTTTTCGATTGACAGCGACGGTCATCTGCATTTCGACGCGATTTTTACGCACGCGGTTCATATTATCGGCATCACGTCGATGCCTAATAATTTGCTGCCCTGCGGCGGGAAATTCCAGCTTGTTTCCGATAACGGTCAGACAGCGTTTCCCGACGCGCGCGGCGGCTTTGAATCTTACTATTTTGTCCGCGAAGCCGGTGGTTGCTGCGTGCCCTGGAATTTCGATATGGAATTGCTGAGGTTTTCGTCCGGCGGCGAGCAGGAAGTCGTCCAATCGAGTTTTCAAACCTCGTATTGCCTGACGGCGACCGAAAGCCCGGCTTTGTATGATGTCGTCATCACGTCCGAGCCGCCGCCCGACGGTTTTCCGCCGCCGCACCTGGTCATGGATGTCGGCGAAAGCGCAGTCATCAAAGCCCTTGCGCGCCCCGTGGATGCGAGCGGCAACCCGACGGGCGCGCCGGCGATTGATTTGCGTGATTTGGGTTACGACGTTGAATTTTTCCTCGTCGATGCCGCGCCGACCGTTCTCGACCCGGTGGCGCTTCAGCCCGGACAGGCGTACGCTTACCTGCCCGGCGACAACAGCATCCGCGCACGAATCAAGCCCGCCGGCGGTCAAACGCCGCTTGCTTTCTGGAAAGGCTCGGTTTACGGATTCCGGCGTTCGCCGAATGCGGGCGAAGCTCCGAGTATCGAAGCCGGCAATCTTCCGGTGACGGTTAATCAAGTCACCGAAGTTAAGGTCGAGTTGTCGCTCGCTTACCGCGACCCCGCGACCAACAAGGTCGAACCCGTCAGGGACATCTACCGCGACGAAGCCGAAGCGCCGAATCCGCGAAATTACTTTCTTGCCGGAAGATTCCGTTTTCCGCCGAATTCGCCGTCTACGATTAAGGCGAGAGTCAAGGTCGATTCCGCGAGCTTGCTGGTTGGAAACACGGCGGGCGTTCTGCCGTTTCCGACCGGTACGTTCGGAAACAGATTCGAGCGCCCGGGCGGCAACGCGCTTTCAAAATTTTTCACCGGGCGATTGATTCAAGCCGGTGTCGAGCTGGAAGCGACGGTCAATACCACGCAGAACACAAACGATTACGTCGCGTTCGATAATGCCGAGATTATTCCGAACCGGGAAGAAGAAGTCACGCCGGGAACGACGACAATCGTAAAATTCGTGCCGCCGGGACCCTTTGTGACGGGACACCTGGTCAGCGCTTCCTGTAAAGAAACAAGCCCGACCCCAACTCCCCGGAATTGCCGGAGAGAAGTAAAGGTCGAATTGAAATTCAGCGAGCTGAAAGTCACGGATTCTTCCGGCAGCACGCGGGTCGGCTCGACACTGCTGACCGCAAAGCTCGACCCGATGATTTCAAACGAGGAAACGTTCGAGGAATACTTCCGCGTCTTCCGCGAGGTCAGAGGTCTTATGAAGGATAAAAGCGACCGGGGAGTCAGCGGTAAACTCGGCAATTTTGCCAGAGAGTTAATCGACGCGCTCGGAACCGTAACTTCCGTTTCCGACGTTTTTCTTAAGGATAAAGGGAATAATCTGTGGCAACGCGGCTTGCAGCTCGCCAAGAGCGCAACGCCGGATGATAGAATTTTGTACTTCGCGCGGCTCGAAGCGCTGGCTGTCCTGCGCGACCTGCAAAACCGAAAGCTTTCGCGGCTGTCGGAAAATCAGCTGAATATCTTTGAATATTTTTCACGCGGATTGACAACGACGGACGGCACCGACGCGCGAATTGAATTTCCGGCAGCCGCCGTGAATCGTGTCGTCGTCACCGGATTTGACCCCTTTCAGCTCTACATATCAGGTTTGATAAGCAATTCGTCGGGTCTCATCGCGATGAAGCTGAGCGGCGAGAAGGTCAAAGCGACTAATTCGCAAAAGGAATTCAGCGTCCAATCCGCCGTCTTTCCGGTACGCTTCCGTGATTTCGGAAGCTCGGGAACGGATACCGATGGGCTGGTTGAAAAGGTGATGAGGCGGGCGGTTGTCGAATGCGAGATGATTATGACCTGTAGCTGGACGGGCTTCACCGACCGTTTTAATATCGACCGGTTTGCCACCAGATTCAGAGCCAAACAACTGCCCGACAACGAAAGGATTGAATCGGCAACCGAGCATCCGCTCGGCGACGTTGAGGCGGCAGTGCCGTTTTATCTGGAAAGCACGCTTCCGTATCAGCCGGTCGGAGTCGTCAAAGTTCAAACGCCGACCGGCTTTAAAAACAGAACGGTGCGCGGGCCGTCAAGTCCGACCTATGTGATACTCGACCAGTCGTACAGCCTCAAAACGCCTGGTGTTAATTGTCAGAGTCACGGCGACCCGACGCCGAATGACCCGGACGCGTACGAAAGAAATAATACGGCGCCGAAAACCTGCGGCGAGCTGACAGAGGGCTCGGGCGGCGATTATTTATCGAACGAAATATTCTACCGGACTTCGAGAATCAGATGGAAAACGAAGCCGAGTTTGCCAAGCGGGCATCTTCATGTGCCGTCAATCGGCGAAGACCCATACGGACAGGATCGGGGCATCAACGTCATCGCGGGCGGCGAGGCTATCTTGAGCAGTCTGCTGGATTATGCCGTTTCGTTAACGGGAACCAATCAATTGAATTTCCCCGACACGCGCATTAATTCGACCGCTTCGACCGCAGCAATTACCATTTCGGTGCCGGCAAATTACCCGACCGCGGTAAAAATCGAGGAAATCAAATTTTTACAGTCACCGACGGTTTTTCTGGTCGACCCGTTTACGCCGTTGACAATTCAACCGGGTGCGAGCGGAACCGTGACCGTAAAATTCCTTCCGACCGAGGTTAGAGAGTATACCGACACGATTAGGTTGAAAACCGCCGACGGCGTGCTTTTACATTTTGCCGAACTGAAGGGCAAGGGCATCGCAGCGCCGCCGATAATCAACGGCTTTACACCTCTTTTGGGTTATGAAGGAGATATGATTACAATCACCGGACAGAACTTTGAAGGTACGACGGATGTCAGTATCGGCGGTGTTTCCGTCTACTCCTTTACGGTCGCCAATTCGACGACCATTTATGCGGAAGTCGCTTTCGGCAGGGGCTACGTGACCGTCACCACCGCCGGCGGCACGGCGACGAGCGCCTCAACGTTCCGGCTTATCGTTCCGCGCGATGACTATCCGATTATCTAACGAAGATTAATCGTTTTAACCAAATCTTCTCCGGGGTTTACTGAAATACCCCGGAGAAGATTTGTCTTTTTGCGGTCGTTGTTAAAAGCTGCGGAAATTTAATTTTACGGAGCAATTTCGACCGGCGGACAATCTTGACACAAAAGTAAAGATTTGAGATTCTATCATTAACAGAGTTTTTAAGAAAAATTTTTAACCCGGGTAAAAACAATGAAAATATCGGCACAGGAAGAATACGGGCTGCGTTGTTTGGTGCAGCTGGCGAATTTGGCGGAAAGCGAATCCTTAACGCTGCCGCAAATCGCCGAGCGCGAAGGAATTTCCGCCGCCAACGCGGGAAAATTGATGTGGCTTTTAAATAAAGCCGGTTTCGTGCATGCGACACGCGGAACGAAAGGCGGTTATTCACTGGCGCGCGCCGCTAACCAGATTCGTTTGAACGAGGTCATCAAGGTTTTAGACGCGGACGTTTTGAATAAGCATTGCGAAAGCTATACGGGCGTGCTCGATTCTTGTGTTCACAAGGGCGATTGCGGCATTCGCCCGGTCATTGTCGGGCTTCACGAAATTGTCGAAAACGCGCTTTCGCAGATTACTCTGGCGCAACTCGTCGGCAGCGAATCTTCGGTCGACGCGACGTTTCATCAGATTCAGGGAATTCACCGGACAATCGAGCCGCAAAGCGTCAACTAATCCGGAATTTGGAATTATATTATGTCAACAGCAGCAGAATTATTAGCAAACAGGGAATACAAATACGGTTTTACGACCGACATCGAAACGGAAACGATTGCCAAAGGTTTGACCGAAGACACGGTGCGGCTGATTTCGTCGAAAAAAAATGAACCGGAATGGCTTCTGGAATTTCGTCTGAAAGCGTTTCGCCGCTGGCTGGAAATGAAGAAGCCCGACAACTGGGCGAATTTTCAGTATCCGAACATCGATTTTCAGAACATCAGCTATTACAGCGCGCCCAAACAGAAGGTGAAAAAACAATCTCTGGACGAAGTTGACCCGGAGCTTATAAAGACGTTTGAAAAGCTCGGCATTCCGTTGTCGGAGCAAAAGATGCTCGCGAACGTCGCGGTCGACGCCGTATTCGATTCGGTTTCGGTGGCGACGACCTACAAGGAAAAACTCAAAAAAGCGGGCGTAATTTTCTGCTCTTTCACGGAAGCGGTCGAAGAGTATCCGGAATTAATTCAAAAATATCTCGGCTCGGTTGTGCCGGTTTCGGATAATTATTACGCCGCGCTGAACTCGGCGGTTTTCTCGGACGGCTCATTCGTTTTTATCCCGAAAGGCGTCCGCTGCCCGATGGAATTATCAACCTATTTCCGCATCAACACGCAGGAATCCGGACAGTTTGAACGCACATTAATCGTCGCCGAAGAAGGCGGTTACGTCGCCTATAACGAAGGCTGCACCGCGCCGCAGTTCGACACGAATCAGCTTCACGCGGCGGTCGTTGAATTGGTCGCGCTGGACGATGCGGAAATTAAATATTCGACCGTCCAGAATTGGTATGCGGGCGACGAATCCGGTAAAGGCGGAATTTATAATTTCGTAACGAAACGCGGCGCGTGTCGCGGTCGGAATTCAAAGATTTCGTGGACGCAGGTCGAAACCGGCTCGGCGATTACCTGGAAATATCCGTCCGTAATTTTGCAGGGCGACAATTCAATCGGCGAATTTTATTCGGTCGCGCTGACGAACAACGCGCAGATTGCCGACACCGGAACGAAGATGATTCACATCGGCAAGAACACGAAATCGACGATTATCTCGAAAGGAATTTCCGCCGGGCGTTCGAACAATTCGTATCGCGGGCTCGTCAAAGTGATGCCGAAAGCAACGGGCGCGCGCAATTATACGCAGTGCGATTCGATGCTCATCGGCGGACGCTGCGAGGCGAACACTTTCCCGTATATCGAGGTGATGAACAACACGGCGCGCGTCGAGCACGAAGCGACGACTTCGAAAATCAGCGAAGAACAGCTTTTCTATCTCCAGCAGCGCGGCATCTCGCAGGAAGACGCCGTTTCATTGATTATCAACGGTTTCTGTAAAGAAGTTTTTCGTGAGCTGCCGATGGAATACGCCGTCGAAGCGACGAAACTTCTCGGATTGAAACTCGAAGGTAGCGTCGGTTAAAGGTTTGAAAAAGTTTCTGCAGGACATAAGAGAAAAATTTGTCCTGCAGAACTATAAAATAATAAAACTGCTCTTTGATAATTAGACGTTAAATTTTTATAAAACACACGACTTCATTCTTGACTAAAAAGTAATGATTGTCTGCCGGTTTTCAAAAATCTTCGGGGAGAAAATTTTCTCTTCCGTAGTGTTTTATTTCGAAATGTGCTATTTTGCGGGAACGGTAAGTGCAATCGAAGACACGCAAATCTTTGCGGAGGGAACAATGCGGCGAAATTACTCGATTTCGAATAAAACATTGATGAGAGAATATTTATGAACAGAAAGAATTTTTTACTCGTTGGATTTTTAGTCTTTGCCGGATTTGTTTTCCCCTTATATGTCACGGCACAAAAGATTCGCAAGGTTAAGAACCCGAAATCAGCAGCGAGCGGCGTGCAAACAAAGGAAACTCAGGCGACGATGACGCCCGACATGGCTTTGCAGCGATTGGTCGAAGGCAACAAACGATTCGTCGCAAATCAAGAAATCAATCAACCCAACTATCGCAAAGAGATTATCGCGACGGCGAAAGGGCAATTTCCCTTTGCTACGATTTTAAGTTGTCTCGATGCGCGAATGTCGGTCGACGACATCTTCGATTTGAATAACGGCGACGCCTTTAACGCGCGCGTTGCCGGAAACGTGGTCAATGACGACATTATCGGCTCTTTTGAATTTGCAACGAAATTGATGAATTCAAAGTTGATTGTCGTCCTCGGACATACGCATTGCGGCGCGGTTTACGGCGCTTGCGACGGGGTCAAATTGGGAAGCCTGACCGGGCTGATGGCGAAAATCGAACCGGCAATCTTGAATACGGTGGCGAAAGGCTTTCCGCGAGATTCGAAAAATGATGAAGCGCTCGATGAAATGACCTGGGAAAACGTTCGTTTATCGATGAAGGAAATTCCCGCGAAAAGCCCGGTTATCAAAGAATTGGTCGATGCGGGCAAAGTAAAAATCGTCGGCGCAATGTATCATTTGGAAAGCGGCGAAGTAAAATTTTTACGCGACGATTGGGAGAGTAAACCCGAGTAGCGAAATTTTGCAAACAACCGAATCCACGGATTCACTCGGATACACTCGAAAAAAGTTTTTTGGCGTTATCCGAAGTGGAATCCGTGGTTTTATTTTACGTTTATGAAAAATATTTATTTGGAAAATGTGCCGCCGCCGAAAGGTCATTATTCGCCCGCCGTCGTTCACAACGGCTTAATTTTCGTCTCCGGGCAATTGCCGTGGAATTACGCGACCGGCGAGATTGAAACCGGCGCGATTGAAAAGCAGGCTGAACTGGCGCTGCGCAACGTCGAAAATATTTTGACGGCGGCAGGCTCGGACTTGAATCACGTTTTGCAGTTTACGATTTACGTTTCGGAAATGGACGATTGGGAAAAGGTCAACGAAACTTACGCACGAATCTTGGGCGCGCACAAACCGGCGCGTGCGATTGTGCCGGTCAAGACTCTGCATTTCGGGACGCAGATTGAAATTCAGGCGATAGCAGCGGTGAAGGAGTGAATTAGCCGCGGATTACGCTGATTACGCTGATTTTATTTTTATTGATTTATCCTCGAAATCCTCGGTTAATCCGCGGCAAAAATAAATTTATGAACTTAACGATTTATCAGGTTGACGCATTTACGAAGGAAGTTTTTAAGGGAAACCCGGCGGCGATTTGTCCTTTGACGGAATGGCTTCCGGCGGAAAAGATGCAGCGCATCGCGCTCGAAAACAATCTTTCGGAAACGGCGTTTTTTGTGCGTAACGTTGATGTTTACGAGATTCGCTGGTTCACGCCGACGTTTGAGATTGATTTGTGCGGGCACGCGACTTTGGCGAGCGCCTTCGTGATTTTTGAAATTTTGAAGATGGAAGAGACTTTTATCAAATTTCAATCGCATAAAAGCGGCGAATTAACAGTCGAAAAACAGGGCGAGCGTCTTATTCTCGATTTTCCGTCGCGTCCTGTTTCGCCGACCGGCGCACCCGACGGATTGGTCGAAGCGCTCGGCAAAGCGCCGAAGGAAGTCCTGAAAGCGCGCGATTATTTTCTGGTTTACGAATCGGAGCAGGAAATTCTCGCCATCGCGCCGGATTTTTCTAAACTTCTGGAAATCGACGCGCACGGCTTCATCGTGACCGCGAAAGGCGATTCGGCGGACTTTGTTTCCAGATTTTTTGCGCCCGAAGTCGGCGTTTTTGAAGACCCGGTAACCGGTTCGGCGCATTGCAACCTGATTCCGTATTGGGCGGAAAAACTAGGTAAAACCGAGCTTTTCGCCCGGCAGGTTTCAGCGCGCGGCGGCGAATTGTTTTGTGCGCTTGACGGCGACCGTGTGAAAATCGGCGGTCATGCAGCGTTGTATTTGAAAGGTGAAATTTATGTCTAAAATTGCCATCATCGTTTTTGATAAATTCACTGACCTCGATTTGTGGCTGATGTGGGATTTGCTCAACCGCGTTCGCATCGAGGGCTGGGAAGTCAGAATTTTGGGCGAACGGGAAACTCACGTTTCCGCAACCGGCATCGAAATCAAAACGCACGGGCGGATAGAAGAAGCAAACGCGGCGGACGCGGTTTTATTTGTCAGCGGGCAAGGCACGCGCGATAGAATTATTGATGAAAATTGGCTCGCGAAATTCAAATTAGACGCCGGACGACAATTTATCGGCTCGATTTGCTCGGGCAGCTTGATTCTGGCGCGGCTCGGACTTCTCGAAGGAAAAACGGCGACGACCTATCCGACGTCCCGAAAGGTTTTGGAAGGCTTCGGCGTCAAGGTGGTCGAAAAACCGTTCGTCGCGCACGACCGCACGGCAACCGCCGGCGGCTGTCTCGCGCAGCAGTATTTGATTGGCTGGGTGATTGAAAATCTGGCGGATGCGAATTGGCGCAATCTGGTTTTGAAATCGATTCAGCCAGTCGGCGAAGGCTTGTTTTTCGACGATGCGGAGAATTTAGCAAAACTTTACGCGCCGAAAACAGCGGCGGCTGAAGTTTAAGATTTTATGAAAGGCGGAATTTGCCCGAAATGTAAATCGGAAGAAGTGTATATCGACAGCCGCAACAGACACGGAATTGGAAAACCAATTCAAGGTTTTTCGGCTCAAACCTACTTTTACTGCTGTGCGGATTGTGGATATGTAGAAATTTACGCGCAAACAGGACACGATTTATCAAGGGCGAAAGAGAAATTTATAAAGGTGAAAAAATAAAAATGTTATTGGAAATTAAAGATTTACACGCCGGTATCGAAGGCAGGGAAATTTTAAAGGGCTTGAATTTGACTGTTAACGCGGGCGAAGTGCACGCGATTATGGGACCGAACGGTTCGGGAAAATCTACCCTATCAAAAGTTCTGGCAGGTCACCCGAGTTATGAAGTTATTTCGGGCGAAGTTCTGTACGAAGGCAAAAATTTGCTTGAATTAGAGCCTGACGAACGCGGGCGCGCGGGCGTTTTTCTCGCATTTCAGTATCCGGTCGAAGTGCCGGGCGTTTCGAATTCGCAGTTTTTGCGGCTCGCTTATAACGAGAAAATGAAGCATTTGGGCGAGGAAGAGCTCGACCCGCTCGAATTCAACGATTATTTGAAGGAAAAAGCGAAAATCGTTGAAATGAGTCCCGAATTTTTCAAGCGTTCGGTCAACGAAGGCTTTTCGGGCGGCGAAAAGAAACGCAACGAGATTTTGCAGATGGCGGTGCTCGACCCGAAGCTGGCGATTTTGGACGAAACCGATTCCGGTCTCGACATCGACGCGCTTCGCATTGTCGCCGAAGGCGTCAACAAACTGCGCTCGTCCGAGAAGGCGATAATTCTGGTGACGCATTACCAAAGGCTTTTGAATTACATCACGCCTGACTTTGTGCACGTTCTCGCCGGCGGCAAAATCGTCAAGGAAGGCGGCAAGGAATTGGCGCTCGAATTGGAAGAAAAAGGCTACGATTGGGTCAAGGCAGCGACAAAATAAGTTATATGATTTCACAACAACTTGTTAAAGAAAATATTTATAGTCAGGCGTTCAGCGAATTCGCGGCGCGTGAGAAAAACGCGCCGCTTAAAGATTGGCGCGAAAAAGCGTTTCGTTATTTTTCGGAAAACGGTTTCCCGACGCCGCGCGACGAGGAGTGGAAATACACGAACGCTGCTTTGCTTCCGATTGCGGATTTCAAATTACAAATTACAAATTCCGAAATCGAAGAGCGCGCCGCCGGATTTTTGAAACAATTCAATTTTGAACGCAACGGCTTTACGGCTCTCAATCTGGCGTTTGCGAACGTCGTTCTGGTGACGATTCCGAAAGAAACTTCCGTCTCTGAACCGATTGAGTTTAATTTCAAAGCGGATGCAGGAACGGCGAATTTTCCGCACGTCATCGTTGTTGCCGAAGCGGGCAGCAAAGCGACGATTATCGAATCTTACGAATCTGCCGGGCGAAGTTTTACGAACGCGGGCGTCCAGATTTTTGTCGGGGACGACGCAAACCTGACGCATTACCGCGTGCAGAAAGAATCGGCGGAAAGCTTTCACGTCGGCACGACCGAAATCATTTTGCAGCGCGGAAGTCTTTATAATTCGACGAATATCAATCTGGGAGCGCGCCTTTCGCGCCACGACATCCATTTGAAATTTACCGCGCCGGGCGGCGCAGCGTTTGTTGACGGGCTTTATATGCTCTCGGGCGAACAGCATTCAGATACGCATTCGGAAATCGACCATGCGGTTCCGAACTGCACGTCGCACCAAACCTACAAAGGCGTTTTGAACGACAAATCGCGCGGCGTTTTCAACGGTAAGGTCTTCGTCCGCGAAAACGCTTCGGGAACGGACGCGAAGCAGTCGAACAAAAACCTTTTGCTGTCGAATGACGCGCGGGTTGATACGAAACCGCAGCTCGAAATCTACAACGACGACGTAAAATGCGCGCACGGCGCAACCGTCGGGCAGCTGGAAGACGAAGAATTGTTTTACCTGCTTTCGCGCGGGCTCAATGAAACGCTGGCGCGAAATCTTTTGACTTACGGTTTCGCCGAAGAAATCGTCAACAAAATCGAGGTCGAATCAATCAAAAAACAACTGGACGAAGCTGTTTTGAATCGTCTGCAAACCAATTTGGAGGCATAAAATTATGAGAGTTAGAACAAATTTAATTATCGAAGAAAGTTTACTGGCGAAAATTGACACTATCGCCGGAGATAAAAACAAGCGCGCCGCAGTTATCGAAACGGCTTTGCGCGAGTTTATTGCACGCGAGGAAATTAAAAAAGCAAATAATCCTGAAACGGAAGTCGTCGGTAAAAAAGTTATTTCGAATTCTAAACACGCCGGAATTTAACCGGCAGTTTTAATTATTGAGGGACAGCAGATGACGGCAGTAAAAGAAATGAGCAATTTTGATGTAAATAAAGTTCGCGCGGATTTTCCGGTTTTGGCGCAGACGGTCAACGGGAAGCCGCTTGTTTATCTCGACAATGCGGCTTCGTCGCAGGTCTCGAATCTGGTGATTGAGCGCGGCTCGAAATATTTGGCGGAAGAACATTCGAATATTCATCGCGGCGTTCATTATTTGTCGCAGCACGCGACGAACGCGTATGAAGCGGCGCGTGAAAAGGTCAAGCGCTTTATCAATGCCGGTGAGGCGAAAGAATGCATCTTCGTGCGCGGCTGCACGGAAGGCGTCAATCTGGTGGCTTATTCCTACGGTCGTAAATTTGTGGCGACAGGCGACGAAATCATCATTTCGGCGATGGAGCATCACGCCAACATTATCCCATGGCAGGTTCTGGCGGAAGAAAAGGGGGCGCGCCTGCGCGTGATTCCGATTAACCAGCGCGGCGAGCTTGTCATCGAAGAATACGAAAATATGCTTAACGAGCGCACAAAGATTGTCGCGGTCGCGCACGTTTCAAATTCACTCGGAACGATAAATCCGGTCAAGGAAATGATTGCGACGGCGCATAAATTCGGCGTGCCCGTGCTGGTTGACGGCGCGCAGGCGATTCCGCATTTTCCGGTTGACGTGCAGGATTTGGACGCCGATTTCTACGCGTTTTCGGGTCATAAAATGTTTGCGCCGACGGGCAGCGGAATTCTTTACGGCAAGCGCGAGCTGCTTGAAAAAATGCCGCCGTATCAAACCGGCGGTTCGATGATTCGCACCGTCACATTCGAAAAAACGACCTACGCCGGACTGCCCGAAAAGTTTGAAGCCGGAACGCCGGCGATTGCCGCCGGAATCGGACTCGGCGCGGCGGTCGATTATCTGAACTCGATTGATTTTGAAGCCGCCGCTGCTTACGAACACGAACTTCTGGAATACGCGACTGAAAAACTTTCCGCAATCGAAGGCGTAAAAATTATCGGCACGGCGCGCGAAAAAGCGTCCGTTCTCTCGTTCACCATCGAAAACATTCACCCGCACGACATCGGCACAATTTTAGACCAATCGGGCATCGCCATTCGCGCCGGACATCACTGCGCGCAGCCCGTCATGCAATTTTTCGACGTTCCGGCGACGGCGCGCGCTTCGTTCGCGTTTTACAACACGCGCGAAGAAGTCGAAAAACTGGCGGAAGCAGTCGAAAAGGTGATTGAGGTTTTTGCCTGATGAACATGAGGCTGGCGGCAAAAATAGTTTCCGTTTGTTTATTGATTTCGACGAATTTCGGTTGCGGAAGACAAGCTGTTTCCAATTCGCCGAATAAAACAAATTCTCCGGCGGCGAATTCAAACACCGCGAATCAATCGAACACGGAAGCGAAAATTCCGGCGGCGCAGACAGTGAATTTTGAATCGGTGGATAAGGTCGTGATTGTCGGCACGTTTTACGAATCGCCGAAAGCCGCGTCGCCTGCCGTTCTGTTGCTTCATCAATGGGGCAGTAATCGCGCGTCTTACGATGAATTTGCCCGGCGGCTTCAGGCAAAAGGTTTCGGCGTGCTGGCGATTGACGGGCGCGGGTTTGGCGATTCTACAAAAACGACGGACGGCGCGACGGTCGGAACCGACCGCGGCGACGAAACTGTCAAAGGAATGAAGGCGGACGTTGATAACGCTTTTCAGTTTTTGACGAAGCAGAAAAACGTCGATGCAAACAAAATCGGCGTCGTCGGCGCGTCTTACGGCAGCAGTCTGGCGATGATTTACGGCGCGGGGAACAAACAGGTTAAGGCAGTCGCGCTGCTTTCGCCCGGATTAAATTATTTCGGCAATCTGCCAATCGAAGACGCCGTCAAAAATTACGGCGACCGCGCTCTTCTGCTCGTTGCCGCAATGGACGACCAAAATTCTGCCGAAACCGTGAAGAAGTTAAAAGAATCCGTTCCGAACGAAAAGTATGAAACCGAGATTTACCCGAAAGGCGGACACGGCACGGGACTTTTTGCGGCGAAGGTCGGTCTGGAAGATTTGCTCGAACAGTTTTTAACGAAAAGTTTGTAATTATCAAATCCGACTCGAAATGGAATTTAAGTACACAGAAGATAAAACTTTTGAGAAAGAAGATTTCCGAAAAAATCCGCTCGTCGTCGGTGAATATGAAAACTGCTCTTTTGAAAACTGCGATTTCTCCGAAACGGATTTATCGGAGACAAGATTTACCGACTGCGATTTTGACGGTTGTAATTTGAGTCTCGCGAAACTTCGAAAAACGGCTTTTCGAAATGTAAGTTTCAGAAATTGCAAAATGCTCGGGCTACAGTTTGAAAATTGCAGCGAATTCGGTTTGTCATTCAGCTTCGAGAATTGTGTTTTGAATCATTCTTCGTTTTACGGCACAAAAATCAAAAAGACGGTTTTTAAGACGACGGAACTGCGCGAAACGGATTTTAGCGAATGCGATCTGACCGAAGCGGTTTTTGACAATTGCGAGCTCGGCGGTGCGACATTTGAAAAAACTATTCTCGAAAAAGCGGATTTTACGGGCGCGCGCAATTATTCGATCAATCCGGAATCGAATCGGATTCGAAAAGCCAGATTTTCATTGCCGGAAGTCGTCGGGCTTTTGCACAGATACGAGATCGAGGTGCGCCCCGAATAAAAGGAATTTAAAGTTATGCCGCATTTTGTTATCGACTGCTCGGAAAATATTTTACGCCTTCGCGCGGCGGAAGAGATTCTGCAAGCAGTTCACGATACGGCGGAAGCCGCCAGCCTTTTCAAAAAAGGCGATATCAAGGTTAGAATCCGTCCTTTCGAGCATTACACGGTCGGCAGCGCGAAGTCGGATTTTATACACGTTTTCGGGAACATTATGGAAGGCAGAACGACCGAACAAAAAGCGAATCTTTCGCGGCAGATAGTCGCCGAATTAAAGCAAATGTTTGCGGAAGTGCCGGTAATTTCGATTAATATCCGCGAATTTGAAAAAGCGACGTATTGCAACCGGAATATGATTGCCGATTAGCCCGGAAGAGAAGATGGAAGTTTTGATTGTCAGAAAAGCTGAATTTAGTGAGATTGACATCCTGCTTGAGTTCGAGCAGGACATCATCGAGGCGGAAAGACCGTTTGATTCGACCTTGAAGGAAGGCAAAATCCATTATTACGACTTGGAACGGCTCGTCTTATCGCCGGATTCGGCGGTGTTTGTCGCGGTCACCGGCGATGAGATCGTCGGTTCCGGTTATGCCCGGAGCAGAAAGGCGGAAAACTATCTGAAGCACGAAAAATTTGCGTATCTCGGCTTTATGTACGTCAAACCGGAGCACAGAGGCAAGGGCGTGAACCGGCGAATTCTCGAAGCTCTCGAAGATTGGTCGGCGGCGCAGGATATTACCGAGCTGCGTCTGGAAGTTTACAACGACAATTCGGTTGCCGTGAAAGCTTACGAAAAGGCTGGATTCAAAGCCAATCTGCTCGAAATGCGGATGGAAATACCGCGCAAAAATCTTCAGCGGACGGCGGAAACTTTGGAGTAATTGAAGTGGAACCGGTTTTTGTTTATAAGAATGTTTCGATCAGAACCGAGCTGAAACCGGGCGATTTGGGTTATGTCGTTTACCGGCACGGCAAACTTTACGCGCAGGAAAACGAGTACGGAATCGCGTTCGAGGCTTATGTTGCCGCCGGTTTGGCGGAGTTTTATCGCGGTTACGATGCGGAAAAAGACCGCGTTTGGGTTTGCGAAGCTGAAGGCGAAATTATCGGTTTTCTGCTCTTGATGCACCGCAGCGAAACGGCGGCGCAGCTTCGATATTTTTATCTTGAGCCGGAATATCGCGGCATCGGATTAGGCAGCGAATTGATGCGGCTTTTTATGGATTTTCTGAAAGAAAAAGGCTATCAATCAGCGTATCTTTGGACGACCGACGAGCAATCTGCGGCGGCTGCGCTTTATGAGCGTTGCGGCTTTAAATTAACCGAAGAAAAAGAATCGAGCGCTTTCGGAAAGCCATTGATTGAACAACGATTTGATTTGCATCTAAAAGATTATGAAAGTTAATCTAGCCGAAAAATTTGCGTTGATAGATGAGCATTGGCGACCGAAAGTGGTCGGCGAATTGAACGGTCAGGAAGTCAAGCTTGTTAAATTCATCGGCGAGTTTCCGTGGCATCATCACGAACGGGAAGACGAAATGTTTCTCGCCGTGCGGGGAAGTTTCCGCATCGAATTTCGTGATAAAACGGTTGAATTAAACGAGGGCGAATTCGTCATCGTGCCGCGCGGCGTCGAGCATCGTCCCGTTGCCGAGCGCGAAGTTGAAGTGTTATTGTTCGAGCCGAAAAATGTTTTGAATACGGGAAACATCGCGGACGAACGATTTACCGCGCCGGTCGGTGATAAGATTTAGCGTTCGTTAGAGGTCTAAAACCAAATAGAAATTATGTTAAAAGTTAAGGTGATTTTCATAACTCTTGTGGTTTTGTTTTATGGTTCAGCAAAGATTGCAGGGCAGGAAAAATCTAATCTTTCGAATAAACGAATCAAGATTTTGATTCTCGGAACTTTTCATTTCGGAGCGACTTCAGACGTTAGAAAAACCGATTTTGACGATCTTTTTTCCGAGAAACGACAACGCGAGATTAACCGAATCGTGGCGCTGCTGGCAAAGTATAATCCGGACAAAATTTTTGTCGAAAATGTCCCGGACAAGCAGGAATATTGGAATAATATTTACGACGATTACAAGAAGGGAATAGAGCCGGTGGACGGCGCGCGAAGAAACGAAATTTTTCAGATAGGTGTCAAATTAGCTAAAGCGACAAATAACGAAAAAGGGGTTATTTGCGTTGATTATCAACTACAGGGCAAATATGACGAGGCTTTGAAAAACGCCTCTGATGAAGTTGAGAAAACCTTTATTCGTCAGGCTCAGGCAATAGTCCAGGCTCCCGACCCGTCAATGGCAAACAAGGAGTTTTTTGAATTGCCGTTCAAAACATCAAAAGGCTTCAAAGATTTAAAATTGAGTGAAAACAATTTGCTTGATTATTATTTGTGGATAAACACGCCGGAAAATATTGCCCGCAACCATTACATCAATAGAAATTATAATGATTTGGAACTCGGCGAAGGTAAAAACTATCTCGGCGCGGAATCGGTCAGTCTTTGGTATAATCGCAACTTAAAAATTTTGACCAACATTCTGCGGCAGGCATCAATCAAAGATAATCGTTATTTTTTGCTTATCGGCGCCGGTCACGTTAAAGTCCTGCAGGATTTTTTCCGCGACCATCCGTATTTTGAAACGATTAGTGTCCGGGACGTGCTCGGCGCCGCAAACAAAAAGAAAAGCGACTTAAAAAATATAAAAAACATCAAATAATTATGTCTGAATTAAACGATTTATATCAGGAAGTGATTTTGGAACACAACAAAAATCCGCGAAATTTTCGTGAGATTACCGAAGCGACGCGCACCGCCGACGGCAATAATCCGCTCTGCGGCGACGCGCTCCGGGTTTATGTCGAGATGGAAGACGACCTTGTGAAAGATGTCGCTTTCAAAGGTTCGGGCTGCGCGATTTCGAAAGCGTCCGCCTCGATGATGACGCAAGCCGTGAAAGGCAAAACGCGCGCCGAAGCCGAAAGTTTGTTCGACGAATTTCACAAGATGGTGACGGGCGAATTGGACGCCGAAGCTCAGGAAAATCATCTCGGAAAACTGAAAATTTTCGCCGGCGTGCTGGAATTTCCGGCGCGCGTCAAGTGCGCGTCTTTAAGCTGGCACACCCTTCACGCGGCGCTCAACGAGGAGGAAACGGTTTCGACCGAGTAGATTTAACCGAAGATTTCTGCGATAAAACCTCAACCGAAAAAGCAATGCCTTAAAAAAACATTGCTTTTTCGGTTTTTCTTTCGGATAATTTTTACTTATTGTCTTTCAGGCAATATAAGTAAATGAAATCTGAAACCAAGCAAATCGCCTTTCCCAACCTTGACGATATTTTCCGCGCCGCCGAGCGTCTGCGAAAAGTCGCCATTCACACGCCGCTGCAGCCGAACCTCAATCTTTCCGAGCGATTTGGGGCAAACATTCTGCTCAAACGCGAAGATTTGCAAATCGTTCGTTCCTATAAAATTCGCGGGGCGTACAACAAAATGGCACAGTTAGCGCCCGAAGCAATCGCGAAGGGCGTGGTTTGCGCTTCCGCCGGAAATCACGCGCAGGGCGTCGCCTACGCGTGCCGCGTGATGGGCGTGCGGGGCACGGTTTTTATGCCGACGACGACGCCGAACCAGAAAATCAAACAGGTCAAGATGTTCGGCAAAGAATGGATTGAAGTGCAGCTCGTCGGCGATACGTTTGACGATGCTTTTGCGGCTTCCGTGAAGTTTTGCGAAGCGCAGGGCGCGACCTTTGTGCATCCGTTCGACGATTTGCAGGTTATCGAAGGTCAGGGAACGGTCGGCTTGGAGATTTTCAAAGACGCCGACGTGCGCATTGATTATCTGCTTCTGGCAATCGGCGGCGGCGGACTGGCTTCGGGCGTCTCCTCGGTTTTTCGCCAATTAAGCCCGCACACGCGCATTATCGGTGTCGAACCGGAAGGCGCGCCGGCGATGGAAAGCGCGTTTGAGCGCGATGAAATCGTGACGCTCGAAAAGGTCGATAAATTCGTTGACGGCGCTGCCGTGAAACGCGTCGGGGATTTGACGTTTGAAATTTGCCGCCGGAATCTCGAAAAAGTCCTGCTCGTTCCGGAAGGCAAAGTCTGCTCGACGATTCTCCAGCTTTACAACGAAGAAGCCATCGTCGCCGAACCGGCAGGCGCGCTGACGATTGCGGCACTCGATTTTATCCGCGAAGAAATAAGGGGCAAAAACGTGGTTTGTCTCGTGAGCGGCGGCAACAACGACATCACGCGGACGGAAGAAATCAAGGAGCGTTCCCTGCTCTACGAAGGCTTAAAACATTATTTCATCATCCGTTTCCCGCAGCGCGCCGGCGCGCTGCGGGAATTTCTTTCGGTTTTAGGTCCTGACGACGACATCACGCATTTTGAATACGTCAAGAAAACTTCGCGCGAACAAGGTCCGGCGCTCGTCGGCATCGAGCTTAAAAACCGGGAAGAATTCGCCCCCTTGCTCAAGCGAATGAACGAAACCCGCATTACTTACGAATACATCAACGACCGGCAGGATTTGTTTCAATTTTTGGTTTAGAAATCAAAAATCGCGGAAAATATATTTAGACTTAAATACTTTCGACGCCGGCGGCGCGAAGATGCAGAATTTTTAAAATTTTCTTCGCGCCTTTGCGTCTTCGTGACTTTGCATTGAAAATAAATGTAGTGAAAATCAAATCAATCGAACTTATCGAAATAAATCTGCCGCTCGTCCATTTTTTTGAGACGAGCTTTGGCAGAACTTATGAGCGCCGGATACTTCTGACTCACGTGCGCGACGAATGGGGCGCTGAAGGCTGGGGCGAAGCAACCTGCGGCGAAACGCCTTCATACTCGGAAGAATGGACGGACGGGGCGTGGGCGGCGATTGAAAAAATTCTCGCGCCGATGGTGCTTGGCGCGGAAGTCGAATCGGCGGCGCAGGTTTGGGATTTGATGAAACAGGTACGCGGCAACCGGATGGCAAAATCGGCGATTGAAACCGCTTGCTGGGACTTGGAAGCGAAAACCCTGGGCGTTCCGCTCTGGCGACACTTAGGCGGCGCGAACCGCGAAATCGCGTGCGGTGTTTCCATCGGCATACAGGATTCGGTCGAACAGCTTTTAGGAAAAATCCAGACCGAATTAAACGCGGGTTACCAGCGAATTAAAATTAAGATTTCGCCGCGCTGGGATTACGACGTTATCCGCGAGGTGCGCGAAGCGTTCGGCGATATTCCGCTGATGGGCGACGCGAATTCGGCTTACACGCTCGCCGACATTGATAAATTAAAAAGTCTCGACGATTTCGATTTGATGATGCTCGAACAGCCTCTGCCGCACGACGACATTATCGACCACGCCAAACTGCAGCGCGAAATTCGGACGCCCGTGTGTCTCGACGAACCGATAAAATCGCCCGACGACGCGCGCAAGGCAATCGAGCTTGAATCGGGCAGAATCATTAACCTGAAAAACGGTCGCGTCGGCGGACACTCGGAGTCGAAACGCATCGAGCAAATCGCGCGCGAAAGCGGAATGCCGGTGTGGTGCGGCGGAATGCTCGAATCCGGCATCGGACGCGCACATAATATCGCGATTTCGACATTGGCTGGCTACACTCTTCCGGGCGACGTTTCGGGGAGCAAACGCTACTGGCACGAAGACGTAATCTCGCCGGAGGTCGAAGTTTCGGCAAAGGGAACGATTACCGCGCCCGAGTCGGCAGGAATCGGTTTCGAGGTAAAACGCAATCGAATTGAAAAATTGGCAGTCAGAAAAACGGTGATAAAATAGACAAGTGTCGGCAAGGGGGAAAATTAAGAAAGAATATAATTTTGAGCGGAACAAACCGGCAGTTTTCTTTGCCTGTTTTCTGCTGATTCTGGTTTTCGCGATTCCGGCGGCGGCGCAGACAATTTCAGGCGTTGTGACCGACAAGAAAAACGCGCCCGTCGAAAACGCCGAAATTTCCTTACTAAATCGGACAAAAATCATCGCCCGCGCTTCGACCGATTCGGAAGGCAGATTTTCGATTGATTCGCGGAATGCGCAAAATTCTCTGCTGCTCGTTAAAGCGAACGGCTTTGCGAGCTTTTCAAAAATCCTGCCGAAAAATTTCAGCGAAAATCTGAATATCGTTTTAGAACCGCAGACTTTACGCGACGAAGTGACGATTTCGATAACGCGAACCGAATCGCGCCTTTCGGAAACGCCGGCAAGCGTCGTTGTTCTAACCCGCGAAAATCTCGACACGACCGCGGCGCCGGCGGTTGACGACGCGCTGCGGCAGGTCGCCGGATTCACGCTTTTCCGGCGCAGCTCGAGCCGGACGACGAATCCGACGACGCAGGGCGCAAACCTGCGCGGGCTGGCGGGCAGCGGCGCGTCGCGGGCGGCGGTTCTGCTCGATGGTTTATCGCTCAACGACGCGTTCGGCGGCTGGACTTTCTGGTCGCGCGTGCCGGAAATCGCGATCGAACAGGCGGAAGTTTTGCGCGGCGGCGCGAGCGCATTTTACGGCGACCAGGGCTTGAGCGGCGCGGTCAACCTGCGCACAAAATCTTTCCGCGCCCATCCGATTTTTAGTTTTGAAACTTCCGCCGGAACGCAAGGCACTTTCGACGGAAGCCTTTTTACCGCCTACGGACGGCGCGGCTGGAGTTTTGATTTAGCCTTAGACGCTTTTCAAACCGCCGGTTACATTCCGACGGCAAAGCAGGAACGCGGCGCGGTCGATACGCGCGCCGACAGTCGTCACAATAACGCGTTTTTGACAATTGAAAAAAGATTCGGCGGCGCACCCGCTCAAACAGACCGGCAGGATTCGAGAGTTTTCTTAAAAACCAACATCTTCAAAGAGCGCCGCGACAACGGCACGAGCCTGACCAGCAACCGAACATATTTTCGCCAAATCGCATTAGGAGCGGATTTTTCAATCCCGACGGCAGGCGCGTTTCAATTCCGCTCTTTCCTCGAAAAACAGGTTTACGACCAGACGTTTTCTGCCGTTTCGAACAATCGCAATACCGAAACGCTTTCGCGAATTCAGCGTGTTCCGTCCCGGGCGTTCGGCGGAAATCTTTTCTGGACTGACAGTTTCGGCGGAAATCACGTCGTTTCATCGTCGGTCGAATTTCGCGATGTCGAGGGCTTTAGCGACGAGAGCGTTTTTGTAAATAATCGTGTCACGTCGCTGACGGGCGCGGGCGGCACCGAGCGGACGTTTTCCGCGTTCGCGCACGATACGTGGCGCGTTTCGACGAAATTAAGCTTGAATTTCGTCGCGCGTTTCGACTATTGGGAAAACCGGAACGCGTTTTCGGCGACGCGCGTTTTGGCAAATAATCAGAGCGCCGCAATCGCCTTTCCGAATCGGACGGAAAACGCGTTCAGCCCGCGTGTGGCGGCGTTTTACCAGATAAATCAAAATTTCGCGTTCGTCGCATCCTACGCTAAATCGTTCCGCGCGCCGAATTTGAACGAACTTTACCGTGCTTTTCGCGTCGGAAACGTTTTGACCTTAGCGAATGAAAACTTAAAAAGCGAGCGCGCCGATACGTTTGAAGCGGGTTTGAATTTTATCGGATTGACTAAAAAACTAAGTTTGCGCGGAAACTTTTTTCTGTCCGAAATTTCGCGTCCCGTCGTTTCGGTAACGCTCGCGACCACGCCGAATTTAATTACGCGGCAGCGGCAAAACGTCGGCAAAACGCGCGCGCGCGGGCTGGAATTCGACGCCGAATACGCGCCGCTCGCCAAACTGAGATTTTCGGCAAGCTATCTTTTTACCGATTCGCGCGTCGCGGATTTTCCGGAAAATCCGCTTCTTGTTGATAAATTCCTGCCGCAGGTTGCGCCTCAGCAATTAACTTTTCAGAGCGTTTACCGCCCGACTGCAAAGCTCACATTTTCCGTACAGGCGCGATTTTCCGGCGCGCAGTTTGAAGACGATTTAAACACTTTGCGGCTGCGCCCGTTCTCGACTTCCGACGCTTTTGCTTCGTATAAACTGAAACGATTCGAGATTTTTACGGCGGTTGAAAATCTCTTCGATTCGCGTTACGACATCGGTCTGACGCCAAACTTAACGGTCGCCGCGCCGCGTTTCATGCGCGTCGGGTTGCGTTTTGATTTAGAAACCAAGTAAGAAATTCACAGGGATGACAGGATGAACGAGGATAAATAAGAATTCAAAAAATCCCTGTTCATCCTTTTATCCCTGTGAATTCACATTTTACCGGACAAAATGATAAAGTATCTGTTTTTGATATAAAGTTATGAGCAATCCAGAACCTAACAAGATTATTTTTTCGATGGTCAAGGTCAGCAAGTTTTACGACAAGCGACCTGTCCTGAAAGACATTTATTTATCGTTTTTTTACGGCGCGAAAATCGGCGTGCTCGGGCTTAACGGCTCGGGAAAATCGAGCCTGCTGCGGATTATCGCCGGGCAGGACAAGGATTTTAACGGCGAGGTCGTTTTTTCGAAAGGCTATTCGGTCGGCTATCTCGAACAGGAACCGAAGCTCGACGAATCGAAAACCGTCCGTGAAATTGTCGAAGAAGCCGTCCAGAATACGGTCGATTTACTCAAGGAATTTGAAGAAATCAACCTGAAATTCGCCGAGCCGATGACGGACGACGAGATGAACGCGCTCATCGAACGACAGGGCGAAGTGCAGGAAAAGCTCGACCACGCGGACGCCTGGGATTTGGACAGTCGCTTAGAGATGGCGATGGACGCCCTGCGCTGTCCGCCGGCGGAAACGCCGGTTAAAAATTTGTCGGGCGGCGAAAAGCGCCGCGTTGCGCTGTGCCGGCTTCTCTTGCAAAAACCTGACATTTTGCTGCTCGACGAGCCGACAAACCACTTGGACGCGGAAACGGTCGCGTGGCTCGAACAGCATTTGCAGAAGTATGAAGGCACGGTCATCGCCGTCACGCACGACCGATATTTTCTCGATAACGTCGCGGGCTGGATTCTCGAACTCGACCGCGGCGAAGGTATTCCGTATCAGGGAAATTATTCGTCGTGGCTCGAACAGAAACAGCAGCGTCTGTCGCAGGAGCAGAAGACGGACGACAAGCGGCAGAAAACCCTGCAGCGCGAGCTGGAATGGATTCGGATGTCGCCGAAAGGGCGGCACGCGAAATCGAAAGCGCGTATTAACGATTACGAAAAACTGCTTTCGGAAGAAACCGAAAAACGCTCTGAAACTTTGGAGCTTTACATTCCGCCGGGCGAGCGTCTGGGCGACATTGTCATCGAAGCGCACGGCGTTTCAAAGGGTTACGGCGACAAATTACTGTTTGAAAATCTCGAATTTTCTCTGCCGAAAGGCGGTATTGTCGGCGTTATCGGTCCGAACGGGGCGGGCAAAACGACGCTTTTCCGGCTGATTACCGGACAGGACACGGCGGATGCCGGCGATTTTCGCGTCGGCGAAACCGTTAAACTCGGTTACGTTGACCAATCGCGCGATTCTTTGAACGGCGATAAGACGATTTTTGACGAAATCACCGACGGGCACGATGTCGTGCAGCTCGGAAAACGCGAAATGAATTCGCGCGCCTATGTTTCGCGCTTTAATTTTTCGGGCACCGACCAGCAAAAACGCGTCGGCGCGCTCTCGGGCGGCGAGCGCAACCGTGTTCATTTAGCAAAAATGCTGAAATCCGGCGCAAACGTTCTGCTTCTTGACGAGCCGACCAACGATTTGGACGTGAACACGATGCGCGCACTCGAAGAAGCCTTAGAAAGCTTCGGCGGCTGCGCGGTCATCATCTCGCACGACCGCTGGTTTCTGGATAGAATCGCGACGCACATCTTAGCGTTTGAAGGCGATTCAAAGGTCGAATATTTCGACGGCAATTATTCGGAATACGAAGAAGACCGCAAACGCCGTCTCGGACACGACGCCGACCAGCCGCACCGCATCAAGTATCGCAGCCTGACACGGGCTTAAACGTAATGAAGCGCTTTGTTCTTGCTCTTTCAGCGTACATTGTCTTTTTTGTTGGTTTTTTAGCCACGGTGTTAGCCATTTTCGCGCTAATAGACCCCGAAAAAGACGACCTCGGTCTTAGATACTTTTTGGGCGGCACGGCGATAATCAGCTTTATCATAAGCTGGCTGCTGTTGAATCTTTCGAGGAAAAAATGACGCGAGCGTAGATTGACGGATGAGGGATGAAATATGAGGGATGAAGGAAAGCTGATTGCAAAGATTTTGGTTTTAGCGATGGCTTTCGCGTTTTCGGCATGTGGGAAAAGCGCAGCGGAAAACGTTCCTGTTGTGCCTTCATCCATAATTACTCCGGCTCCGGCGCTGCCGGAGTCGCCGATTAGAAGCGTCGATTTCGGAAATTTTACGTATCCGTGGACGGAAGAAATGTCTTCTGCCGACGAGAAAATCTTGACGCTTAAAAACGGCAAAAGAGAGTTTGTGATAAACGGTCAAATCGGCGTTTCCTTGAGCAAACCCGAATACGGCGATGTGACGAACGACGGCGAGGAAGAAGCGCTTATCAATCTGAGCGTTCAAACCGGCGGGTCATCAATGCCGAATATGATTTACGTTTACACGCTGGAAAACAAAAAGCCGAAACTGCTCTGGTCATTCGATACGGGCGACCGCGCGGAAGGCGGATTTAAGAAAATCTATGCAGAACACGGCGAACTGGTAGTCGAATTGTTCGGCGACGGCAAATTTGAAAATGGAAAGCGGAGTTTCGATATTCCTAAAGGAAAATTCAAAGGTTTGTGCTGTCCGACGGTTTTTACAAAAAATCGTTTTAAGTGGAACGGCGAGAAATTCGTCGTTGAAGGCACGCCGGAATTATTCGATTACGACCCGAAAAATCAGCAAAAAGAAAACGAATCTAATCAAAACTCGACCGCATTTTGACCTTCTAACTTTGCAAAAGAGCGAAAAAATTGGGTACTATTGAATCAACACACCTGTTTTACAAACCGACAAGTAACCATTTTTGATGAAAATTTATGTTCCGATAACGGCAGCTCTTTTGCTTTTCGCCATCATTTTATCATTTTCCGCGTGCGGCGGAACGGCTGAAACTGCTTCGACCGTCCCCGCGCCGATGCCGACCATTGCCGTCGAACGAGGTGCGACGCCCGAACCTTCGCCGCAGTCGAAAATTCCGAACCTGCAAACCGAGCTGACCGACGACCGCAATAAAACGACGCCGGCGGCAATCGGCGCGTTTGATTTCAAAAATTACAAATACCCGCTGCCGCGCGGCTGGCAGGATTCGGACGGCAAGGAAGTCGAACTGGTCGGCGGCAGACGCCCGATGGAAATGACCGAAGAAGTCGAGCGAATCGGGCTTTCATACGTCACGACGAAGTTTTTAGACGTGACCGGCGACGGCGCGGACGAAGCGTTCGTGATTTTGAAAATCGAAACCGGCGGCGCGGCAATCCCGCAGCTCGTCTATGTTTTCGAGTGGAAAACCGCTGTGCCGGAAATGATCTGGTATTTTCGCACGGGCGACCGCGCCGACGGCGGTTTGAAAGACATCCGCGCGGAAAACGGCGAGGCGGTGATTGAACTTTTCGGTCAAGACCGCTATATTGTCGGTGAACTCGACACGGCGAAAGTGACGGGCGACGAAGAACAGCTTTGCTGCCCGACCTTTTTTACCCGGTCGCGTTATAAATGGAACGGCAATGTTTTTCAGATTCAGGGCAAGCGTCTGACGTTTTCTGTGAACAATAAACAAGCGCCGCCGGTTGAGAATATGGTCGAACAGGTCGAAAAACTCGAAAAAAAAGGTGGAAAAAAATAAAGGTCTTTGGATTCTTGGAATTTATTTTTTCCTGGCGCTTTATCTTTTGCCGATGTTTCCGCACAGCGGTTCGGCAAGCGAGCTGACACAATGGGCAACCGCCGCTTCGCTGGTCGAAAAAACGTCTTTTGATATACGCTGGACGGAAGATTTAATCGGCAAAAACACGGACGCGACGCGCACCGAAACCAGTACCTATTCCAATAAAGCGCCCGGAACGGCTGTCCTCGCCGCGCCTTTTTATGCTTTAACACGACTTTTTATCGGCGCACCGAACGCTTCGAATATTCGCATCAGCTGGTTTGTGATGCGTCTTTTTATTTCCACTCTGCCGCTGCTTTTTCTCGGGCTTTGGCTTTACAGTCGCGATTCGGACGAAGTTTCGCTTGCCGCTCTGCTTTTCGCGACGCCGCTTTTCGTTTACAGCTTACTGCTTTCCCCGCACGTTCTCGTCGCGGTTTTGCTTTATCTCTCATTTCGTCTGCTTTACGACACGGAGCGAATATTCCTGCGAAACTGCGTTGCCGCCGGGTTTCTTTCGGGCTTTGCCGTGACCTGCGAATTGACGGTGATTGTGCCCGTGCTGGTTTTCGCCGGCGGGTTGTTTTTTGCCGACAAACGCAATGAAAGCCGCTGGCAGAACGTATTCTTTTTTGCGGTCGGCGGATTTCCGTTCCTCGTCGCTCTGCTGATTTATAATCGCGTGCTTTTCAATTCCTGGCTGGCGTTCCCGTATCTTTTTGAATCTTTTCCCGAATGGACGGCAGCCGCCGGGCAAAGCTTTTCCATCTTCGGCATCCCGACGATTTCGAATCTTTATTTACTGCTTATCTCGCCGGCGCGCGGACTTTTTTACTTTGCGCCGGTTTTGTTTTTGCCGCTCATCGCGTTTTTTACTTCGCGCGAGCGCAAAGCGTGGCGGCATCGCGTCAAAATCGCGGCGATTGTCGTCAGCGTTCTTGTTTTAGCCGGTCACGGCGCGGCTTCGGGCGGCTGGGCGTTCGGCGCGCGCTACCTGATTTTTATTCTGCCGCTGATGTTGGATTCTTTTTTCGACGGCGAAATCTACGAATTTTCAAACGTCTGGCAAGGTGCACTGTTTACAATCTCGTTTCTGCTGTGCACGCTTCCGGCGCTGACGTTTCCGCTTGCGCCGCCCGAGTTTAAATATCCGCATAACAATTTCTGGGGCAAATTTCTTTTTGCGGAAAACTGGTTTACGCCGAATCTGGCAAACGTCGCCGGTCTTTCGAGCGGCATCTGGGCGATTTTGCCGGTTTTAATCGCGCTCGCCGCAGTGCTGATTATCCTGCGGCGCTACGCGCGGCGACCGTCGAGATTTACCATCGGAATTTTCGCCGGTCTGATAACCGTCGGCGTTTATTTCGCCCTCCCGAATCTCGATAACGACGAAAACAAATTTCGCCGCGCCGTCGTTGCCGAAAGATTTTATAAACCCGACGACCGGCTCTCCAAAGCCTCGACAAATTTGCAGACTACGCAGCGCATCAACGATGCCGAATGGCTAATCGCCGACACGCGCGCCTTTGCGCCGGACGATTTTCCGTATTTGGCGACGCGCGATTTAAAACCGTCGCCCGGCGCACAGCTCGGGAAAGCCGCCGCGCTTCAAAAACAGGGAAATGCTGCGGAAGCCGAAACAATTCTGCAAAAAGGTAAAGAAGAGTTCCCGTTTGCCCGCTGCGAATTGGCGAGCCGCTTAGCCGAGATTTACAAGGCAACTGACAGAAAGGATTTGGCGGTGCCGGAACTCGAAAGCGTTCAATCGAGCGTCAATCCGGCATCGCGCCCGGATTGCCTGCGCTCGCAATTTCTGCTCGGTGCGCTTTACCGTGAAGCCGGCGAAACCGATAAAGCAAATCAAGCGTTTCAGAAATTTCTCGACAACACGCAAAACACGGACGACGCCGAAATAAAAAATCTCAGACGGCAAATCGGCGCTAATTAATACAATGTGCTTCCTATAATCCGCTCTTTCATTCAGATCAGCACGACTGTTTGAAAAATCCTCTTTAAAAATCTACTTTATATTGCAAAGTTCTTGACAAATAAAATTACTTGGCATATTTTAATAAAACGATATGGCACGAACGCAAGTTATACGCAAAGAAACACAGACGGCGGGCGAGCCGGTAAATATTGGCGACCGCGCACTTGATAATTTGAAATTTATCCGCGAGACGATGGAACGCTCGACGGTTTTTACGAGCGTTCCCGGCTACGGCGGAATCCTGATGGGCGCGACCGCAATCGTTGCGGCTTACATCGCAAATTCGCAGCCCTCGGCGCGCGACGGGCTGATTGTTTGGCTGACGGAAGCCGTCCTCGCGTTTTTCATCGGCTTGCTGGCAATGTGGCAGAAAACCAAGTTAACGAAAACTTCGATGTTTTCCACTCCGGCGCGAAAACTTCTGATGAATTCGCTGCCGCCGCTGCTGTGCGGCGTTTTTATCACGTTCGGACTTTGGCGGTTCGGGCATTTTGAGCTGATGGTTCCGGTCTGGATTATCTCGTACGGCGCGGCGGTCGTCTGCGGCGGCGCGTTTTCCGTCCGCGCGGTGCCGATGATGGGCTGGTGTTTCATGGCTTTCGGCGCAATCGACTTTTTTCTTCCTGCCGGTTTCGGAAATATCGTGATGGGCTTGAGCTTCGGCGTACTGCATATCGTTTTCGGATTCATCATCGGACGCAAATTCGGCGGTTAGAAGGTGGAAAGGTAAAAAGGGTTGAAAGATTGAAAAAGCAATGGACGATTTAACATTTACCGGCAGAATTCGCAGTTTTCGGTTTGCTTTTAACGGCATTCGGATAATGCTTCGCACGCAGCAAAACGCGTGGATTCATTCCGTGGCAGCCGCCGGGGTCGTCGGTTTAGGGATTTATTTTAACCTCACGAAATCCGAATGGTGCTGGATTGTGCTGGCGTCGATTTCCGTTTTTACGGCGGAAGCTTTAAATACCGCTTTCGAGTTTTTGACGGACGTCGCATCGCCCGAATTCCATCCGCTTGCCGCAAAGGCGAAAGACGTTGCCGCCGGTGCGGTTTTGATAACGGCAATCGGCGCGGTTTTGATTGGCTGGTTGGTTTTTGCTCCCTATTTATCGGGTTTATTTAATTTATGGCAGTGAGAAATTTGGCATTAAAAAATAACGATTCCGGCGACGAAACCGGAAAGCCGCAGCCTTTAAGGGTTGAAAAAGCCGCAGAGAATGTTTCAAACGAGCTTGACAAGATTATCCACGAACGAATGCGGCTCGGGATAATTTCGGCGCTCGCGGCAAACGAAACTTTGTCGTTTACGGATTTGAAAAACCTTCTGAACACGACGGACGGCAACATCAGCGTTCACGCGCGCAAATTGGAAGAAGCCGGCTATCTCGTGTGCGAAAAATCGTTCAAAGGACGCGTTCCGCTGACCGAATACCGCATCACAGGTGCCGGGCGCGCGGCGCTGAGTCGTTATTTGAATCACATGGAAGCGTTAATCAACGCGATGAAAGCGGTTTAGAAAGCTTTGTAGAGGAGACGAATTATGGGCGCGATTTTATTAGCAATGACGATTGGCGGTTCACCGGCGGCTGCGGTTCGGAAAGATAAAAGCCGGCTCAAAAGAAATTATTTCGGTTTGACGCAACAAACAGAGACGGTCAGCGTGAATTAGGGAAAAACCGCAGGAGAAAATTTATGCAGACGCTCGGGTTAAACGGCACGGCAAATTCATCCCAAACCAACTTGGCTAAAACGCCCAAAGTCGGATTCTGGAAACGTCAGTTTCAATCGCCGGCAAATTCAAAACAAAAAACTTACGACTGGATTTTCGGCGTAATCTTGCCGGTCATCTGCTTTGTTTTCGACCCGATAGTTTTCAAAGGCAGATTCGTCGGAAGCGCCCTGTTCGCTGATTACAGACCCTTCGCGTATGTTTTATGCTCGGCGTGCATCACGGCGCTTGCCGCGTGGTTGATTTTCGACGAAAAGCTCAGATGGCTGAACGGGTTTTTAGCCGGTCTATTCTTTCTCGGCGGCGTGATTTCACTCGGCGTCGGCATCGTTTTATTTCCCTTCAGCTTTGTCGGCTTAATGATTTTAATCGGCGCTTTGGGTTTTACGCCGCTTTTTACGGCGGTTATTTATCTGCGGAACGCTTTTCGCGCGCTTGACGCTTCAAAAATGTTTTTGGTTAAATCCGTAAGAAATTACGCTTTTGCTTTCGGAATAATCTTCAGCGCGTCGCTGGCGTGGACGATTAACAGCGAAGTTAAAAATTCTTTGAGAAACATCGAATACGGCGACGCCGAAGCCGTCTATGCCGAACAAACCAAACTTAAATTTCTCGCGCCGCTCGTCAATTTCGACAATTTAATTTCAATTTATCATCGTGAACCGGATGGCAGCGACAAATCAAAAGCCGTCGCCGAAGTTTACAAAGCCGCGACGGGCGAAAGTATCGAGAATAAGTCGTATCCTTTTAGGGATTAAAATTTATGAAAACGTTTGATGTCGTAATTATCGGAGCGGGGCTTGCCGGACTGCAATGCGCCAAACTGTTAGCGCGGCAGGGCGCAAAAATTTTGCTCGTCGACCGCAAAAACGATTTAACGCGCGGTGTTCACACGACCGGAATTTTCGTGCGGAAAACTTTGGAAGATTTCGATTTTCCAGCCGGAACTTTGGGGAAAGCCGTGCGAAACGTGACGCTTTACTCGCCGCAGCTCAAAGCCGTTCATATCGAAAGCGAAAAAGACGAATTCCGCGTCGGCAAAATGGGCGCGTTGTACGAATCAATGCTGCATGAATGCCTGGAAAACGGCGTCGAATTTTCAAATGCAACGCGCTATATCTCGACAAACGCTTGGCAAAATGAATCAATCGTCAAACTCGAAAAAAACGGTACGGCGTTTGAAGTCGGAACAAAAGTTCTCATCGGCGCGGACGGTGCTGCGTCGCGCGTCGCGAAAGATTTGAAGCTGGATGAAAACAAGGAATGGATTGTCGGCTACGAGGAAGTTTTTCACGTCGAAAATTCGGAAAATTGCGAACCGCGCCTGCATTGTTTTCTGGACGCCGAGCTCGCGCCCGGATATTTGGCGTGGATGGCGGACGACGGTGAGGAAATCCACATCGGCGTCGGTGGCTACGCCGCTAACTTCAACCCGCGCGAAGCCTTAAAATCGTTCAGGGAAAAGACGAAAAAGCTGTTTGATTTAGGCGGCGCGAAATTAGCGGAAACGCGCGGCGGGCGAATTCCGGTCGGCGGCGTTCTGCGGCGCATCGCCAACGAGCGCGGGCTTTTAATCGGCGACGCGGCGGGTGCGGTTTCGCCGCTCACGGCTGGCGGATTAGACCCGGCGCTGCGATTGTCGCGCTTTGCGGCGCAGATTGTTTGGGAGCGACTGCAAACCGGTAATCCGAAAGTTTTATTAGGATTTTCCGGCGATTTGTTTCGCGCCCGCTTCGTGTCGCGGCTGTGGATGCGGCGGATTATCAAAACCTTCATGAACCAGCGATTTCTGGAAATTGCTTTCACGTTTTTACGCGGCGGATTCGGACAAAAATTCGCGCGGCACGTTTTTTTCGGGCGCGGTTCGTTTCCCGATGTCGAAGTCAAAAAAGGTTTGGTCGGCGGTTATCGAAAATTTGAAATTTGAAATTTGAAATTGGAATTATTTTTATGAATGAAAGAACAAAAACGGGTTTGGAAATATTGCAGGCGGCTGTTCTGCTCGGGGTTTTGGGCGATGTCCTGCTTCGCCAGATGCCCTGGGGATTAAATGTTTTATTGTTTATCGGCGCGCTCACGGCGGCGTTTGCGATGCTGGTTTTGCGCCGCAAGCGCGAGTTTTGGAACGCGCAGACCGTTGCGCTGAATGCGGCGATGGTTTTCTTTGCGGCGATGTTCGTCTGGCGCGATTCGATGGAATTGAAAGCTTTCGACACGCTCGCGATTCTGACCATTTTAGCGATTCTGACGCTGCCCGCGCTGAATATAAAGACGCCGCTGGCGGGCGTTTTTCATTACATCATCGGCTTTATATGGTCGGGCATCAGCGCCGCTTTCGCGCCGTTTTTTCTCCTTTTCGGCGATATCGGGTGGAAAACGATTCCGCAGACCGGCTGGTCGAAACATCTGATTGCGGTTTTGCGCGGGTTTTTGATTGCCGCGCCGATTTTGCTGATTTTCGGTGCGCTGTTCGTGGCGGCGGACGCGGTTTTCCAAGGCATCGTCGAACGAACGCTAAATATTCAGCCGGACGTGGTGGTGTCGCATATTTTCTTTGTCGGATTTTTTTCGTGGACGATTGCCGGCTATTTGCGCGGTACGCTGATTGAAAATTTTTCAAATGACGTCGCCGAGACTTTTCTCGAACCGAAAGACGAAATCAAGCCGCAGGTTTTGAGCGTCACGGAAATAAAGGACGAAGAGCCGCCGAAACCGGAAGAAAAACCGAAAACGGAAGAGAAAAAGCCGTGGAATTGGCAAAATCTGGATAGTTCCGTGCTGCCGAAAGTTTTCACGCTCGGCGCGATTGAGCTTTCGGTTGTTCTGGGGTTGATAAATCTGCTGTTTCTGAGCTTTGTCATCGTCCAGATTCCATATCTTTTCGGCGGCTTCGAGCTGGTGCAGAACACGCCGGATTTCAAGCTGGCGGAATACGCGCGGCGCGGTTTCGGCGAGCTGGTGACGGTTGCCGCGCTCGTTTTGCCGATTTTGCTCGTGTCGCACTGGCTGCTGCGAAAAGATTCGCCCGTCAACGAAAAAATCTATCGCGTGCTCGCCGGAATTCAAATCGCGCTGCTATTTGTGATTATGATTTCGGCGGCGCAGCGATTGTTTATTTTGACCGGCAATCTCGGTTACGGTTTAACGACCGTCAGGTTTTATCCGATGGTCGTGATGATTTGGCTCGGCGTTGTTTTCGTCTGGTTTGCGTTAACGGTTCTGCGCGGCGCGCGTGAACGTTTCGCATGGGGCGCGCTCTGGGCGGCGATTGTCATGCTGGGCGCTCTGCATTTCGTCAATCCCGACGATTACATCGCGCGCACGAATATTCGTCTGATGAAGGAAGGACGCACGTTCGACGCGTATTACAACGCCAATTTAAGCGACGATGCCGTTCCGGTGCTTTTAGAAAATTTGTCGTCGATGAAGTTCGACCAGCAATGCGGAGTCATACGGGTTCTGTATCAAAAACGCTACAAATCGGTGTTTGGAGAAAAGCAGGATTTTCGCAGTTGGAATATATCTCGCCGGAACGCGAAAAACGAGTTAGAGGAGAACAAAGAAACGCTTTTCAAACCAGGCTGCACGAGTTATGCAGATGGTTACCGCAAATAGCGGAATTCAAATTTTTCTTGCTTTTTCAACTACTTATTTTTAAGATGAAGGCACAGCTTCGGCGCTTGTGCCTTTATTTCTTTCGACCGCCGTTAATCAAAATGTCAGACGAGTTTCCGAAAAAACGTGATTTCGTGCGCGAGTATCTGCTTTATTTGCAGGTCGAAAAGGGATTGGCGAAAAACTCTCTGGAAAGCTACGAGGGCGATTTGGCGCGGCTCAAAAATTGGACGGAAAAAAACGGTTTCGATTTGCTGAAATTGACGCGAAAGGATTTGCGCGAGTGGCTGATTGACTTGGCGAGCGAGAATCTGTCGGAAAACTCGAAGCGCCGGATGGTCAGCGCGCTGCGCGGGTTTTATAAATTTTTGATGTTTGACGGGCACATCGCGAAAAATCCGGCGGAAGATTTAGCCGCGCCGCAGAAGGGGATTTATCTGCCGAAGTTTTTGAATCAGGCGGAAGTCGAAAATCTTCTGCTCGTGCCCGACGTTTCGCAGGAAACCGGCTTGCGGAATCGCGCGATTCTGGAATTGATGTACGCCTGCGGCTTGCGCGTTTCGGAAGCGGTCGATTTGAAAATCCCGGATGCCGAACTCGACTCGGGAATTCTGACCTGCAAGGGAAAAGGCGGCAAAACGCGTAAAATCCCGATTGGCAAAAGCGCCGTCGAATGGGTGAGAAGCTATCTTGTGCTCAGGCGCAAAAAGGAAAACGTTGCGGTTCGGAATCTTTTTGTGACGCCGCTCGGGCGACCGCTCAATCGCCAGGTGATCTTTAACTTTATCAAGGAATACGCCGCGAAAATCGGCTTGGAAGACGTTTCGCCGCACACCTTGAGGCATAGTTTTGCAACGCATCTCGTACAAAACCGCGCCGATGTCCGCTCAGTCCAGCAGATGCTCGGGCACGCCGATATTTCGACGACGCAGATTTACACGCATATCGCCGATTCGCACCTAAAGCAAACTTACGAGAAATTTCACCCGCGCGCGAAAGGCAATTCTGGAAACAAAGAATCCTAAAAAACTTTAAGAGATGTACGACAAACTTCAGTTTGCCGTACATCTGGAATCTCAATGAATGGTCTCCGCCCCGGGCGGGTTGCTGCGCAGACAGTCGATTTGGTACTGCTTGATTTTATTGTTCAGCGTCGAGGTTTTCAGCTTCAGCAGCTTGGCTGCACGGCGCTGGTTGCCGCCGGTTTGAATGAGCGCGGCGCGTATCATTTTAATTTCATATTCGCGCACTTTTTCGGTTAAGTTGACCGGCTGCTCGTTGTCTAAAATGTTCGCTTCGTTTTCGAGCGTGTCGATTTCCAGATGAAGCGTGGTGATTAAAGCTTTGATTAGAGATAAATTATGATTCATGATGACTTCCACTGTTTATAAATTTATTAATTGCAGAATTCCTGCTTTACGGACAGAATCCCAAAATTCAAACCGTTAATCTGTCGGCTCGAATACCGAGAAAAACAAATTTCGCGCAAGAAAAAAGCCTGTCGCGAAGGACAGGCTTTTGGGTCGGGGGTAAAAGGATATCTAGAAAACTAAACGAAATCCAAAGCGTACCGAACGCGGCACCTGGAAAACGCTCGGCAAGCCGTAGCTTTGTTCCAGATTAAAGCCGGGGTCGGCGGCGATCGATTCGTTAAGCTGCGTCAGGACGCCTTGCGAAGTCAGGGTATTAAATGCCTGCACGAAGTTCGGCGTCGCACCCGGCGCGGTCGGCACGACTTCCTCGTAGCCGAGCGCATAAAAAGGGCTCGTGCGGTTGTTCGAGACGAACAAAACGTTATGTTCGTTAAATACGTTGAGCACGTTGAAATCGAACGCGACCGCAAACCGGTTATCGCGTCCGAAACGGATGCGATGCGTTAGATTCATGTCCGTCTGCGTAAAGTTTTCCGTGCGTCCCAAATCGCCGCGCCGCGTTTCGGGAATCAGCAAGCCGAAAACGTCAACGAACGTCGTAATCGGCGTCCCCGATTGAAAGGTCGTAAAGAACGAAAAATCGGTGCTGTTCATTGTGCTGCCCCACCAGTCGAAGCTGTAATTTCCCGAAGCCTTAAAGACGTGCGGTCGGTCGGTCGCGAGCCGTCCGTTGTCGGGCTGTCCGCTGGCGGTAAAACCGACGAACGGCAAATCGAAGAACCGATTTACGCCGGGCGAAAGCCGACCCGTGCCGGTCGCGCTCGGTTCGTCCGAACTCGCCAGTCCCGAATAATTACCGAAGAGCCGGCTGAACGTGTAATTTACATTCAGGTTCAAACGCGAAATAAGCCGCGTGTCGAATTCGACCTGAAGAGCGTCGTAACGGCGCTGCGGTTTCGCGCAGGTATTTATACCGAGTTCCTGCGCGCGCTGCAAATGGAGTCCTTCGCAGGGGTTGGCAATGATATAAAATTCGCTGCCCGTCGGCGTTAAAAATCCGGCGTCTTCAACCGCGTTATCAACATTGCGGAAAAGATAACGCGCGGTTAAAGCCGAATTGGTGACTATTTCACGCTGGAATTCGACCGTAAATTCGCTCTGACGAAACGGTTTCAAATTCGGGTCAACCGCTCCGGGCTGCAAAGGCGCGCCGTTTGCCAGCACGAGACCGGGTAAATTTGACGGAACGCGGAAATCGATTTGGCAGCGCGTTCTATAACCGGCGTTTGCCGGTAAACCGCCCGACGGACAGGCGCCGCCGATGGGGTCGCCGAAACTGCCGACGACGTTCGCGGGCGTGAAGTTCGTGTAGGCGGAATTAGCTGCCGGAATTTCAAAGAAATCGACGCGGTAAAAATCGCCGCCGAAGCTTCCGCGCGGCAGCTCAAATTTCAGACGATCGTAAAACCAACCGTAGAAAACGCCGATTTTCGTCTTGCCGTCGCCGGTCAAATCGAAAGCCGCCCCGAGACGCGGCGCGATTTTGTCGAGAAAGCTGAATTTAAGATTAGTCTGCTGACCGTTAAAGGCAGGCAGATTTTCCTGCTCGGAGCGAACGCCGAGATTGATTGTCAGGCGACTTGTCGGCTGCCATTTATCCTGAAGAAAGATGGCTTGATTACGGTTGCTCGCTTCGCCGCGCGTGCCGAATCTGACCAGGCAGCCGAGACCGGCGAGCTGGTTGGCGGGAAGCAGCGGCGTAATATTAGCGGGCGGCGTGAAACCGGCGCAGCTGAAATTGTTGAAAGTCGTCTGCCCGTAATAAAGATTGGCAATGCCGGTATTGGCATAACCCTGATTGACCTCGTTTCTGATTTTGAGAAACTGGTAGCCGGTTCTGAGCTCGTGATGACCGAAGAAGTCGCCGGTCAGATAGCTCGCGATAACGTCGAACGTATCGCGCGTCGAAGCATCTCTTTCGACCTGAAAATTGTTCGTCGTGTTTTGAAATCCCGCTGCGCCGCAGAAAGTCGCGCCGCCCGTGCGGCAGCGAAATCTCGTGGTGTTCGGAACAAAATACGAACCGAGCGTTTCATTTAAATAACCGTGCGTGTAGCGAAATGTTCCGATAAAGCTGCTCGTCGGCGACCAGACGGCTTCAAATCGCGTGTTGTTCGCGTTTTGCCGTCCGTCCTGCCGCGCCGCCAGCTCCGCACCGGCAAGAAGACCGACGGAGCCGCCGAATTCACCGAACGATGGCGTGCCGATTAAGGTCGAAGTCGCGGCGGGCTGAAACGCGGTCGTAATGCCCGCGCCGCCGGCAAAAAGTCCTCTCTGGATAATCGGATTATAGGTAAAGCTTCCCGTTAAGCGAATTTGCTCGGTCGGATTGGCATCAATTCTCAGCAAAGCGTATTCGTTAGTCTGCTTGGCTTGATACTGCTGCGGCTCGGTTAATCCTCTGCCGCGTAAAAACACCGGTAAATCCGTTTCTATAATAGGACGGCGGGTGGCTCCGAAACCGGTGACGAAGTTTTGCGTTCTGGTCGCGGACAGATATTGCGGTGCGTAAATGCCGAAAAACCAAACCTTATCGCGAATAATCGGACCGCTCAGCATCGCGGCTGGAAACGTATTCGTCCCGACGTCTTGCTGCGGTTGAAAATATTCGACAAATTGTCCGGTCGTGCCCGTTCCCGTTAAAGTATTGACCAGCACGGGGCGCGGACGCGCGTTTAATTTAGAAGTCGCGAACTGGATGCCGAATTCGCCGTGAAAATCGTTCGTCCCGCTGCGGGTGACGACGCTCACGACGCCGCCGGTCGCGCCGCCGAACTCGGCTTCGAAGCCGCTCGATTTAACCTGAACTTCCTGGACGAATTGATAAGGAAGATCGTTGTTCGTATTCAAAGCGCCGGTGCGAAAGTTGGTTACTTCCTGACCGTCCACGACAAAACTGTTTTCCGCGCCCGAACCGCCGTTGACCTGAAACTGTCCCGACAGAGGCTCGACGCGCGTTGAGGCGGTGGTGCGCAAAAGCGAGGAAAAAGTCGTGCCTTTCGGCATCGTTTCGATTTCCTCGCGCGTGATATTTTCCTGCACACGGGTTTCGGTCACATCGACCGTCGCCGCGCCGCCTTCCGCCTGCACGTCGACAACCGCCGTTCCGGTACCGATTGCCAAATCAAAATCTACGGTCGTCGCGTTGCCGATAAGCACGCGGACGTTTTGTTTGCTCTGCCCGGCAAATCCGCCGGTTTCGGCAACCGCGACGGTATAAATTCCCTGCGGAATTTCGCGCGAGCGAAAGAATCCTTCTTCATCGGTCGTCTGTGTGCGGGTAAAGCCGACGTCGGTTCCCGTAATTGTAATTGTTGCGTTAGGAATTACCGCGCCCTGCGGGTCGCGTACCGTTCCCTGAATTTCACCTCTGACTTCCTGCGCCGAAATATTCGCGCTCACAATCAGAATAATGAGTAAAACCGTCGATGGAAAAAATATGTTTCTTTTCATTTTTATTACCCTTTACAAAATGCTTTTTGCCCGCTGGAAAACCGTCAGACGGCATTTGTAAACATACTCCTTGTTCTTTTATTCAAATTTTGGGATTTGTGCCGAATCGCTGTTTGTCGAATGTTTTTCGGCATAATCACGCAGTTAAATAGCGCAAGGCTTATTCCCTCGAAAAAGTAAAATGAGACGAACTTCGGAAGTTTGAACAGAAACGGTTTTATAAAATTTAAGGTCGAATGGGTTTTTGAAAGCTTTTGGGCGTTGAAGGTCCAATCTCCAAAAAAATGGAGAAAACTTTAAGTTTCTAAACTAAGGAATAACACAAGTTATACTGAAAATTGAACAAAATTCGGTTTCGTGAATCTCTGGGCTTTGATGGCTGCTTTCAATCTAAAGCGCGACCAAGTAGAATCAGAAAAGCACAGATTTTGACGGCAAACAGGCAGGTTTCCGGCAGAATGCAATCGGCGAAAGAAAGTTTTCGAGACAACTTGCAAGTCGAGAATTTTTTCGCTAATATAGCACTTTTGCTAAGCGACTTAAAAAATTGCCAGTAGCAATCAGTAAGAATATTTGCATGGGTGGTCGAGCGGTCAATGGCATCGGGCTGTAAACCCGACGGATTAATTTCCTACGTAGGTTCAAATCCTACCCCATGCACCATAAAATTTAACTTTTGAGATTTTCGCAAAAAAATCTCAAACGGGCGGGAGTAGCTCAGTTGGTAGAGCGTCAGCCTTCCAAGCTGAATGTCGCGAGTTCGAGTCTCGTCTCCCGCTCCAAATTTTTTGAAAACTTAAAGTATATGCTCTCGTAGCTCAGTGGTAGAGCGCATCCTTGGTAAGGATGAGGTCATGAGTTCAATCCTCATCGAGAGCTTATTTAGGTTGTTAGGAGCATTTAATGCCCTACAAAGATGTTGAGACTCAAAAGGCATATTTAAGAGCCTACGATAGAGAGTATTATAAAAAGAACCGCGAACATTTGCTTGAAAAGCAAAAAGAAAAGAATAAGCGGTATCTTGAAAAAGTTGGGGCGTGGCTCAACGAATATAAAAAAGAATTGTCGTGTTCAAGATGTGCTGAAACGCATCCGGCGACTCTTCAGTTTCATCATCGGAATCCGAGCGAAAAGGAATTTTCCGTCAGTATGTTCAGACGCGGAAAATACAGCAAAGAACGAATTTTGGCGGAAATTGCTAAATGTGAAGTGATTTGCGCTAATTGCCACGCAAAAGAACATTGGGGCTATTTATATGAGTAGTTTTTAGCAAACTACTTCCGAGTTTCAATACCAAGATTTATAAGAGTTATATATAGTTCGACTGGAGAATAGATAATAAGAAATGAGCAAAGAGAAATTTGACAGAAGCAAACCGCACGTGAACATCGGAACGATCGGGCACGTCGACCACGGGAAGACGACATTAACGGCAGCCATTACGAAAGTGATGAGCAAACATAATCCGAAGATGACCTTCCGCTCG
>DASWRC010000003.1:0-20673 GCA_036403375.1 Pyrinomonadaceae bacterium
CAGGAATATTGATTACTATGCTCTTTTGGGAGGGGAAGATATTGTTCGGGAGAGAGCAGAAGCCTCAACCTGGATAAGAACCAGGCTAAGCGGAGCAGACGGCACAACGGGTTTTGTAACTGAACTTCTTGGTCCCGAAGATGCGCAGGAGATTGTTGCCGCTCAGGTCAGGGATGCCCTTCTATTATCTGAAATTAAAGATGAACCATTAGTAATAGGAATAAGCGGCGGCGGCGACAGCAATGCTTTATTGGGTGCAATCGTCAAGTCGGGACTGATCTCGAAAAAAAATATACTTCCGGTCATGATGCTCGGAATTCCTGACTGGGATAAGGGTGTCAACAGGGCTAAAACAATCTGTGCCGAACACGGGCTCTCTTTGCGAACTGTTTCGGATGAGGAAACCGCAAAAATTCTGGGATTTGCTGATCCTCAAAGAGATTGGGTCACAGCGTTTGAACGGGCGTTTCCGGGAGATGATCTGGAGGTGCTCGGGGTTTATGGAGTGAGGAGAGTGCTCGAATCGGCGGCGATTGAAGCAGGAGGTAATAAAATTGTTATCGGAAGCAATCTGGAAGACTGTCTATCAGACGTTCTTTACTATTTTTGCGCAGGAAAAGTACCTTTTCCCAAGCCTTGTGGTCGAATGGGGAAAGTTGACATCTTGTATCCGCTGTGGCTGACTCCTAAAGCTATCATTGACGGATGCTATCCGAAGTATTCGCTTGAGAACTACGAAGCCAGATATCCCAGCAAAATGTACGGTCGCGCATATTTTTACTACCTCGCCCAGATGTTGGTCGATGCATATCCCGGAGCAGGTCAGGACATTCTGAGAGGAGCCGGCAAACTTTCTCAGGAGCTGTTTCAAGAGCTGCCCTACGATCAGGAATTTGATACGCCTACTTTATCCACTATCCCTCTGGATATCCGAGTCAAGCTCCGTAAGCTTTTTGGGTCGAGGATGATCGTATAAGCGGGCATCAGAATTTGTAAGTCAGGGGATCAAAGAAGAGCTCTGAGAGCTCAATAAGCGAGGAACTTTAAGAACTAGTGTTAAAATTATGAGTACCGATAATCGCATCAAAAACAATGACGTGATCAAACCGGAAAAGCATCAAGAATATGATTTATCACGTCTTAAATGGATTGATCCGTGCAGTAACGAAAGATTTATCAGGAAGGAGCCGGTAATTACTCGGGACGCGCCGAATGAGAATGTGCTCCGGAATATCATAAACCTGATCGACATAATTTTCGATGATCTCTCCGTGTTAGAACAGTTTCCGCAAACCACGAGTCGCGGAGCGAAAGCCGACCCGCATAAAAAGCTTGACCTTCCGAACATCAGAAAGAGTCTCATCAACGTTGAAAAAGAGCTTTGGGATGTTTACAGCGCCCTCAAAGATAAACGGCAGTTATTCGTCGAACAGCAAATTAAATCCCTCGGTATCGATGAAAAATCTAAAGGGTTGAAAGTTCACATCGGGGCTGCCGACCATATTCTCAAAGATTGGATTAACATTGATGCCGGCGGCGCGGACCTCGCAATGAATGTCAATTGGGGTTTGCCGCTTCCAGACGAGAGTGCGGCTTATCTCTATTGCGCACACTTAGTCGAACATCTTCGATATAGCGACCAGGCTCCTGTGTTCCTTCGCGAAGTTTACCGAATCCTCGCTAAAGGCGGAACCGTTAGATTCGTTGTTCCTGATATTAGAAAACTGTTAATCGCATACGCAGAAAAAGATCAGGAATTCTTTGACTCCCGTCATAAATTTTATCCTTTAAGTCAGGGGTTCATGAGTGATGGAATTGCAACATTAGATTATATTTTGCTGTTTTGCGGAGCAGGTCCTCAAATGTTGAACTTTAATCATAAATTTGGTTACGACTCCACTACATTAAGTAATCTATTGTTGAGCGCAGGATTTAGGGAAACTAAAGAATGCAAGTTTCAAGAGAGCATGCATTCGGAATTACAGGTAGATGATTTTGGTTATAATGCTTCGACAAAAAATAACGATCAGCACTTTTCACTATTTATAGAAGCTGTTAAATAGCCCAAAGCATCTTTCCTGTTGGGTCGATAAGTTAGCGCGACCACATATTTTTAGCAGATTTCGGTGCAAATTATACGATGACTTCCAAAATCGTATTTGGGAATTATGGTTATGTTGCCGTTAATAAATGAAATCTGTAAATGTTAAATAAATTGCGCATATAAACTATTTAAATGTATTGAGAGGTGATTGTTCATGATTGACGTGCTTTTAGTAAGTCCGGATGTATCCTATCCCAACGAATCTTACCCGGTAGATTTAATTTCGGAAAAAGCAGCGGATTTGCGCGACCGTGAGTGGGTCGTCAATCTTGGACTGCTTTCGGTCGGCTCATACCTCGAAAATCGGGGATTGAATGTTGAAATTCTTGATTTGGTCGGCACAGATAACCACTTTGAGGAATTAACGGACGCAGTCAGGCAGCGCGCGCCTAAGCTGGTGGGCTTTTCCTCTGTTTCCTGTTACTCCTACATTAATATCGGACGTTATTGTGCTGCCATAGGAGATATCGATCCCAACATACGTCTGATCGGCGGCGGACAACATCTCTCGGCAATTCCCTTGACGGCGCTTGAAGAGATTCCTGAATTGGACTGCATCATTTGCGGCGAAGGCGAAGAGGGTGCGCTTCAGGTCATATCTCATTACTTTAAAGGGAAGCAACCTGTCGGAGTACCTGCCACAGTTGCCCGCATCGACGGAAGAATCATAGACCAGCGCAACCTTTGCGCGCCGCGCGTAAACTTAGACGACATCGGACATATAAACTACAATCTTCTTCCTAATTTCAAATTGTACTGTCCGGAAATTGAGTTTAGCCGAGGATGCCCCTGGAGTTGTAATTTCTGCACTGACCCCATGATGTTTAACGGTAAGGTCAGATTCAAAAGCGTTGACCGTTTTCTTGATGAGCTTGAGCATATCATTTCTACTTATAAAATGCGTCCTGAAGATATGCGCATGTATTTTACCTGCTCGACTTTTGGTATCAAGAGAAGCGAGATCGAGCAGTTGACAGAGGGAATGATCAAACGACGACTGAACGGTGTCAGCTGGCGAACGGAAACACGCGTCGATTCGCCTGTAGTCGACTATATTCCCAAACTGGCTGAGGCTGGAATGTCTGTACTGGACATCGGACTTGAAAGCGCAAGCCCCACGATGATCCAACGAATGAACAAAACATATCAGGACCCGGAGCGTTATTTGGCGAAAGCCGAGAAATTCATCGCGCGCGTGTCGGAATTCGACAAAGTTGTTCTGAAGGTCAATTTACTTAATCATGCAGGCGAATCGCCACAAACTTTAGGGGAAACCTTGAATTTCATACTCAGACAGCGTGAAGCAATCAACCATATTTCGGCAGGACCGGTCATGATGTATCCGGGAACGGAGCTTGCTGATAACTACGAACAATATGCTGCGAAGTATGGAACGAGTTATATTGGAGGTCAGTTCTGGGATAAGGTACATGCATACAAAGTGAATCCGTCGCACGAGCTGAGCTTTGACCAGCTGAATTGCCTGGATGCGATTTTATGTAAGATTATCAATTCTGAACGTGACTATTTTGCCGTAAAGGCTCATGGACAGCTTCCTTTGGGAATGCAATTCGAGGATTGGGTCAACGGCAATCATGACTTCGACTCCTTCTCACGTCGCCATGCAATAGAAGTGTCAGGAAATGACAATGCAACAATTCGCTCCCCCTTCGCCAATTTGCCTGATTTTGCCCCGCCTGTCACACAAATCAGCAGGGCGCCGATTGCCGGCACGGGCGCATAAACCGGATGTTATCGCAGAAGTTGCTTGTATTTTAATGTTCGAAATATCAGATTAACCGATCAACTTACGATGTTAGGTTAAAGTGTTTTGCGAGTTTACTTTCGATCTCGAATCGATTGTGCAATGAGACAATGTTTTTGTTTAAATCGTGCTTGATTTTCTTAACGAACAGTGACACGACTGGAGCGAATTGTTTTAATTTTAAGAGATTTTAGAAAAAGCAAAGAAAAATATTCACATTCTCTTTTACAGATTTGCATTCTCTTCTACTAATTTGCGTTCTCTTTTACATTTCACAATCCACGTTATTTCAAATGAACAACCGTTTCGACGTGATGCGTCTGCGGGAACAAATCGAGGACGGCAATCGATTGAATTTGGTAGCCGCCGTCGCATAAAATTCGCAAATCGCGCGCCAGCGTCGAAGGCTCGCACGAAACGTACGAGATGTGTTTCGGCTTGATTTTCAGAATACTTTCGATGGTCTCGCGCTCGGCTCCGGCGCGCGGCGGGTCGAGCAGGATAAAGTCGATGTCTTTTAGAAGCGCCGCATTTTCGCGGAGCCAATCGCCGACCGCGTCCGCGAAAACTTCCGCCGTTTCGAGCCGCGCGTTTTCGAGATTTTTACGCGCGGCGGCAATCGATTTTTCACTTGCCTCGATGCCGGAAACCTTTTCAAACCGGCGCGCCAGGGGCAATGTAAAAAGCCCGACGCCGCAGTATAAATCGAGCGCCTGCGTCCCTTCCGCGTCCTGCAAAGCCTCGCCGACGAGTGCTTCGATAAGAAAGGGATTTCCCTGAAAAAAGCTGCGCGCGTCGTAAAAATACCGGTTTTCGTGAAGCGCAAAATAAATCTCGACTGTCGGCTCGACGATTTCCGACGAATAGACGGAAACCTGCGCGCCCGAATTGGCGGCTTCGATTTCGACGCGTTCCGACCAGAAGCTCTGCCATTCGACAGAAGCGCGAATTTCTTCCAGAGTTTCCTGCAGCTCGTCCGTGATAATCGGGCAATTCTCGACATCGATTACGTCGTGCGAGTTGCGGCGGAAATAACCGATTCTCTGGCGGCGCGTATCGAGATGCCACTGCGCGCGGGCGCGGTACCGGAAAGGCTGCGGGCTCGGAATGATTTTGATTTCCTGCGGGTAGTTGATTTTGCCGATTCTCGTCAGCGAGTCGCGCACGATTTCCGCCTTCGCGCGAAGCTGCGCCGCGTAGTTTAACTGCATAAAATCGCAGCCGCCGCAGCGCCCGAAATAAACGCACGGCGGCTCGATTCTGTCCGCGGAAGGTTCAAGGATTTCGACTATTTCGGCAAATGCCGTTTTGCCTTTTTGCTCGGTGATTTTTACTCGAAGCCGGTCGCCGGGCGCGGCGAGCGAGACAAAGACCGTCAAGCCTTCGGCAAACCCGAGACCGAACCCGTTCGGGACGATTTTTTTGATGGTGACTTCTAAAAGTTTATCCTGCCGGCTCTCTTTTCTACTCAATAGACGTTTTCAACCTCAAACTCGATTCCGCCGATATATTTGGCGACTAGATTATAAATCAGTGAAACAATCGCGCCGCCGACAAAACCTAAAATCCCGTAAAAAATCGGGAAGCCGATTAAAGCGGCGATGCCGTAAACAATCGTAATGCCGCCCGCCGCCGCGCCCTGTTTGCCTGCCAGTCCCATTATCACCGCGCCGAAAACGGCAAAGATAATGAAATACAAAATTCCGATGAGCAGTCCGACAATCGCGCCGACGACCGCCTGTATTTTGGCAATCGACAAAACACCTAGTTTTTTAACGTGCAGTTTGTTCATAATTTTCTCCTTCTGATTTGGTTTCAGGGCTGAAAATTAACACAAATCACAAATAAAACAAACTCAGGCGCGGCAGCGCGGCACGTTCGCGCAACGTTTTCAGAATCATCAATGAGAGCGTGCGCTCGAAAACTTCGCGCTCCATCTTGTTTTTATAAGACGCCAGCTGCTGCGCCGTCTCGGCTTTCAAATCATCGGTTTCCGCCGCTTTTAATAAACTTTCGTCCAGAATGGCGTCCAGTTTTTCCAAAGATTCTTCCAGTTTTTCCGCCGATTCGTAATTTCCCGCCAATTCCGCCAGCCGGTGTAAAACTCTTTCCAGCGTCTCGCGCAGCTCGACGTTTTCTGCCGCCTTCAATGCCTGCGACAAATCAGCCGAAACCTCTTCGAGATGCGCTTCAATCGCTTCGCGCGAAAACAACTCGTTCTTTGCCGGTTGTCCGTCAGCCGGAGAACTCTGAAGCCCGGACTCCGGACTCTCGGCTCCGTTTTTCCCGACCTGCGATTCGAGCCATTCGGCAAACTGCGCTTCGATTTCTTCCTTGCAGTAAAACAGGCTTTTAACCGAGCGCTTGCGCGCGGGCTGTTTGTCGATGGTATCGAACACGCGCTCGATGCCGCGCAGAATGATGTGAAGCGGCACCTCGCGTTCCTGCCACGATTCAATCAACGCCCAATCGAGCGGCGAGAGCAGCAGATTCTTCCCGCGACGACGGATAAATGTTTCTTCAATTTCGGTAAAATAATTGTAGTAGTTCATCAATGGAAAGTGGAAAATGCAAAATGGAAAATGAGAAGAGTTTTAATTTTGCATTTTCCACTTTCCATTTTCCACTTCAAAAACGGATTTTCATTCTCTGCAAAGTTCGTACATCGTCGTCGGTCAGCCGGAGTTCGAGGTCTTCGGTAAAATCTTCTCCGGCGCTCGCCGCGCCCATTTCCTGGAGTCCGATTTCGAGTTTGAGAGTCAGCACCGGTTCGTAACCGAGCTCGCGCAAATTTTCGATGGCGTCGCGGACGGCGAACGATTTTTCAACCGCCGAATTTATCGCATCGCTCAAATTCTGTACCGCGTCTTTTGCTTTTTGGTCGAGATTCATTTGTTATTTGAAATGCTACGCGAGGCACGAAAAACTTTCAAGTTTTAGACACTAAAAAAATGGAAAACGGAAAATGGAAGGAGTTTTAATTTTCCGTTTTCCATTTTCCGTTTTCCATTACTTTAAGGTGTCGCCGGAGAGGCAGCGGGCGGGTTATTTCCGCCTGTCTGACTGCGTTGCGGCGCGGCTTCGAGATGCGAAGCGATTGCCCACGCGGCGAGCTTTTGCGGTTTGTCGGTGTATTTGTTCAGCACGATGGCGTTCAAACGGCGCGCGAGCTTTCCGGCTTCCTGAATCGCGGCAACCAGCCCGCCGGTCGCGCCGCCTCTATGTTCTACGGCGACGTCGGCAGAAGCTCCCGCCGCTTCGACCGCCGCAATCTGCGCGAGCAAATCGGCGCGAAACGCGGCAGGTAAATCATAATCCTGAAACTGCGCTTCAAACGGTGCGGAATCGCTATGAAAGGCGCGCCGTCGCCAGCCAGACGGCTTCGGAACGGCGGCGCGGCATCCGGAAAAGGTCTTCGGCGCCGTCAATATCTTCCGCCATCGCCTTTGCCGCGCGATTCATCTTTTGCAGTATCCTGATAAGCCCGGCAAGTTCATCGTCCTTGATGCCGATATTCTGCCCGAAAGCTTGCGAACCCTGCTGTCCGACAAGCGCCTGAATCTCGGCGATTGTATTCGTAAACGCTTTCGCGGTTTTATCCCCCGGCGAATCCTTCACGAAATCCGCCGCATTATCGAGCATAAAAGCCGATTCCCTCTGATACTTTTTGCCGGGAGTTAATGCTTGTCCCTAACATGGGAAATGACAAGAATCAAAGGTTCAAATAAAATTCACGAAAAATATAAAATAAATCGCGAAATAAAGCAATAGGTTTTTAAAAATTTTCCATATTTTTTATATTAACTCGCTCGTCGATTAACACATTTGAAAGTTTTGTGTTTATGTCGAAACCGCTCATCTTTTCTAAGAATTGTTTTTGAATTAGCGGATTTTCCAATTCAATTTTGCGGCTTTTGCTAAGTTGTAAATATTCTACTTCCGAATCAATGCCAAAAAAACGTCTGCCAAGCAGAATCGCCGCGATGCCCGTTGTGCTCGAACCTGTAAACGGGTCTAAAATCCACGCATTCGGTTTCGTCGAAGCAAGAATAATGCGCGTTAAAACGCCGAGCGGTTTTTGCGTCGGATGCTTGCCGCAGGACTTTTCCCACTTCTGAATCGCGGGAAGCGTCCAAACGTCTTTCATTTCATTTTCACCATTTATCTTTTTCATCAATTCGTAATTGTAAACGTGCGGAACTTTTTCACTCTTTCGCGCCCAGATTATCTGCTCGGTCGAATGCGTAAACGAACGTTTTGCCCAGCTCGGCGGCGGATTGGTTTTCTGCCATGTAATCACATTCAAAATCTTAAACTTCAAAGCCGTCAAAACAAGCCCAATCGAAAAGATATTGTGCATCGTTCCGCTTATCCAAATCGTTGCATTATCCTTCATGATGTCGCGGACATACGAAAGCCAAGTTAAATTAAACTCATTAATTTCCTGTATTCCGGGCGAAACGTCCCATGTACCTTTATTAACGCTTTGCACCTTGCCGTTTTTAACTGTCAAACCATTATTAGAAAGAAAATAAGGCGGGTCGGCGAAAACCATATCAAACTTTTTTTCAAACTGCGGTAAAAGTTCAATTGAATCACCGTGAAGCAAATTAAAATTTTCGTCTTTTGACTTGAAAAAAGGTGTCATTATTCTTCTAACATATCAGCCAAAAAATGTAATAGTATTCCCAAATTATGCTTTCCTTCAGAAAAGCCATAAATCTCACATTCATCTGGAATAATCAAGGTTTCTTTTGAAATATCTTTGTCCTGAGAAACCAACCGCAAAGCATCAACTAAAATTTTTATCTTATGGCTTCTTCTCGTAAGCAAATTATTTTCGTCAGAAAATTTAGTTTCATATTTTGGCGGTGCTTGATTTTGGGTTTTGTCTACTACTGATAAATTTTTCATTCAATAAATATAACATCTTTTGGTGAAATGATACTAATTGTATGTAGATTTATTGTATGCAATCGCTAATCTATTTCAAGTGGAAACGGACATTGTAAAAAAATTCGGCGAACGAATAAGAAGCCTTAGACAAGCGAAAAACTGGTCGCAGGAAGCTCTCGCCGAGAAAACAGGTTTTCACCGAACTTATATAGGAATGGTAGAAAGAGGCGAAAGAAATCTTTCTTTAAAGAATATCGAAACTTTCGCTAATACTTTCGAGCTGAAAATTTCCGAACTCTTAGAAATATGATTAAAGACGGCATCGGCGGTGCAAATACCCAAACAGGATTGCGTTTTGAAGAAAAAATTAATCTTTCAACTGCAATTTCTCAACTTCCGAATTATGAAGTAATAAGCGACCGAGTTTTTTATAATGGAAAGTTAGTTGCACAGTTATTTTCTAAGCATAAACTCTACAAAAATTTGCTCGAATTGAAAGGTGTAAACCACATTAATTATGTTTCAAAGAAACTCCTTCCTGACGAAGCCATACTAGTTGAAGATATTTTATTTATTGTTGAAATGAAATTTCAAGTCGTGGCTGGAAGTGTTGACGAAAAACTGCAAACCTGTCATTTCAAGAAAAGACAATATACAAAATTATTTTCGAATACAGGCATAAAAGTTGAATATGTTTATGTTCTAAACGATTGGTTTAAAAAGCCGGAGTATAAAGATGTTTTGGAATATATTACAGAGGTTGGCTGTCATTACTATTTTAACGAAATTCCTTTAAGCATACTTGGTTTAAATAATGATGTATAACGAAAAATATTTTCATGACGGCGCACTTTGGCAATTAAATCGTAAGCCTAACATAAGAGCTATTAATACTTATGTAACTAAAGATGGAATTATAATTGGTATGTTTCAAGGAAGTAGAGGGCAACATCCTGAAATTGACTTTAAAGTAAGAGTTTTAAAGCCTGGAATTGAAGAAAGACCTATACTTCCACCACACATCTTTTGGGTTGTTGATTTAATGATGAAGATTAATACATTCAAGGAAGAGGTAAATGAAATTTTGAATTATTACCTTGAATTTTATGACACAGTTATTCCTTTTGAAAATCCAGAAGATAGAAATGATTACAAACTTAAAACAGTTGAATACATAGCAAAAAAATTTCACCATATAGAGCAATCATTTACCCTTTCGCTTGAATATGTTGCAATCATTATTGAATTATTTTGTATTAACGAAAAAAGAAATGAAGGTGCATATATGTTTCGAGATTTATTAAAAATGCTTTTAGATTATACAAATAATAAAGCAGATTATATTCAAGTATTACAGGCTTCATTCCCAATTAGCAGATAATTAAGCAGCAAATAAAAAAGAGTTTTGAGTTTGATAATTGGTAACCAGTAATTCATTCAAAATACCTCTTTTATCGGCTTTTGAATTGATTGCTCTTTTAGCACTAACTCGATTAACAAAAAAATCTTTATAAAGATTATCTAAAAAATCGTTGCTTTGAACATCTGAGTTACTCAAAATCCATTTGCTCTTTCTGTTATCAAGTTTCACACAAAAATCTTTTAATCTGATTTGCTCATCATCATTAAAATTATCTTCGGCGTATGAATTAAAATTTGAAGTTGTATTCAAGGGTTTGTAAGGCGGATCAAGATAGAAAAATGAATTTTTATCAGCAAATTCAAGGTTTTTTTCAAAGTCGCCGTTCAAAATTTCGACGTTTTGCAAAACTTCGCGGACAGCTAAAATATTTTGTTCGTCGCAAATCATCGGGCGTTTGTAGCTACCTATCGGAACATTGAAATGGTTTCGTTTGTTGACGCGGTATAAGCCATTAAAACAGGTTCGATTTAAGAAAATGAACAAAGCCGCGCGGATTACCGGCGTTTCTGTGCGTTGATTGTAGAGGTGTCTTTTGACGTAATAATATTCTTTCTTTTCGTCCTCGTCGTTTTCCAATCCGTGATATTCATCCTGAAATTCCTTTAGGACTTCAATTAACGGTTTCGGTTGTTCGGCGATGATTTTATAGACATTAATTAAATCGGCGTTTACATCATTGATAACAGCCTTTTTCAAATTCGGGAAATTATTCAGCATCCAAAACAAAACCGCCCCGCTGCCGACGAAAGGTTCAACATAGGTAAATTCAGATTCTCTAACTAACGACGGCAGACGGTGCTCGATTTCGGCGATTAACTGCGTTTTTCCGCCAGCCCACTTTAGAAAGGGTTTTGCCTTTGTTTGTTTCTTCATTGACGTGAAAAATTATAACAAATAGGAAGATTATATTTTGAAGATATTAATCAAAAACCGCGAGAAATCAAAATCTCTCGCGGTTTTGGTTTGGTTGAATATAGGATTGAAAAGTTTTTCGGAACATATATTGAAATCTTGACGTTGAATCTTGTGCCGGCAAATTAGTAATAACTAAAGCAATAAATTCAATATAAAACCGATAATCGAAGGTGATTGGCGACGTCATTCGAACTCTGTTCGCGCGCGCCGATTTCAGGCTCGAAAAGGAGAAAGTTATGGTAAATAAAATTGCGGAAATGTCGCCGCGAACGAAAGCAAGGGCTGCCGGCGTGTTTTTTCTGCTGACGACGCTCGCCGGAATATTCGCGCAAGTTTTTGTGACCGGCAATCTCGTCGTCTCGACCGACGCGTCGGCGACCGCCGCGAACATTGTCAATCACGAATCGCTTTTCCGGCTCGGTTTTGCGGTCTATCTTATCGAAATGGCGTGCCAGATTACGATGACCGCGCTTTTTTACGACCTGCTCAAACCCGTCAACAAGAGCCTCTCTCTGCTGGCGGCGTTCTTTAGCCTGACGGGCTGCGTCATAAAAATCCTGACCCGCCTGTTTTTTATCGCGCCGCTTCTGCTGCTACTGCGCGACGAATCCTATCTGAAAGTGTTCAGCGCGCCGCAGACGCAGTCGCTCGCGCTGCTCTTTCTCAATATCAACGAGCAGGGCGCGGCAATCGCGCTCGTTTTCTTCGGATTCGCGACGATTCTGAAAGGTTATCTGATTCTCAAATCAACTTTCCTGCCGCGAGTTTTCGGCGTGCTCGGAATACTCGCGGGCGTCTGCTGGCTGAGCTTTATGTACACGCCGCTCGCGTACAGCATACTGCCCTTCATTTTTCTGCTCGGACTCGTCGCCACGGCTTTGCAAATCTTCTGGCTGCTCGCGTTCGGCGTCAACGAAGAGCGTTGGAAAGAACAGGCGAGCGCCGCCGCCGCATCCATCTGGAGATGACGACGCGTTGTTCGCGCGCTTTGCACGAGGAATAAATAAAAAAACCGCGAGAAATCAATCGAATGTGGAAGGCGCGCGAGAGTCGAGGCGCGTTTAGCATTCAGAATCCATTACGCCCTTACTGACGTGCGGGCTTCGGCGATTTTTGTTAATCTAACGGCAGATTATGGCTGAAAGACGCGAAAAATTCGAGACTTCTTCGGGCATTGAATTGCCGAATGATTTTAATCCTGCAAACTCAAAAATAGATTATGAGGGCGAGCTTGGCGCGCCCGGGAAATTTCCCTTTACGCGCGGCGTCCGTGAGAATATGTATCGCGGCAAGTTCTGGACGATGCGGCAGTACGCGGGTTTCGCGACCGCCGGGGAATCCAACGCGCGGTATAAATATTTGCTCTCGCAAGGGACGACCGGATTGTCGGTCGCGTTTGATTTACCGACGCAAATCGGGCTTGATTCGGATGACTCGCTGGCGGCGGGCGAAGTCGGCAAGGTCGGCGTGGCGATTGATTCGCTGGACGATATGCTGACCCTGCTCGACGGCATTCCGCTCGATACGGTTTCGACTTCGATGACGATTAACGCAACCGCTTCCGTGCTGTTGTGTCTTTATCTGGCGGTTGCGCGAAAACAGGATGTCGCTTTCGATAAAGTCAGCGGGACGATTCAGAACGATATTTTGAAGGAATACATCGCGCGCGGCACTTATATCTATCCGCCGAAACCCAGCTTAAGATTGATTACCGATATTTTTTCGTACTGCGCGCGGGAAGTTCCCGCCTGGAACACGATTTCGATTTCCGGTTATCACATCCGCGAAGCCGGTTCGACTGCCGCGCAGGAAATCGCTTTCACGCTCGCCGACGGCATCGCGTACGTCGAAGCGGCGTTGAGCGTCGGATTAAAAACGGACGATTTTGCGCCGCGACTCTCGTTTTTCTTTAACGCGCACAACAATCTGCTGGAAGAAGTCGCCAAATTCCGCGCGGCGCGAAGGCTTTGGGCAAAGATTATGCGCGACCGGTTCGGCGCGCGCAATCCGAAATCGATGATGCTCCGCTTTCACACGCAGACCGCCGGTTCGACACTAACCGCGCAGCAGCCGGAGGTAAACGTCGTCCGGACGACGATTCAGGCGTTGGCGGCGGTTTTGGGCGGAACGCAAAGCCTGCACACGAATTCGATGGACGAAGCGCTTTCGCTGCCGACCGAAACGGCGGCGCGGATTGCCCTGCGGACGCAGCAGGTCATCGCTTATGAGTCGGGCGTCGCGGATGTCGTCGATGCTTTGGCGGGCAGCTATGCGATTGAAGAATTGACGAACGGGCTTGAAGCAAAAGCTTCGGATTACATCGAAAAAATCGACGCGATGGGCGGAATGCTGAAAGCTATCGAAAACGGCTACCCGCAGCGCGAGATTCAGGAAGCCGCTTACGATTATCAAAAAGCGGTCGAATCTGAAGCCGCAATCGTCGTCGGCGTCAACAAATTCCAGATGCCGGAAGACGTGAGTATACCGATTCTCAAAGTCGACGACCAAATCGAACGCGACCAGCGCGAACGCGTCCGCGCCGTCCGCGAACGCCGCGATGCGGCACGTGCGGAAAGCGCTCTGACGAAAATCGAAGAAGCCGCGCGCGGCACCGAAAATCTGATGCCGCCCATTCTCGCGGCGGTCGAAAATTACGTCACCGTCGGCGAAATATCACACCGATTGCGCAAAGTCTGGGGCGAATACCGCGAAGCCGTTACGGTTTGAGATTGAGTTTGGCTGTCTTTTGAAATATGATTGCTTTAAAAAAAGCGATATGAGTTTAAGTACACTTACAGAAATTAATAACACTCAAATCCCTTTTGGGCAGACTGGTAGTTTAATATCATCATCAGGAATTATCCGAAAACAATCCGTTGAACAAATTGCCGATACAGAGGTGTCTTACTGTAATTTTTCCTTTTCAGATTTTGATAACATTTTTAGGTTTGAAATTACCGATATCATTTGGGATGAATTCTCAGAAAAAATAATCTTTAAGCTTGAATATGGTGATTACTTTTTCGTTTATCTGCAATTAAATGGATATTGGGAATTAGAAAACGAACAAAGATTTCAACTTACTGATGTTGATTGGTATTTTGAGGAAAAGGAAAATACTCCAATATCTGCTTTTGCTGTTGAAACCTTCAAAGTTATTCTTTGCTTGACAAATAAAGTAAAAATTGAAATTCCATCCATTGATTATTGGGTTGGTGTGAGTGTTCCGCTGCCACTCAATAGTATTAGTGAAATTTTGCAAAACAGACAACTCGCTTATAGATTAATGGTGATTGAAAAGGCGTTTCAGATTTCTTTGACTTTTCCGAGAAGATTTATAGCAGGTGAAGAAGTTGAAAATATTGCTTTCTGTTATCACGCAATTATTGATAGACAGTTTGAATGGACTGTTAACTCTTTCACATTTTTTCCAACTGCCGATGAAGAAAACTTAAAATATCTGCCCTTAAAAAATACCTCTTATCATCTTACTTTTCCAACTTTGAATGAAATACGAGTAATTTTCAATCACCAATTGCACTTGGGACAGTTTTTGATAGAAGTCGAAAAAGCAATTGTTGAAAATTATGATGAAGTAAAAGAAGCCTTTTCTAAACTTGATGGTAACCCCGTCAAAGTGATTATCAAATCTTTAAATGGGAAAGTCAGATATGAGACTTTAAATGTGCCAGGTTTACCTAAAAGGGCTTGGAAAACCATTATACAAGATTTGATTGATTTAACTGGAAAGTTTAATGCAGTGTTCTTAGAGAGATATTTCAAACTTGCCGCTTCGACTTTGGAAGGATTATCTAAAGAACAAAAAGAATCAATAACCGAACGTCCCAAACTGAGCATTAAAGGTTTTGATTAAACCCGAATGTCAATAATAGAGGTTACATTTGAATACCCGCTTGCCTTTGATACAAGCGTCTTTACTCACTTGAGAAAAAACCAGCCGTATGTCTTGAATAAAATATTTGATTATTTTTCCCAAACTCAACGAGTTCCCGCGTTGCCTGCCATGACGATTTTTGAAGCAAAATGGGGAGTCGAGAAAGAGTATTCGAGGAACAATATTACAAAGGACGAATACAAAATCTATATTGCTAGAATTGATGAATTAACTTCACAGCACCGGATTTTACCGTTTGACCAGAAAGCTGCCGGAATCGCATCGTTTATTTATGCAAGATTAGGTAAATCCGACCAAAATAAACATTGGGAAGATTTGTTTGTAATATCAACCGCAATAGCACATAATCATGGCTTAATAACTCAGAATGTAAAGGATTCAAAGTTTCTTGCTAATTATTTGCCGGAAGGTGTTTCTTTAAGATTAGCCGTCTGGAAGCCGTAGGCGTTCAATAACCAAAACACGGAATTACTGGAAACTTTTGACTGCGACACTTGGGTTTATTCCGGCACTACTGGCGGTTTGAGATTTGATTTGAGACTAAATCTTTGTTATCGTTTCACAGATGAAACATATTTCAGCAAAACTGGAGAAGTGAAATTATGGCAACTCAAGCAAGTACGGAACTCGAAAAAACTGAAAATCAACCGCTCGACTCAACCGGCGAAGTTCGCTCAATCCGCGAAATCGTCAAGGATTTATCAAAACCGATTGCCCAGAAACATCTTCGCAAACGCCGACAGGGCGGCAAGGAAATAACTTACCTCGCGTGGCACGACGCCGTTAAATATCTCGACCATTACGCGCCCGGCTGGTGTTATGAGGTGCGGCGCATCGATTCGATTGCCGGAAAGGTCATCTTAACCGTCCGGCTTTCGATTCTCTGTCTCGAAGGCATAGTTTTTCGCGAGGCGACCGGACAGGAAGACGAAACGCTCGATTCGTACGGCGATTCCACCTCTAATGCCGAGTCGATGGCGCTGCGGCGGGCAGCAGCAAAGTTCGGGTTGGGACTCGGGCTTTACGACCAATAAGAATTTTTAGCCGGCTGATTTTTATTGCTTTGCGCTCAATTCCGGATTATTCGCACCGGTTTTCGCCACTAAATCTGCGGCGTGCAGCAGGCTTTCGAAAGTTCCCGCGTCGGTCCACCAGCCCTCAAGCTCGCCCCAGGTCATCGTGCCTTCGTTGATGAAATGATTGTTTACGTCCGTGATTTCCAGCTCGCCGCGGTTTGACGGCTTGAGAGTTTTGATAACGTCGAAAACCGTGTTGTCGAAAAAATAGATGCCGATGACGGCGTAATCGGATTTCGGCGTTTGCGGTTTTTCTTCGATGCGGACGACGCGTTCGCCGTCAAGCTCGGGCACGCCGAAGCGCTGCGGGTCGTGAACCTGTTTGAGCAGAATCTTCGCCCCCTTCCCCTGACGGCGATAATCCTCTGCCGCCCGAAGAATGCTGCCCTCGATAATATTGTCGCCGAGCACGACGCAAACCGGCTCTTCGTCGGCGAAATGTTCAACCAACGAAAGCGCGTCGGCGATGCCGCCTTCGCCCTGCTGGTAGGTATAGTTCAGGTGTTTTAAGCCGAAGTCCCTGCCGTTGCCGAGAAGCTGGAGAAAATGCCCCGCGTAATTTCCGCCGGTGACAATCATGATGTCGTCGATTCCCGCGTTAATCAGCGTTTGAATCGGGTAATAAATCATCGGTTTGTCGTAAACCGGCAAAAGATGCTTATTCGTGATTTTGGTCAGCGGATAGAGTCTCGACCCGAGCCCGCCCGCTAAAACAACGCCTTTCATATTTTTTAATTTATCTACCGGCGGTAAACCTGTGCCTGCAATTACAAATTACAGATTCCGGATTTCAAAAAAACCGCTCTCTGGTTCCGGTTTTTGTAATTTGTAATCCGTAATCGCAGACCGTCCGTAGTGGTTAATAATTTCCGTGTTCGCTAATCGATAAATCGCTGGAACCAAAGCTCCAGCATCAGGAGTGTCCAAACCTGATACGTATGGTCGCGCTTTCCGTCGATATGTTCCGCAACGTATCTTTCGACCATCTCCGGCTTCACAATGCCGCGGCTCAGGGATTTTTCCGAAAGCAGAACGCCGCGCACGAAATCCTTCATCTCGCCGCGAAACCAGCTGCCCAGAGGAACGCCGAAGCCCATCTTGCGTCGATAGACAACTTCGCGCGGGACGAGCCTGGCGGCGACTTTTTTGAGCAGCGATTTAGTTTCAAACCGCTGCATTTTTAAGTTTTCCGGCAGGCTGGCGGCAAATTCGATGACCTTGTGGTCGAGAAGCGGCGAGCGCGCTTCCAGAGAATTCGCCATCGAAGCAATATCGACCTTGACCAGCAAATCGTTCGGCAGATAAGTCATCTGGTCGGTCAAAAGCGTCGCATCCAGAATGCCCGAACCATTCGCGGCGGCGAACCATCTGTCCAAAAGGGCGGACGGATTCTGCCGCGCCGCCAGCCGGCTGAAATCATCGGTGTAAAGCTCGGCTTTCGCGTCGCCGTTAAAGGTCGACATCCATCGGAAGTAGCGTTCCGTGCGCGGCAGATTCGCGGCTTGCAGAAAGCGTTTCGCGTCGCGCAGGCGCGAGCGTTTGAGTTCCGAGGTCGGCACGAGGTTTATCGGTTTTTCGATTAAAAGCCTGCGCGCGAACGCCGGCAAACGGTGATACATTTCGGCGATTTTCATTGCCGCGTGGCGCTCGTAACCGGCAAAAGATTCGTCGCCGCCGTCGCCGTTCAGCGCGACTGTCACAAAGCGCCGCGTTTCCTTTGAAACGTAATAAGTCGGAATCGCCGAGGCGTCCGCGTACGGCTCGCCGTAATGCTCGACCAATGTCGGCAGAACTTCCAGCGCATTCGGGCGGACGATAAATTCGTTATATTCCGCGCCGACGTGCTCGGCGACCCGTTTGGCGTATTGAAGCTCGCTGAAATCCTGTTCTTCGAAACCGATTGAAAACGTTTTCACCGCGCCCGTGCTCGCCTCCGCCATCAGCGCAACGACGGTTGACGAATCGACGCCGCCCGAAAGAAAGGCTCCCAGCGGAACTTCGCTGATTAAGCGCATTTTCGTCGCTTCGCGGATAATCCGCGTCGTTTCTTCGATGGCTTCGGATTCCGAGATTTTTATCTTTTTGGAAAAGTTCGGCTGCCAGTAACGCTGCGTCTCGATTTTGCCGTCTTTCCAGCGAAGCCAGTGCGCGGGTTCTAATTTGCGAATTTGCTTGAATGCGGTCTGCGGCGCGGGCACGCAAAGATAGGACAGATAGCTGTCGATTGCTTCGTAATCGACTTCGCGCGAAATGCCCGGATGGGCGAGAAGCGCCGTAAATTCCGAACCGAAGACAAAATCGCCGTTTGCCTGAAAGGAGTAGAGAATCGGCTTTTTACCGACGCGGTCGCGCGCCAGGAAAAGCGATTTATCCTTAAAATCCCAGATGGCAAACGCAAACATTCCGCGCAGATACTGCACACAATCCTCGCCGTATTCGTCGTAAAGATGGACGATTACTTCCGTATCCGAGTTGGTGTGAAAGGCGTGCCCGCGGGCTTCCAAATCCTTTTTGATTTCGTGAAAATTATAGATTTCACCGTTAAAAACAATGACCGAAGATCGGTCTTCGTTGAAAATCGGCTGCTGCCCGCCTTTGAGGTCGATAATCGCGAGGCGGCGCATCGCAAGCGCGACCGATTCGTGAACGAAAAACCCGTCTTCGTCCGGTCCGCGATGGACGATGCAGCCGTTCATCCGTTCGAGAAGTTCACGACTCGCAGCGCGCGAGCCGGCATTTATAAAACCTACAATTCCACACATTTATTTATCCGAATCTTCGTCCTTTTCGTTATCTCTTTTCTCTTTCAGGTGTCTTTCGAGCTGCTCGCGTTTCGCCGCGCGCATCGCTTTTATATTTTCTTTTTTTTCCTGCCTGAGCGTCCATCCGACGGCAATGAAAATAAATAAAAACACCTGAATCTGCGTCCGCTGGCGATAAGCCGTACCGACGTTGCCTTGAAAAATCGAGTACGCGATAGTCAGCATCAGCGTAAAAATTAAAACCGGCAGCGCACTTTTCAGACGAGTCCTGACGGTGTAGATAATTCCCATAATCAGCAGCGGAATCGAGCACCACCAGACAATCATCTCGGGAATCGTAATCGCCTGCCGGAGACTGCCGAGCTGCCACGGGAAAGGCGCGAGCATGAGGTACGTAAATCCGAGCGGAATAACCGTGATGGCGCCTTCCGTAGTCGACACGTCGGCGTCGCCGCCGAAACCGGAATCCGCCGAACGCGCCAAATCCGAACGGCTCCGCTGAACTCTCTCGAGGCTTCCCCATTTATCGAAATTCTCGCTCGCCGTCCTTAAAACCCCGAGATACATCAGCGCCAAACCGACCACGATAAGCAGTATAAAGCCGCGCGCGATGGCTTTTGCCGAGCCGCTCTGCCCGATGATAAAACTTCCGGCAACCGAGATGGCGACCATATAAAAAATATAAAATCGCAGACTGAGGATTCCGAAAAGCGAAAAAATCAGGAAGATAACCGCGAAGTAATTAAATTTTTCCTGCAATTGCAAGACCATCGTCATCGCCAGCACGAGCAGAAAAATAATCAAGCCGTCCTTAAGCAATTGTCCCGACCAGATGATAAACGCCGGAAACAGCGCGACCATCAGCGCGGCGATTTTGCTGACGCGGTTATTATGAAAAATTTTATGCGCGCAGACATAAACCATCGGCGCCGTCGCCGCGCCGACGGTCGCGCACATAAACTGGGCGGCGAGAATATTCCGTCCGATGATTGTATAGAGCCCGCCGACCAGGTAATTCAATCCCCAACCCGGCGTGCTGGTGCTCATCGATTTCTGGCTGAACCAGTCGTCGGTCGGAATACCGTTAAACCAGATGTCCACCAGGCGCTGTCCCATCGCATCGTAGCTTATCGCATCGCTGCCGAAAAATTCGCGCAGCTGGAAAACGTGTATAAAGATGCCGAAAACGAGGCGCGCCAGCAGTCCGAGCAGAAAAATCCTGATTAGAAATTCGCTGTCTTCCGTATTTTGACGAATTAAAACGATGGTCAGAACCGAGAGAATGCCGGTCACAAGAACCGCGATATTGCCTTCGGGGAAGGCAATAAACATCACCGCAACGGCAGTAAAACAACAAAAAATTGCGATTATCTTATCCATCTCTTTAAATCTCGTCCGGCAAATCGGGACGCGTCTTGTATTCGGTCAAAAATCTGCCGTCCTCGTCGAGCTCCTTCACGGCTTTTGCCGGAACTCCGGCTATTAAAACATATTCGTCTTCAAACTTTTTCGTAATCACCGAGCCGATGCCGACGATGCATTTCGGCGGAATCGCACCGCCGGGCGCGATGCGGATTTCCGAACCGACGTAACTGTAATCGCCGATTGTAATCGGCAGCGTCTTCTGGCGATTATGCGTCCACAGCGACGAATTTCGACCGCCGAGGATGACGCGCTTTCCGAATTCCACGCGGTCGGTAAAATCAATTTTATGCGAAGTCGTCACGACACTTCCATCGCCGAGGATAAAGCGCGGGTCGGCGGGCGTCACGATAATCGGGTCGGGAATGGAATTTATCTCATTCAGACGGATAAT
>DASWRC010000004.1:0-3611 GCA_036403375.1 Pyrinomonadaceae bacterium
TTCTTTTTTTGCGGCGGGGCGGATTTACAGGAATAATGCTGTCGCCTTGAGCTTTTTCATTTTCCTCAACCAGCCGCGCTTGAAAATTTATCCACGAATTTAGCGGCGGTTCGACATCGAAAAGGTATTGCGAGTAAATTTCCTTAGCCCGCCACCGCGTTTCATAACGCTTCCGGCATTCCTGGCACGCAAAAACGTGCGATTCCACCTGTTCGGTCGTATGCTCATCAAGCTCGTCTTCGAGTAAATCATCAATCAAATCAAAGTATTTTTCGCAAGTCATTTTTTCGCCTCCAAATACGGGCGTAGGGCGCGGCACATTTCGATTTTCGCGCGGCGCAAATCGGTTTTCAGTTTCGGAATCGCCGAGCCGGTAATTTCCGCGATTTCCTTATAGCTCAAATGCTGAAGCTCTTTCAAAGTAAAAACCAGCCGCTTGTCGGCATCGAGTTCAGCGAGAGCCGAGCTAATCACAAAATTCAATTCCTTATTCAAAAATTCTCTGTCCGGCGCGATTATTTTATTATCGGCGAGAACGAGTGATTCGATTACCGCACCGCTGTTTACGCCTTCTTTGCGGCGCGAGCGCAGGAATTTATAGACTAGATTTTTGGCAATCCCGCACAGCCACGTTCTTAGCTTCATGTTGTCCCGCAAACCTTGAATATTTTTATACGCCGCCAGAAAAGTTTCCTGCTTTAGTTCCTCTGCCGCGCCTGCGTCGCCGAGCATTGCGTAAATGAATTTATAGACGAAGCGCGAATGCTGCTCGAAAATCACGCCGAAGGCAGCAGCATCTCCGCCCTGCGCCCGCGCGATTAAATCATCCGGCTCGTCCGTCAAATCGTTAATTCCGGCTCTCTCCTGATAGAGCATCGAAAAATCCATACGCTTCTCGCTCTTTAATTTCTTACTAATCAATAGTTCCTAATTTTGCAAAAAGGTTTCAAATTATCAAGGAAAAAATCGGGTCAAGTTTTTGAAGATTAAAGCTGTTTGACTGAGGCTGATGGGATGGAATCAGCAGCCTGATTTTTATAAAAAGCGCGAAGATTGAACAAACGGTCGGCATAAAATGAGGAATTAACTCGAATCGGTTTACCTCGTTTTTTTACTTCATTTCGATTTCGATGATTCGTTTTCCGTAGTCTTTCAGATAATCGCCGATCAATTTCAGATAAATATTCGTGCCGTTGTCGCTGTTGGTAAAAATTATCAAGCCCTGTTTCGTTTTGGGCAGCAGAAAAACGATTGTCTGCACGCCTTCGTCGCTGCCGCCGTGCGAGAGCGCGTATTCGCCCGCTCCGAGATCGTAAATTTCCCAGCCCAAACCGAAGTATTTATTTTCTTTGGTTTTGACCTGTCGGCGAGTCATCTCGGCGAAAATTTCTTTTGATAAACCATCGCCGTTCATCACCGAAGCCAGAAACTTTCCGTAATCTTCGACCGTCGTCAGTAAATCGTCCGCCGCATTGGCTTTAGTATTTTTATAGATTTTGTAAGGATTGCCCTGCGCGTCGCAGCCGGCGGCAAATCTTGATTCATTCATTTTCGCGTCCCAAAAGAACCGCGTATCGTGCATTTCGAGCGGTTTGAAAATCAATTCACCCGCCAATTGCTCCAGCCGTTTTTTGAATTTGTTTTCCAAAGCTTTTCGCAGATATTCAAAGCCTTCGCCCGAATACTGATATTTTGTTCCCGGCTCGAAGGCGAACTCCAGCTTTTTCGATTTGTTCAGCCAGCGCCAATTCGCAAACCCTGTCTGATGAGATAGAATGAGCCGCGCCGTTAATTTCTTATGACGCACGTCCGTTTTGATATCGGGGTCAATCCAGTATTTATCGAGCGGCTCGTCAAGATTCAACTTTCCCGCACTTGCCAGCTTTAAAGCCGTTATCGCCACGATTGGTTTGGTCAGCGATGCGACATTGAAAATCGTATCGAAGGGCGCGGTTTCCCCCTTTTTGAGTTCGCCGAAAACTTTTATTTCGGTCAGTTTTCCGCCTTTAATGACGCCTAACCCGAGCGTGGGAATTTTGTTTTCATCGAGCAGTTTTTGAATCGTCTCGTCAGCGTCAAAAGCGGAGACCTTAATGGCTTGCGCGGTTGCGACAATGCCCGAAAACAAAGACAGCAGAAAAAGAAAACTTACAATTCGGAGTTTGGGTCGGTTTATCATACGGCACGTTAACGGAATAAAACGCGGCTGAAATCAATTTGATTACGGTCGCGATTGAAATTTGTTAAATCATCGTCGGCTTAAAGCGCAGAAAAATCAATCTGCCGGTAAGAAGACGCGGCGCGGCAAGAACTTGTTAACAGGCAAGCGGTCGAACACGCCTACCATTCATATCGTTCTATATTTTTATTTATAGTTGGAATCAAGTTTTTTAATTGTTGAATCGCATTCATTCCAAAAGATTTTGAGAAAATAATTTTTCCGCGAATTACAATAGCAGCCTGAAGTCCGGGAATTTTGCGTTCCCGTATTTCGCGCCGCAGTAAGTATTCCGCCAAAGCGCTCGACGATTGAGCAAACGCTAAAGATTGAAAGCTATAAAGCATTGATAAGAGTAAAATCGCTCGCATCATATTTTTTCTTTGACTTCTAATTCAATGTTTTCGGTGGTTATTTCAGCAATAGCCTTTATCCTTCTAGTCATTCGGAATGAAGATCAATTCACGGTAATCGTCGCCGCGCCCTTGTTAAAAATATGCTTAGTTGCCCAATTATCGCCGAATACGCCCGCATCAATCGTGTAAATACCTGATTTGTCCGGTGTCCACGAAAATGTATAGGCTCTGCTCTCGCCCGTTTTGAAAGACTGACCTGTAGAAAACTGCTGTTCGATTTTTTCGGCGGTAGTGTTTTTAATTTCTATATCAACGATATTTTCTTCCGTTTCGCCGCCGGTATTTTTGACCGTCAAGATAATTTTTACGGGAATTCCGGGCGCGGCGGTTTTCGGCTGCACCGAAACCGTCAAGGCGAAAGACGGAGCGACGGGAATTTCATTGTCAGGATTCTGCGTGATCCACTCGCGCAGTTTGTTGGCGATGCCGGTCGGGTCCGAATCGTAATTGGAAAGAATGACAACCGCATAGCCGGTTTCAGGATAAACCTCCATCCGGTTCGTGATGCCGAACCATCCGCCCGCGTGTCCGATGATGCGCGTTTTGTTGTATTTGCCGAGCTCGAATCCGCCGCCGTAGCGTGAGTTTTGCGGGCTTCCAACCCAAAGCTGATCCGTCATTTTCGCGCTTATCAGACAATGTTTTCGCAATGCCGCATCGAACTTGAGCAAATCACCGACGGTTGAATAAGCTCCACCGGCGGGCATACCTTTGACGCCGATCATTAATCTGTTGCTGCGTCGCAAGCCGTCAGGCGCGTCCATCAAACCGTCTGCCAGATTCGGCGGGTCGCTATCGAGCTCGTAAAAATCCGTGTGGTTCATTCCCGCCGGTTCAAAAATATGCTTTTTCACATAGTCGTAATAATCATCGCCGGATGCTTTTTCGATAATTGCGCCGAGCAGGATATAGCCGTAATTGCTGTACTCGAATCGCGAGCCGGGATCGAAAGCGAGAGGCTCATTCACGAACGCCGC
>DASWRC010000005.1:0-9711 GCA_036403375.1 Pyrinomonadaceae bacterium
AAAACGCTGCCGGAATGGAAGCGGGAGATTCGCAACTCCCGCAATCCAACAAACCCGACAAAAGATGGGCGGATTTACAGGCGAAAAGCGTTTCCGAAGCGCCCGATAAGGCTCCGAAAAATAAAGATTGGCTCGCCAAAAGCGAATCGTTAAAAACAAGGAGTAATTCCCTCTCCGGCAAAAAATTCTTTGCTGCCGAAATTGTGAAAATCAATCAAAAAACAGATTCTTCAAGCGGTAAGCGAAAATCGGCGGGCGCAAGTCGAACGAACGAGGAAAAGCGTCTTCCGGCTTTGCAAGTGCGGAAACTGGAAACGAAAATTGCCGGGCAAATAGAAAAAGTTGAACTGCTGCTGCGTTCCTTCAGAAATGCGCGGGCGAATGAAACGGTCGAGGGTTTTGATGTCGAATATGAAAAAAAGCAAGCCAGAAAGCTGCTCGGCATAAACGCGCAGCTTAGGCGCGAATCGGAAGATTACGGAATTTCTTACGCCGAAGAATTATTGAGCCGCGTCGAGCCTTACCTGCTGGAAATTGCCAATCTTGGAACTAATCCTTCGGCGGATACGGTGCTGGACATCAAGGAGCGCGTCAACAGTCAAAACATCATCGCCAGCCTGCAAGTTTACAGCCGTGATGCGGCACAGTAAAGGAAATCAAACTTTCAGAGCTTATTCGGCAACAAGTAATTTGATTATGAAAAAAATAATTCCGCTTTTTTTATCTTTTCTCTTGAGTTTGTCGCTCAACTTAATTCCGGCTTTCGGGCAATCCCGAACTTCCTTGACGACGGAGTTCGATAAAATCCTCTCGACTGAATTTAAGCCGGAAGAACCGGGAGGCGTGGTGCTAATCGCGCAAAAGGGCAGAATAATTTACAAAAAAGCGTTCGGGCTGGCAAACATCGAATTGAACGTGCCAATGAAGGAAGAGATGGTTTTCAACATCGCTTCGATGACCAAACAGTTCACCGCCGTCGCCATTCTCCAATTAGTAGAACAAGGCAAATTGTCTTTGCAGGACGAAATTACAAAATATCTTCCCGATTATCCCGTGGGTATTCAGAAAATCACGGTGGAAAATTTATTGACTCATACCGGTGGAATTCCCGCTTCCGACCCGGTTGCAATGACTCGGCTTCAGGGAGAAAAAAGACTTATTGCTTTAGCGGAAATTATCGCTACTTTTAAAAGCCGACCGTTCGATTTTGCGCCGGGAACAAAGATGATTTACAGCAACAACGGCTATATATTGCTTGGCGCGATTATCGAAAAAGTTTCCGGCATGTCTTACCCGGAATATCTCGAAAAAAATCTTTTCAAACCGGCGGGAATGACGGAAACGCATTTCGGCGACGATTACAAAATCACCAAAAACCGCGCCGCAAGCTACATCTACTCCCGCGCCGAGTCGCAATTCTTAAATGCCGCTAATGATAAAGTCGAAACGGCATATTCCGCCGGCGGCATTCAGTCAACCGCCGGGGATTTCTTCAAATGGCAAGAGGCACTCGTTTCATACAAATTGATTAAAAAGGAATCTCTGGTAAAAGCGCAGACCGAATATAAACTGCCGAACGGGAAAGGAACGAATTACGGTTACGGCTGGTTTATCGGAAATATTCAGGGCAGCCCACTCGTCGAACACGGCGGCAATATGGGCGGCTTTATGTCGCACGCCATTTATCTGCCGCAGGAAGATGTTTTCGTCGCCGTATTTTACAACTTTCGAGCCGCCCGTCTGCCGGAATTACTGGCGGGCGATTTGGCGGCTTTGACAATCGGAAAGCCGTTTAACATCAAGGAAATTACGCTCGATGAAAATTTGTTGAAAACATATGTCGGCGTTTATGAAGAAGAAGGCATCGAGCGCCTTATAACCATCGAAAACGGTAAATTATATTACCAGAGAGTCGGCGCGAATAAATTGAATATGAAGCCCTATTCGAAGGATAAATTCTTTTTTGAAAACCTCGCAGTTATTGCCGAATTTAAGAGGGATGCCAACGACAAGATCGTTAGTTTGAATTTGGTGAATAAACGAGGCATTAGTTCAAGTGTCCTGAAAAAAACCGATAAACCGCTTCCCGTTCCTTCAAAGTGAGAACACGATATGAGGAGTTGCAAACAATGAAAAACGAAAAGCATTTATACCAATCAATTTATAAGATACTTCCGGCGTTATTGATTTTATTCACGATTTTTACAGCTATAACGCCGGAAATCGCACGAGCGCAAAACCCTCAACCGCCCGGAATGGAAGTAACGACCGAGGACGATTTCGGAGAAAAATTCCGTGCGGGCAGGGATTTAATAGATCGGCAGGAATGGTTGCGGGCGGCGGGTATGTTCCGCGAGATAGTCGAAAAATCACCCAACCATAAATTAGCAGATGCCGCGCTTTACTGGCTCGCCTTCTGCTATAAAAAACAAAAAAAATTCGAGGAAGCCGATGCCGCGCTCAACCGCCTGCTGAAAGAATTCCCGGCTTCGTCCTGGACGGGCGACGCTCAGGTGATGAAGACGGAAATCGCTCCGGCACTCGACAGGCTTTATGAATCCCGCCAAAATAATCCCAAAATAGTTTTGAAAGCCGTGCAAGGTCAGGTTTCCGCCGATCTTCAGGAGCAGGTCATCACCGGAACGGTAAATAATTCGGGTCAAAATCTGACGCTGGCGGAAAAACTGGCATTGACCGAGCGGTTGCCGCTTGTCCGCGCCGACGAAATCAAACTCGCCGCGTTTCAAAGCCTGCTCTCCGCCGATCCGCGCCGGGCGATTGAAACGATGGATGAGGTTTTAAAGCTTGATTCCAAAGCGAGCGAGACTTTGAAACGTGAAATCTTGCGCATTTGGCGCAAGCCGCGACTTTTCGACTCGGACGCGCTGACCGACAATATCACCGAAACCCTCGGCGGCAAGGAATTCGTGTCGCTGTTGCGGGAAACTTTGGTGAAAAGTTTTCAGAACGAAAAGAATCTGAAAATTCGCACGGAAATAATCTACACGCTGGCGAGTCTCGCCGACGCTCAATCATTAAATTATCTCAAACAGTTATACGCTGCGGCGGAAAACGACCGCGACATCAGGAAAGACATCATCAACTCGCTGAGCGGTTCGGCGACAGTCTTTTATCCCTTCAATCCCGACATCACCCAAAAGCAAAAAGCCGAATCGGAAATCTCGCGCGAACAAATCCGAAAAATCGAGCTCGACATTTTGCTGGAAATCGTCCGCACCGAAAAGGATGCGGAGCTGCGGCGGCTGGCATTTTCCAATTTGCGCCGTTTTCAAAACTGGTCGGTGAGCGAGCAGGCGGTTGACGTAATGACGCGGCTCTACGACGCAGAAACGGACGAAGAATTTAAACTCGCCATCATTCGCTCCTTTGCCGAATCCAAACAAAATTCGGCAACCAGAAAACTGGTCGACATCGCCAAAAATGACAAATCCGATAAGCTGCGACTCGAAGCGATTTATAGCTTGAGGACGAGTAAAGACCCGGAAGTCCTGAAATTTCTGGAAGGTTTGATTAAGTAAAAACTCCAGCTAAACGAAACCCGGAACGCCAGCCGTCGCCGTGTTACCACAAAAAATCAGCAATTATCAATCGCCCGGAGGTTTGCGATGAACTACAAGTCTGCCCTTTTGTTTTTGATTATTTTATCCAGGGGCAGCGACTGCAATGGATACTGTTGGCGAATTCATTTTTTGTCAATAAAATCTCAAAAAACTAAAATCAAACCTGAACGTTTTCGGTGCTTTTTTGAATTCGCCAACAGTATCAGCAATGGTACAGAAACCAACGAACTTCGCTTCCGGTCGTAATGTATCCGCTACCGGTTTTCGATATTAGAATGGACGAAATTCCTGATATTAGAGAAGAATTTCGCCGGACTGTTTCAATCGGCGCAATTCCTCCGCATTTGACCAAAGCGATCTCTTATTACGGCACGAACGCGTTCGGAAGCGGACGATCACCGTCTGAGCCGAACGTTGCAATCAGAATGCCGGCTGTCGAACGATTGATGAACCACCTCCGCTCTGCCGGACGGAACACGGCTGTATCGAATTTGCCATCACCATCATAATCGCCCGGCGTCGGAACATCAGCGTTCTGCCCGAACGGCACTGAGTAGAAGGAATTGTCCTCCGAACGCTGCACGTACCACTCGCCCGTCGCCGGTCTGAAAACGGCAATATCGGCTTTTCCATCCCCGGTCCAATCGCCCTGAACAGGTTTATCCGTGCCGATGCCGAAGCGGAAGACTCGATACTGAAAATCACTGCTTCTCAAATACCACCACGAGCCGTCCGAGGGTCTGAAAACAGCTATATCGGCTTTTCCGTCCCCATCGAAGTCTGCGGCTACCGGTTTGTCTGTGTTCGTGCCGAACGTCACGATCGAAGTACCGAGATCTGATGAACGACGAATATACCAGGTTGAATCAGACGGTCGAAACACGGCAGAATCGGTTTTACCATCTCCATCGAAATCAGCCGGCGCCGGAATATCGCCCGTCGTTCCGAAAGGATAGCTGAAGAACGAATTATCCTCGCTTCTTTGAACAAACCATTCGCCGGTCGAAGGTCTAAAGATCGCAATGTCCGATTTGCCGTCGCCGGTGTAATCTCCGGGAGTGATGACGTCCGAGCCGGTGCCGAAGGTGAAGACGCGGGTGTGAACGTCGCTCGATCCGAAATACCACCAAGAGCCGTCCGAGGGGCGAAATATTCCAACGTCTGTTTTTCCGTCACCGTCGAAATCAGCGACCGTTCCTCGCGCATCGTCATTGACGATATTCACACTCGCTTCGCTATCCTCAAGTGTCGCGTTCACGGGAGCGGTCAACAAGATTCGGAACGTTTCGTTGTTTTCAACTTCCCTATCGCCCGTGATGTTTACGTGAATTATTTTGCTCGTCTCTCCGGGTAAAAACACGATCTCTCCCGAAGCGTTCTGGTAATCCGATGACGACTCTGCCGTTCCGTCTGCCGTGGCGTAATTGATACGGACGGTGCGTCCGCTCGAAGCCAGCAGTCGGACCGCCGCGTTGGCTGTCGTCGTGCCCGTGTTTCCCTCACCGACGCTCGCATCGTTTATCATCAGAACAGGCAGCGGGTCGTCATCCTGTATATTTAGAACAGCCGCCTGTGGAGCGCCGACAATAGCGCCGCCCGCGACACCGGTTATCGATAAATTCAAGGTTTCAAAGGGTTCCTCGTCCAGTGAATCGTTAATCAGGAGGACGGCAAAAGTCCGGCTCGTTTCGTTCGCGCCGAACGTGACGCTTCCCGAAACGGGCGTATAATCCTGTCCCGGCGTCGCGGTTCCCTGTGTCGAGGCGTAGCTGACGACAACGTCGCTGGCATTTCCGTTCTCTCGGGTAATTGTGATCGAAGCGGTCACATCCCCTTCTCCCCCATTGAAAACCTCGGCACTGAACTGCACGTTCCCGCCGATGTCATCATTGATGATAGTGCCCTGCCCCTGCCCGTCCACGATAGTCATAAAGGTCGGTGTTCTGAGATTGAGGAAAAATGTTTCGTCAGCCTCGACACGAGCGTCGGAGTTAACGGTAACAGTTACCTGTTTGGTCGATTCGCCGACGTCAAAAATCATCATCGGACCCGAGATTGCAGTGTAATCGCTGTCTGAGGTCGCCGTCCCGTTAGCAGTGTCGTAATTGACCGTTGACCAGCGACCGGCGGGGGCAGAAAGCGAGATTGTAAAAACGAACGAAGTGCTGCCTGAAGAACCCTCGACTTTTGTAACATCCGAGACGGAAACGGTCGGCATCTCATCGTCGTCCGTTATTCCGACGGTTTCGGTCGGAGTGAAGCCGATTGTCGCGCCCCCTGTCGGATTCGTGAGCGTGGCGGTAAAGCGTTCATTGAATTCATCTGAAGAATCGTTGCAAATTACAACCGTGAAGGACTTCTCGGTCTGTCCGTCCGCAAAATTGAGCGTGCCCCGGGTATTAATGTAATCGACGCCCGGCGTGCAAGCCGGACCGCCCGTCGCTATCTCGTCATTAAGAACATAATTGACGGAAGCCGCGCCGACCGACCCGTTCATCCGTCCGACGGCTAAAGTCACCGAACCTGCCGACTCACTGACCGTCGTGCTCGGCAATCCGAACGAAAACTCTCCGGGCGGCATAACCATTTGTTGCAAGCTAAAATACCGGCTTGAAGCATTGAACTCTCCGGTTACGGCGGACAGAAATCTCAGGAATGGGGAGAAAGTTTTCGGATCGAAGCTTGAAAAGACTCCTAGCCGGTCGGATGAGGTGTTTTGTCCGTTATAGTGAAGTTTTTCCAATGGTATAGTTGAGGTCAATAAATCTTCGCCGGCAATCTTCTGCGACAAAAAGCAAAGATTTATGATCAATAAACCGAAACAAAACAAAAAGAAATTTTTTTTACCCATATTTTTTAGCATCGCTAATTTAAGCTTTAAAAGCGGAGGATTGGCGAATATCTTCCGATTCCTCGCAATCCGCTTTCAAATTGCAAGCCCTCGCCCGACGCTGGTTCCATTTCGTCCACGATGGACTTTGAATTCAGGCGTTGTTGAAAACGTCGTCTTTCGTAACAGGGCTTTTCCCGGTTAGAGCGGCGCCGCTTCGCAATGATAATGAATACCGCTGGGCGGGAAAACAATCGCCTAAAACCACTTAAATCCTGTTTCCGCAATTAAAATCGCCGTTTTTTTTGATGACCGGCGGTTGAGGCGCAGTTGCGCTTTAGTAATTATGAGACCCCAAAAAGGAGAAAGTCGCTGGTTCAGCCTTTCAGCAAAACATACAATCTATAGAATTTCGCTGGTAAAAGCAAGATAAAAGCAGTTTGGAACTCCTTTTATTACTTTTACAGGGATTAATTTATTTCTTCATGCGTGGTAGCTTTCGCCCATATCAAGCGCCCGCGTGATTGCCGTCCGCCGGAAATCACGCGGGCGTCAATCGAAAAGCGTTCCTAATCTGCGATTCGCCAAGAGACGGGTTTTCCTTTTTCATTTTCAGAATATCCGACAAAAACAACTGCTCGCCGTATCTTCTGACTAAATGCCGGACATGCCTGGTCGTTATATGGATATTTGAAGTGACATTCCGCCGAGTAACTTTATCGACGAGTGGCATAAAGACGAACTTCCCTTCCCTTTCTCTTGTCTTGACCATCGAGCAGCGCTCCCGTTCAAGAAAGTGATAATGACCGATCGCCTTTTGATTTACTGCGGAACGAGAACATTCCTCACTTCCCCGCCCTTGATTTTCACTTTCACGAACCAAGAGGTCTGATTATAAAAAAAATTATCTGATACGGCATCGCCAATGAATGTCAAATTCAGTTCGCAAACAGCGTACAAAGCCGCGCGATTGGTTCTCGTTCCGGTTTTCCGGCGTTTTTTTTGCGCCGGCGGGGCTTCCCTTCCGGACGAAATCCCAGTTCCCGCTCCTTGGACGCTAGACCCTTCCGTTCTTCGCCGCAGGTTAGGATTGCCCCAAATTTCAATTTATAAGAGAGGTTTGATTCAACCCGCCTATTTCGGTGTCAATTCGACCGGGGCTTTTATTTTCCGGTTTCTTCGAGGAATGAGAGGTCGATTTCCTTTCCCGTCTGATTTTTCCAGATCTGTCGATGATATTTTAGGATCGTTTCCAGCATTTCGTCCTGGACGCCGGACGCGAGCACTTTTTCGATTTCGTCCGTGTAATACTTGAAGGTCTGGATCCTGCTCGTGCGAAAGCCCTTTTGAATTTGCGTTTGCAGGATTCCCAACTCGACGATTGCCGCCGTCACGTCGTTGTAACGCAGCGCCGCTTCGTCGTCGCGAGGCGACCAGCGGGCGCTCCATTTTTTCCCGTCGCCCGACGCAAGCTCGTTAAATGCCGAGTTGTAGCGCAGATAAAGATTGATGATGAAGGGCTTTGTTTTAAACATCATCTTTAATCTTCTATCATCTTGTGCTATCAAGCTATCCAAAGAGCCGAGCGCTTGGCTATCCAAATCGCTCATCAGTTTATTCCAGGCGAGCTCGGTTCCCTGCGAAAAATCCCAATCGTTTTCGATGCAGAACTGCTTGAATTTCTTGGTAATCGCATCCGCCGTCCGTAAAAAAACGCCCTTCGATTTTCTCTTTTTGTCGTATTTCGTCCAGTCCGGTTTTTTACCTGCGTCCGGGCTATCCAAAAAAACCGGACTGGATATTTTGCTATCCAAGCCGGTTTTTTTGGATAGCCTTTTTTCCGGACTGGCTATCAAGCTATCCGGCGCTGCATTTTTTGGAAAGCCCGCTTGTTTTGTTTGGCTATCAAAATTTTCATCCGTTGGCTGTCCAAGATTGGTAGTTTGGTTATCCCAAGCTGACATTTCCGGATTTCCAGTGGCGGCTCCCTGGATATCCAAGTTGATTTTTTCAGGATGTCCGCTTTCTGGCTGCCGGTTATCCAAACCCGCACCGCTTTGATATCCAATGCTTGATAGTTGGCTATCCGTCTTAGAGCCTTTTGGATATTCGCCAAATTTGGATTAGTTATCCAAATTGTCGGTCTTTGGGTAGCCGGACGTTTGCGGTTTGGACAGCTCTAAATTCGAAGCTTGGATATCCTTATCCGAAGGGAAGTTTAGAATTTCCCGTAAGGGATGATCATTTGTTGACCGATCGGAGCCGAGATTATCGAAGATGCCCCGCCTTTCCGGTTTGCGCGTCTGGATTTCGATTTTCGTTTTTGCGGATTTTTCTTTTTTCTCAGCCATAGTTAACTAGCTTCCTTTTTGCGGTTTTTGACGAGTTTGAGTTTTTTGTTGGAATTACGGGCGACTTTTTCGATAACCTCTTCGGTCAAAAACATGTAATTTTCCGAGCCGGTCGATTCGGGCGCGTGCTCGTAAATTGATTTTTTGTAGGCGGGCGCGGTTTGCAGGGAAACATTGGTGCTGATTATCGATTCGAAAACAAGGTTTCCGTACTTGTTTTTTACATGGGCGAGCGCTTCCTTGCAAATCCCATTGCGTTTATCGTAGCGCGTCATTAAATAGCCGAGAATTTCAAGGGACTCGTTAGCGCGCCGAGTTTCCTCGATAGTTTCGTCAAGATCCATAACGCCTTCGAGCGGGTAGTACTCGGCGGCGATCGGGACCAGTACGTATTGACAGGCGAGAAGCGCCTGCGTCAGGGTCGCGCCAAGCGAGGGAGGGCAATCGATGAGAATGAAATCGTATTCGGTAAGCTTGGAAAGAGCGTCTTTCAAGCGATATTGTTCTCCGACCGAGAGCTGTTTTTCGACCAGGGCGAGACGGATGCTTGCCGGGGTCAAATCGAGGTTGACGAGATGCATTTCGTAAATCGCTTCGCGGACATCCTTCAGGTCATGTTTGGTGCCCACCAACACCTCGGCAAGCGTGGTCTCGATCCGCGGCAGTTCAAATGAATGGGTCGCATTCCGCTGCTGATCGAGATCGACCAGCAGCGTGCGAAAACCTTTGACCGCCAGACCGGCGGCAAGATTGCAGGAGGTCGTCGTTTTTCCGACGCCACCTTTTTGATTGGCGACAGCGATAATGCGCATTAAGATATTCTCCAAAAAAACGAAAATTAATTGAGTAGAAACGGCTGAAAACCGTGAATTAAGCCGGTTCATTCCGGTCACGAAATTTAGGGCGCCCGCGTCGCGGCTTGCCGATGAAATTGTCGGCGGTCTGCCTC
>DASWRC010000006.1:0-2795 GCA_036403375.1 Pyrinomonadaceae bacterium
CAAAAATACGCGGACGATAAAGAAGTCTGGATAACGACGGCTGAAAAATCGGACGCTGGCAAAATTCCCGAATTCGGCAATTCCGAGACGGTTTACAACGTTATCGACACGCGCCAATCTTACCCGCAGGAAGTAGTTAAAAAAGGCGTCGCGACGATTTTTCCCGAAAAAGGCGAAGCGGCGAGCATTCATTTGAATTATGAAATGGTCGCGCTTTCGCCGGCTGCCGCCGAAGAACTCGGATTTCAGCTTTCCGAAGAAGATAAAAAACGTTCGTTCATCGAAATGTCCGGTCGCAAAGGTTTGGGCGTCAAAGCCGACGATTTGATTGAACGTCTTGAAGCGGATGCTTTACGGGAAGTCGAAGCGCGGCACGCTCAGATTTCCGTTGACGAGAAAAAACTTATCGCGCATCAAATCGCGGTCGGCGCATTAAGATATTTTCTTTTGAAATATACGAAAAACACGGTCGTTGTTTTCGATTTCAAAGAAGCCCTGGCATTTGAAGGAGAAACCGGCGTCTATTGCCAATACACTGCCGTGAGGACAAATTCGATTTTCCGCAAGCTCGAAACCGACGGTTTGGAAAAGGCGTTTAAAACGGTTTCCGAAAACCCGCCGGAAGTTGCCCAAATTTTCGATTCCGAAATCGGTAATGACATTTGGTCGATGGTTGCGCTGGCTTCGCGGCTCGAAGAATCGGTCGCCAGCGCCGTCGCGGCAACCGAACCGGCGATTCTGGCGAAATACAATTTCAACCTCGCGAAAGCCTTTAATTTGTTCTATCACAATCACCGCATTATTGCGGAAGAAAACGCCGTCAAACGCGCGGTTTTGATTGTCATTGCCGATTTGACGCGGCGCGCTCTAACCGCAGGTTTGCAGACAATGGGAATCGAAGTTCCCGAGCGCATGTAAGCACGATTTTGGATTTTGAACTGGCAAGGTATTTGCACTCTTTAGATTTGGTTTGAGAATTTGCTCTTTTCAGCTTAGTTTTGTTGGCAAAATGCTAAAAGTTTGAGCATTTTGCAAAATATATATTTTGAGAATTTTATGTTAATCGTTATGAAATCGGACGCGACCGAGGCGGATGTTCGGCACGTCGAAGAAGTTATCGAAAAATTAGGTTTTCGCCCGCACACGATGCCCGGCGAAGGACGCACCGCAATCGGCGTGACGGGCAATCCGGGCGCGATTGACCCGACGCATTTTGAAAATCTGCCGGGCGTTTCGGAAGCAATTCGCGTGACCAAACAATATAAATTGATTTCAAAGGATTTGCGTCCGGAAAAATCGGTTATAAAGGTCGGCAACGCGACTATCGGCGGCGGCGAGCTGGCGATAATCGCCGGTCCGTGCGCGGTCGAAAGCGTCGAACAGGTTTTTACATCCGCCGAAGCGGTGGCGGCGAGCGGCGCGCGCTTTTTTCGCGGCGGCGCATTTAAACCGCGCACTTCGCCGTATGCTTTTCAGGGCAAAGGCGAGGACGGTTTGAAGATTTTGTCGGAAGTGCGAGACCGGTTCGGCTTGAACATCGTGACCGAAGCAATGGACGAACGCGGCGTTGATTTGGTCGAAAAATACGGCGACTGCATCCAAATCGGCGCGCGCAATATGCAGAATTTTTCGCTCCTCAAATATGTCGGGCAAACCCGCAAGCCGGTTCTTCTAAAACGCGGGCTTTCGGCAACCCTCGACGAATTTCTGCTCGCCGCCGAATACATTATGGCGGAAGGAAATTACGACGTAATCCTGTGTGAGCGCGGCATTCGAACCTTCGGCAATCACGCGCGCAACACTATGGATTTATCGGTCGTTCCGGCGGTTCATCGTTTAACGCATCTGCCGATCATCGTTGACCCGTCGCATGGTACGGGCAGAAATTACATGGTTAACCCGCTGGCGCGCGCGGGCGTCGCCGTCGGCGCAGACGGTCTGATTATCGAAGTTCACCCGTGCCCCGAGGAAGCTTTATGCGACGGCGCGCAGGCGCTTACTCTGGAACAATATTCAGAGCTTTACAGCCAGGTAAACGCGATTCACGAAATTCTGGCGCGCGACGAAATGGCGATTGCTTTAGCTTAATTTCAAACAAATAAAAGGCTGCGAAATGCAGCCTTTTATTAATTTTTAACCAATTTCTCACGAAACCACACAGCTAATTCTTCTTCATCCAAACTACCTTCCGCCAGTTTTAGAAAAGCTAGATACTTGTCTTCCTGCGTGGCTAAAATATTAAATCCGCTCAAAAGCAAAAACGTTCGCGTAACGACTAAAGCCGTTCGTTTATTACCGTCAATAAACGGGTGATTTTTAGTGATGCCATAAGCCAAAGCGGCGGCAAGCGTAGAAATATCCGGCGTTTCTTCGCTGTAAGCAAAGAGATTTTGGGGACGCGCCAATGCCGACGAAAGCAAGCCTTCATCACGGATGCCATCGCTGCCGCCGTGTTCGGCAATTTGACGTTTGTGAATCGCATAGACCGTTTCTTCCAAAAGCCATTTGATTTCAGACATCTTCATTCGGCGAGCTTTCGCAAAGCATCGCGGTCTTCACGCATTACCTGTTCGGCGAGCTTCATCTGCTCGGCGACTTCGGGATTAAACGCCGTTAATTCAATTCCCCTTGAAGTTTCAATGGCAAAAAGCGTATCGCCCTTTGAAACACGAAGTTTCTCTAAAATTTCTTTCGGCAAAATTACGCCCGTCGAATTGCCGATTGTTGTAATTTTTAATTTACTGGTCATAACTCAAAATATAACAAATGTTATAACATCAAATCAAACAACAAAA
>DASWRC010000007.1:0-33619 GCA_036403375.1 Pyrinomonadaceae bacterium
GTCGGACCGGCGGGCGAAGAAATTTTTACCGACAAATACGGGCGCGTGAAAGTCCAGTTTCACTGGGACCGCGAGGGCAAATATAACGAGGCGTCGTCGTGCTGGATTCGCGTCGGGCAAATGTGGGCGGGCAAAAAATGGGGCGCGATGTTTATCCCGCGCATCGGCATGGAAGTAATCGTCGATTTTCTCGAAGGCGACCCCGACCAGCCGATTATTACCGGCACGGTTTACAATCCCGAAACGATGCCGCCGTATGATTTGCCGGACGAAAAAACGAAATCCGGCATCAAGACCGATTCGACCAAAGGCGGCAGCGGCTTTAATGAGCTGCGCTTTGAAGATAAAAAAGGCGGCGAGCAGATTTTTATTCACGGCGAGCGCAACATGGACACGCGCGTCAAAAACGATTCGTACGAATTTATCGGCAACGACCGCCATTTGATTATCAAAAACGAGCAGTTCGAGCAGGTCGCCAAAGATAAACACCTGAAAGTCGGCGGCGATAGAAACGAAGCCGTCGGCGGCTCGGTTTCGCTGAAAGTCGGCGCCGACGAAGACATCAAGGTCGGCGCGAAATTCGCCGTCGATGCCGGAAACGAAATTCACCTCAAATCGGGCGCGAATCTCGTCATCGAAACGGGCGCGAATCTGACCTTAAAAGTCGGCGGAAATTTCATCAACATCAACGCCGGCGGTATTTTCATCAAGGGCACGATGGTCATGATTAACTCGGGCGGCGCTGCCGGCTCGGGTTCGGGGGCAAACCCGGATGCGCCGAAAGACGCCAAAGAAGCCGACAAGGCGAAAGCGGGCGAACGCGTTGCGCCGCCCAAACCTCTGCCGCCCGTCAAGCCTTTGAATTACAGCCAGGCGGCGCTGGTGCTGAAACGCGCGCACAAGGAAGCGACGCCGTTCTGCGAAGTTTGTTCGAGGAAGAAATAAGTTGAAGAAATAAATTTATGAGAGAAAGGCTGGAAAAATATCTGTTTGAGGAAAGTGCGCGCGCCTTTGCCGTGCTGGACGGCGCGGGCGTGGCAGAGCTGCCGGTGCGAATTTACGAAACGCAGGCGCGCTCGGTTTGTCTCTATCGCGGCGAAATCGCGCCGGACGTGGCGGAAGTCGCGCCGTATTTAATCGAGCTTTTTCCCGGAGACGATTTTACCGAATGGCTTTTGAACGAAAATGCCGCCGGAAAGAGTTGGGGAATTTTCGCGCGCAGCCGCTATTCGATGACGGAAGTTCGCAAGCATTTTCGGAAATTTTTGACCGTTTACGACGATGCCGGAAATCCGATGCTTTTTCGCTTTTACGACCCGCGCGTGCTGCGAAAATTCTTGCCGACCTGCGACCGCGAAGGTTTGAGTTCGCTGTTCGCGATTATTTCGAGCTATCTGGCGGAAGCGAGCGAGACGGAGTTTGTCAGGTTTGAATGCGACAACGGCAAGCTGCATTCTGCCGTTGTTTAAGAAAAAAAGTTTCCAGGTGAAAAATTATGCTGAAAATCAGTTCCGAACAAATCAGAGCTTTTCAACCGGACGCCGACGAAGCGTTTGTCCGGCGGGTGTCGGATTACCTGCGCAAAAATCACGCCGAGACGCAGGTTCATTACCCGCAGGGCGCGACGACGGTTGCCGAAATCGGCGACGACGCGTTGGCGGAAAACGTGCGCGGCGGTATTCTCCGGGCGAGCGATTACGGAATCAATTTGAAATCGACCCTGCTTTCCTACGTCGTTTTGATGTTTATGAGCGCGCCGAATTTCGACGAATATCCGAAAGCCGCGCAGTTTTTTAAAGACGCGGAAGTCATCGACGACGAAGCGCTGGAAACGTTTCTGGATGAAATGACCGACGAAGATTGGTCGAAAGTTGAAGCGAATTACAACGCGGCGGCGTGGAGTCTGCCGCTTGCTGCAGGAGTTGCAATATGAGCGGAAAAGCCAAAGTAATAAAGGAAAAGGTCAGTGATGCGAAGCACGCCGAGCAGCCGACCGCTAACAAACCGGTGCAGACGTGCCCGAATAAAAACTGGATCGAGCTGGTTTACAAATACAACAGCTGCCGCGCGGTGAGCGGCGCGTCGTACGAGGTTTTCGATGCGGCGACCAGTCAGAGTCTGGCTGCGGGCTGTCTCGACAACATGGGTTTCGCGCGCGTCGAAGGTTTGCCGGATAACGTCAGACAGGTCAAATTTCTGTTCAGCTCAGACCCGAAACCGTTCGAGATTTATCCGGGTTATAAACCGAAGCCGCACAACCTGACCGCGGAAAGCACCGAAGTCAAGCAGGAAGACGGCACCATCGTCTCGGTCGCGAAATGGGTCGGCGGCTCGCTGGCGGGCGATTTTGCCGACGACCAGAGCTTCGGGCAAATTGCGTTCGGAACCGCAGTCACGATGATTCCCGTCGTTGACCAGGTGGGCGACATCCGCGACGTTATCGCGAACCTGCACCGGCTGATTTTTCGCAAGCAGTACAACGAATTTTCGCCGTGGTTCGGGCTCGTGCTGTCGCTTATCGGGGCGATACCGGAACTCGGTTCTTTGATAAAAGGCGTGGTTTCCGCGCTTTGGAAAGCAATCAAAAACGGCGCCAAGAAGCTGCCGCTCGGCAGGTTGATAAAAATGCTGAACTCGGTCGGCGAGGGCAACGTCATCCGCCTTTTGCGCGATATTTTAGAGAAAATTAAAGGTCGCGGCGGGAGCATCGCGAAGAAAATCAGGGAGATACTCGATGCGATAAAATCGAAGCTCAAAAAGGCGCGCATCGTCGCTTTCGGCAAAGCCGAAAAAATGATTGATGAAATCCTCGAATCGATGCGCGAGGTTTACAAAAAAACGCCCGATATGGTGCGCGACATCATCGGATGGATTGTCACGCATCTCAAAAACACGATTGACGAGGCGACGGATTTCGTGATGCGCGGCGTCACGCGGGCGCGCAACGGCGCGCGGCAGCTTCGCGAAAAATTCTTCCGCAAGGCAATTCAATCGCTCGAAGATGTCGCGACGCGTGCCGGTATGAAAAAAGCACACGTCGAACAGCTCATCGCGCACTGCACGCAAAAGGAACGGATGGTCGTCGTCCGCGTCAGCAACGCCGACTCGCTCGCGCATCACGCCAAGCTCAACCACCTGCCGAAACCGCTCGACGTCAAACTGAAAACCGCGAAAGGCGAGGGCGTGGCGGAAGAGCTCAAAGGGTTGGTTATGAAACCGAAAGAACCGATGGAGCAATGGGAAAAGGAAAACATCGAGGCTTTGACGAAGAAGGGATATTATTTCGACGAAAATAATGTTTTGCGCGACAAGAGCAATAACGCTTTTTACGGCGATTACGATGTGCAGAGCGTCCACAGCCGCGTCAAAATGAAGAACGAGCAGACCGGCGAATGGGAAGACACCTATGTCAACGAATTCACCAACCCGACGGACGACGTTGACGTAATCGAACAGATGAACAAGGACGTGGCGGGCGACCTGCCCGAATCGAAGCGACCGTTTCAGCACGGCGCGGAGTCGGACTATCGCGTTAAATTGGATGAAAACGGCGAAGTCATCAAGGTCGATGACAATGGCGTGCGCGTCACAGAAGGCGGCAAACCGGTGCTCGTTAAAACCGACGACATGAATGCCGGCGGACGCGCGGGCGGACAGATGCAGGCGGGCGAAGATTACAAGCTCGGCAGACAATACGGCAAGGACGAAAAATATCTGGTCGTGACCGCCGACGGCGATTACAAAATCATCGAGAACCCGGAAGAATTAAAAGATTTGTACAAAGAAATCGGCGTGCCCTGGGAATACGACTCGAAGCTGGCAATCGGACCGAGCACCGTCACGAATGCGGCAAAAGGCGCTGAACGCGCGCAGCGCGAACCGGCGACGGCAAGATAAAATTTAAGCAGGATAAAATTTAAGGAGGAAGAAAAATTATGCCGACCGGACCAGCCGCTCGTATTACAGATAATGTCGTTCACCCGCTCCCGCCGGTTCTCAGCCCGGGACCGGGCAGCCCGAATGTTTTAATCGGCTTTCTGCCCGCGTGGCGCGGAATTCCTTTGGCGGCGACGGCAGCTCTGCAAGCCGCCAAAGCGACGGCGGACGCGGCGGTGCAAACAGCTGTCGCCGCGACTCTCGCCGCCGCCGGAACGCCGGGCGCGCCTGCCGCTTACGCCGCCGAGCAGGCGACGAAAACCGCCGTTTTGTCTTCGATGTCGAGCGCCATTACGTCCGCTTCGATGGGCGCGGACATTCACATGTGCGCGACGCCTTCGCCGGTTCCGCCGCACGGTCCGGGCGTCGTCATTAACGGCTCGGCGACCGTCATGATAAACAATCTGCCGGCGTGCCGTCTGGGCGACACGATTATGGAAGCTTTAGGACCGCCGAACACGATTGCAAAGGGCGAAACGACCGTGATTATCGGCGGCTGATACGATTTGGGCTTTGGGATTGCCGATTTCGGATTGAAACTCTTTAATCAGAGACAAATCGGCAATCCCAAGCCGAAATCACATATCGTTTTTACTTTTCGGCTGAGACTGTTTACCATAAAACTTCGGTTTGATATGGAAATTGAAATAGCGATAGCCGTTTTGATTCTGGTCGCGCTCGTTTTTCTGGCGACGATTGATATGGCTTTTTCGCAGCTCTCGGACGTTTCCCTGCGCCGCCTGACGAGCGACACGGAAGAAGATTCGAGCGTCAACACGCCGTTTATGCGCGAGATTCTGGGCGACCGCCCGCGTTTTCGCTTTGCGCTGTCGGCGACGATTCAGATTTTGCTCATCATCTTCTCGGTGCTCATCACCATAATTGTCTATAATTATTACCAGAAGCCGCTCGAATTACTCGGCATTTCGCTGCTCGTCGGGCTGATGCTTTCGGGCATTTTCCGGCAATTCATCCCGCTTCTTATCACATGGAATAACCCCGAGGGCAGATTGCTGTTTCTGCTGCCGCTCGTGCGCCCGATTTATAAAATGATGTCGGTGCTCGCCAATCCATTCGACAGGTTTCTGCGCTCGAAGGAACAGCAGAGACTGGAAACGACCGTCACGCCCGATTTGGCGGAAGAAAAAGACGACGAGACGAACGCCGACGATATTCAGGCGCTCATCGAAGTCGGCGAGGCGGAAGGCATCATCGAGGAAAAAGACCGCGAGCTGCTCGAAACGATGTTCGAGTTTTCCGAGACCAAAACGGGCGAAATCATGACGCCGCGCACCGAAATCTGCGCGCTGCCCTTTGACGCGACCGTCAAGCAGGCGCGCGATTTGATTATCAACGAAAAATACTCGCGCCTGCCGGTTTACAAGGAAAATATCGACAACATCGAAGGCATTCTCTACGTCCGCGACCTTCTCAACGCGTGGTCGGAAGACCGCGAAAACGAAAAAATCGGTAATTTTCTGCGCGACGCTTTTTTTGTTCCCGAAACGAAACCCGCCGCCGAACTGCTGAAAAATATGCAGTCGAATCACATGCAAATCGCCATCGTGATTGACGAATACGGCGGCGTCGCCGGAATCGTGACGGTCGAAGACATTCTCGAAGAAATCGTCGGCGAAATCGAAGACGAAGACACCGAAGCCGAAGAAATCATCGAGATTATCGAAGGCGAAGACGGTTATTTCGACGTGCTCGGCTCGACCGAAATCGGCAAAATCGAGCGGCTTTTCGACATGGAAATCGAGGACGACGATTTTACGACCATCGCCGGACTCGTCACGAGCGAAGTCGGTTATGTACCAAAACCGGCTGAAAAGTTAAGCCTGCGCGGCTTGGACATCGAAATCCTGAAAGCGGACGAAAAACGCATCAACCTGCTGCGCATCCGCAAATCGGCGGAAGAAATCGCCGCCGACCAGTCAGCCGAATAATAAAAAAAATTGGCATCTTTTTAACTTTTACCACCTGTATGGGTAGGGATTTTTATTAAATTATGTTTTATTATCCTTGCAGTCGAAAAAATTCCGAATTTTTCGGTTTCAAATTAAAAAATTTTGTGAGGAAAAAATGAATAATTTTAGTGTAAGACTTTTTACGTTAGCCGCGCTCGTGTGCGGTGTTTTCTTTTTGACCAATTGCAGCAGCACGCCTACAACCGGCGGAAACAACTCAGCCGTCGTCGTCAACAAAACAACCGACGCGCCGAAAACGACAACCGCTTCGACCGACAGCGTCGGGGTTGCCGAATGCGATGAATACATCCAAAAATATGAAGCCTGCATAAACAGCAAAGTGCCGGAAGCACAGCGCGCAACTTACAAATCGTCTTTTGAAACCCTGCGCAAATCGTGGAAAGACGCCGCCGCTAACCCGCAGTCAAAGGCTGGTCTGGCAACCGGCTGCAAACAGGCGCTCGAAACCGCCAAACAATCCTTTTCATCCTACGGCTGCGCATGGTAATTTTTCTTTTTCTCTAAACTTCTTCTAAGAATCCGTTAAAAAGCATCGTTTGAAACGATGCTTTTTTCTACTTGCGAAGCGAATTTTTGTTTATTTTCAGCTAGAATAATTAAGAACCATTAATGTCAAATGACTGATAAAACTCTCGAAAAGGCGGAAACAAAAACCTGTGAATCGTGCGGCAAAGACTTTTCGTGCGGCGCTGAAACCCAAAATTGCTGGTGTTTTACAATTGATTTGACTCAAAAGACTCTGGCAAAATTACAGGAAGACTTCAAGACTTGTTTGTGCAAAGATTGTTTATTGAATTATGGCAAAAAAGAAAAGTAAATTTTTGAGCGGCAAACGCATCGACCCGGCGCCGATTGATAAGACGACGGCGCTCGCGGATTTGATTGACGAATCTTTTATGGCTTATAACGCCGCGCGCCTGCGCGAAGCGTGCCAGTTGTTCACGCGAAAAATGCTGGAGCCGGACGTGACCGTCGGCGTCACCTTAACCGGCGCGCTGACGCCTGCCGGTCTGGGCATTTCGGCGCTCATTCCGCTGATTAAAGCCGGATTTATCGACTGGATAATCTCGACCGGAGCGAATCTCTATCACGACACGCATTTCGGCATCGGGCTCGAACTCCGCCAGGGCGACGCGAAAATCGACGACCGCATTTTGCGCGACGAAGAAGTCGTGCGGATTTTCGATATTTTCTTTGATTATTCCGTCCTGCTCGATACGGACGAGTTTTTTCGACGGCTGATTGAAAACGAAGAATTTCAAAAATCGATGAGCTCGGCGGAATTTCATTACCTGTGCGGCAAATACGTTTTAGAGCGCAGTCGAAAACTCGGCATCGAAAACAAATCTTTGCTTGCCACGGCTTACGAATACGGCGTTCCGGTTTACACTTCATCGCCCGGCGATTCGTCAATCGGCATGAACATCGCCGCGATGGAATTGCAGGGCGGAAAGCTCGTCTTAAATCCTAATTTGGACGTTAACGAAACCGCGTCGATCGTCCTTGCCGCCAAGCGCGGCACGATTGCCGGCGCATCGGAAGGCAAATCCGCCATTTTCATCCTCGGCGGCGGCAGCCCGAAAAACTTCGCGCTCCAAACCGAGCCGCAGATTCAGGAAGTCCTCGGCATCGACGAAAAAGGACACGATTATTTCCTGCAGGTCACGGACGCGCGTCCCGACACGGGCGGGCTTAGCGGCGCGACGCCAGCGGAAGCGGTGTCGTGGGGAAAAGTCGACCCCGATAAGCTGCCTGACGCTGTGGTTGCCTATATCGATTCGACGGTCGCGCTTCCGCTTTTGACGGCTTATGCGCTGGCGCGTCACGAGCCGCGCGAGCCGAAACGGCTGTATGACCGCCGCGAAGAATTTATGCAGCTTTTGCAGAAGGAATACGAGAAATCAACGCGAAGATAGTGGTTAGTGGTCAGTGGACAGAAAAAGTCCGCACCGACCACCGACCACTGACAACTGAAAATGAAACTCCAAGCCGAACTGAACAGCGAAAAACACGAAATCGAAATCAGGCGCGACGGACGCACGGTTTTCGCGCGGGTTGACGACCGCCGATACGAACTCGAAGCGTCGGAGGTCGAGCCGAACGTTTATCTTTTGAAATACGACAATCGGATTTTTCAAATCTATGCTGCGCCGGGCGGGATTGTAAATTTGGGCAACCATCAGCTCGAAATTTCGCTCTCCGACCCGAAACGGCTGCGCGGCTCGGGCGTGTCCGCCGCGAACGGCGAAGGAATCTCCGAGATAAAAACCGCGATGCCGGGAAAACTGGTGCGCATTCTGGTCGAAGAAGGCGCGTCCGTTAAGCAGGGCGAAGGCGTTCTGGTGGTTGAAGCGATGAAAATGCAGAACGAGATGAAATCGCCGAAGGACGGCGTGGTCAAGGAAATTCGTTTCCCGCAGGGCGCGACCGTCAACGCGGGCGATATTCTCGCAATTATCGAGTAAGCGATGAGGGATAAAGGATGAGGGATGAAATAAATTCGCAACCAGTTAACAATTTTTTAAAAACTGAAGACCGTCACGGACAAAACAAATTATCGACACCCAGCCCGCATCCTTCATCCCTCAGAATCCTGCTCTGGGATATTGACGGAACGCTGCTGCGTTCGACCATACAGGGCGGCTACAAAAAATATTTCACGGCGACGATGGAGAAAGTTTTCGGTCGCGCCGGCAATCTCGACGACGTGATTCCTTCGGGCATGACCGACACGCAGGTAATCTACGAATCGCTGCGGGGCGAAAATATCACGCCCGAGCAGATTTTCGCGCGCCGCGACGAGCTTTTGCAAACTTTTCAAGCCGAGATGAAAAAGGTTTTAGCGGCAAACGGCGAGCCTTATGAAACGCTGCCGGGCGTCCGCGAAATCTTAGCCGAAACCGACCGCAGCCCGCATTTTATCAACGCGCTGCTGACGGGAAATCTGTCGGTTGCGGCGGAAATCAAACTAAAATCGGTCGGTCTCTGGCATTATTTTGCGGGCGCGCCCAATGCGTTCGGCGAAATTTCGCATAACCGCAGCGATTTAGCCGCGGAAGCCGGGAAACTTTTCAACGAGCGTTATGATTTTTGCTTCGCGCCGTCGCAGTTTATCGTCATCGGCGACACGCCGAACGACATCCTTTGCGCCCGCGCGTTCGGTGCCAAAGTCGTCGCGGTCGCGACGGGCAGAAACCAGATGAGCGAACAACTGCTTGAAAATAAACCGGATTTTCTGCTCTCCGATTTAAGCGATACGCAAGCGGTTTTGCGATTGCTCGAAACCGTCTGATATCGCGGGCTAACACGGCTTTTCGCGGCACGCTGCCGGGGCGGGCATTTCGGTTTGCACATTTCGCGATTCTCTAATCACGGCGCGAAAAATCCTGATAATTGCTTCTCGTTTCAAGACGCCTTTATTTCGCGCCGCCTTCAGCAGAATCTCGTTTTCACGCGCCGCGTCAACAACCGGCAAACCGGCGTCTGCCTTAATCGCACCGATTTCGCGGGCGATTTTTGCGCGCCGGTTAAAAAGCTCGATAAGCTGTTCGTCAATCAAATCTATCTCGCGGCGCCAATTTTCCAGTTTCATCTTTTCCTCCAAAAACAAAAAAGCCGTGAATCTGTAAATTCACGGCTTTTTTGTTCGATTTCGTAGCTTAAAAATTTATCTTATCGCCAACCAAACTCCAGCCGTTTCACCGTAATAGTAAAAATAAAAATAGCTGAAGTTGTTAAAGCTTGCTGTTTGCATCGGCTGCAAATACGTACTTTTTAGTCCGTAAACTACGATAGGATTTATCCGCTCGGCTTGTCAAGATTTACCGCCGAAAATTTTATTTCGCCGCTTTCGGCTGGCTTAAAAGATTGGCGAAAAGCCGGTACGCGCCCGGAACTCCGGCAGGCAGCTGGCGGAAAAATGCGTAGCTGCAATAGATGTATTTGCCTTTGCCGAGGTCGGCGACGACCAAGCCGCCCTTGTTTTCCGGTTCTTCCGTGTCGTGCGCTTCGAGCAGCGGTTTGTAATTCGGGTCAAACGTCGAAAAAGCGTTCAGATTTCGCTCCTGCACCCAGCCCGCAAAATCTTCGTCCGTGATTTTGTTCGGAAAATTAAAAACCGGGTTTGCCGCGTCGAGAATCGTTACTTTCGCTGTTTCTTCCGCGACGCGCGCGCCGATTTTCGCCGGAAACGGCAGCAGTTTTTCGTAAACCGGAAGCTGGTACTGCACGATAAGCGTGCCGCCGGCGCGGACGTAATCGAGCAGTCTTTGATGATTGGCGACAAAATCCGGTCGGACCTGCGAAGCCTTGATACCGACGACAATCGCGTCGAAACGCGATAAATCGCCGCTCGTTAAATCGTTTTCCGCCAGCATCTCAACGTCAAAACCCATCTGCCCGATAGCTTCCGCGACGCGCTCGCCGCTGCCCGCGATATAGCCGACGCGCCGCGCGGGCGCAGTTTTCAAATCCAAAGCGACGAATTTTGTTTCCGCTCGCGTGTAGTAACGATGCGTTTGAATATGCGGATATGCGAGTACGTTCATCTCGTCGGTTGAGACGCTTTCGCCGACGACCACTTCGGCGCGCGCTAAACCACTTCCCGCTTTTGTTGCCGGCGGAATCGGCACGTCGAAATTTATCGCCGTTTTTTCGCCCTTTGCTTTTAGCTTAAATGACGTGTCGAGCCGCAATGCGTTCATCTGAAGCCTTGCGATTCCGTTTACCGGTTGCGAAGTATTATTTGTAATGCTCATTACAAGACGGCGAGTCTGCTTCTGTCCGCTTAACGGAACAATCACAAGCTGCTGGTCTAAACTGACGGACAGCGCCGGCACGACCGCTAAATCGCGCCGGATTTCGCCGCGTATGTCGTCGTCAAAACGATATTGAACCGGCTGACGGAGCATAATTTCTCTGCCGCCGACTTCGATTTTCACGTCCGCCGAAACAAGCGCGGGCTGAAACGGAAGAGTTTGATTTTCCCTGTCGTTCCACGCGTACAGATAGCCGTTTCGCTCTTTTTCCATCCAATAAGGCTGTGTCAACGGCGCGTCTGCCGGAACCTTGACGTTAAAATACGCGTTTTCGTTTCCGACCTCGCGGCGAAACGCGTTTTGGTTCGCTTCCGTTGGCGCTTCCGATTTAGAAACCTGCCAGCCGGCGGGTTTATTCAGCGCGATTTCTTTGACTTTAATATTCCCGGCATCCGGAAAGAAAACTTTAACCGTCGTTCTAAAATCTTCGCCCGCGACCACCGTTTCTTTATCGGCTAACGCGTCAATCTGAATTCCGGCGGCGAGCCGGATGGCTTCGGCAAATTCGTCCTGCTTCTTTTGCAGAAAGAACTTCGTCTGCGGGTAACGCGTCGACCACTCGGCGTCGTAAGCCGCCTTCCAGCCCTCAGCCAGCAGCGGCAGCAGATTTTCCCTCTCCAAACGGGGCGCATTCAACTTTTCGGTGATTTCCTGCAGCGCGGCTAATCTTCCGGCAACCGCCGGTTCCGAATTGTACGTATTCGCCGCAATTCCGCGAATCGACGTATCCAGCCCATCAAAAATACTCGTTTCCTTTTCGGTTTTCGCAACGCTGCCCGCAATCAGATTCAAGCCCGAAATCTTTTCGCCTTTCAACTCTAAAACGCCCTGTTCCTGCGTTTTGTGCTGGCTTCTGCCTTCCATCGCAATCTCGAAATACGAGCGACCGAGCAGATAATCATATTTCCCGGTATTGATTTTCAGAGTCGGCTCCTGATTGTCGCGAAAGCCCTGCGAAACATAGAATTTCTGTACCTTCCACGCTTGTCCGGCGTCTGTGCACTGGGTCGTGTCAGCCGCCGCTTTGACGGCTAAAGGCGCAATGTAGCCCGCAAACTGATGCTGACCGTGCCCGTCTGCCGGAGTGCCCGAAAAACGCGAGACGACGACGAGCGGGCGAAAGGCGCGAATCGCGCGCACCGCATCGCAGAGGATTATTTTCTCGTCCCATTTTTCGCGGGCTTCCCGTAAGGTTTTAGAAAATCCGTAATCGAAAGCGCGCGTAAAATACTGCTGTGCGCCGTCAAGCCGTCGTGCCTGCAGTAATTCTTCGGTGCGAATGACGCCGAGCGGTTCAAACAGCTCCGCGCCGATAATGTTCTGCCCGCCGTCGCCGCGTGTTAAGGAAAGATACGCGGTGCGCGCATTTTCGCCGCGCGCTAAGAAAGCCAGAAGTCCCGAATCTTCGTCGTCCGGATGCGCGCCGATATGCATCACGCTTTTTGACGTATTCAATTTCTTCAGCAGCTGCGCCAAGCCCGTCGCGCCGTAGTCATACACGGGGCGAACCTGCGCTTTAACGGAAAACGGAAAGTCGAAAGTGGAAAGTAAAAGAAGTGCGGAAACCAGGTATTTTGAAATTTTCATTTTGAATCGGCAGCGAACGGAAATTCGCCGCGTTTGTATGCGCGAATAAAATAAATTATTAATCCCAGAACGATTAAAACGACCGCGTATTTTATCTCTTTTTGAAAATTCGGACGCATAAAAAGGACGTATAAAAAGCCCCCGATCGCAATCAGAGCCGGGACGGGATAAAGCCACATCTTAAACGGTCGGGGCGCTTCGGGACGCGTTGCGCGCAGGATAAGCAGCCCGACGATTTGCGCCAAGAATTGAATCGTGATGCGAATGACGACGAGCGCCGCAACCACGTCCGCAAGGCGAAAAAAACAAAACAGTGCGGCGATGCCGCCCATTATCAGCAAAGAGACGTACGGAAAACGGTGTTCGGGATGAACGCGCGCAAAGATTTTGAAATAATTGCCGTCCAGCGCGGCGGCAAAAGGCACGCGCGAATATCCGAGAAGCAGCGAGAAAACGGACGCAAACGCCGTCAGCATTATCAAAAGCGTCGCGACGATGCCGGCGGTCGGACCATAGAGCCGCTCCATAAAAACGGAAATCACGTATCTTCGCGCGTCCGATGAAGCGGTTTCCGAAAATTCGCGCCACGGAATTACGCCCAGAATCGAGATATTCATCACGATATAAATCGCGGCAATCAGCACAATCGAAAGCATAATCGCGCGCGGAATCGTTTTTTCGGGATTTTTTACTTCGCCCGCAAAAAAATTAACGTTGTAATAACCCCAGTAATCGTAAACCGCGATGAGCAGCGCCGCACCGAGTCCGAGAAAAAAGTTTTGATTCAGCTCGAAAGCGCCGGGCGGAAAATCGAAAGCGATTTGCGGATTGAAATTCGTCAGTCCGGCGAAAATAATCCAGACAATCGTGAGCATCACGGCAACCCACAGGACGCGCGCGAATTTTTCGATTATCGTGATTTTGCGGTACAGCAAAAACACGCACAGCGCGACCATCGCGATAGCGACAAAAGTTCCTAAAGTAGCCGCAATATTGAGCGTAAAATCGCCGAAAAAAGGCAGCGCCAGCTTAAATTCCCGCGCGAAAAACGTTTTATCCAAAGCGGGAAACGCGTAGGCGGCATAGCCCGCAAAACCGATGCTGCCCGAAGCGATGGAAAGCGGCGCGGAAAACGTCAGCTGCCAGATAAATAGAAACGACATCAGGCGTCCCAATTTATTAGCGCCGTAGATTTCCTTCAGATAATTATACGGTCCGCCCGATTTCGGCATCGACGCGCCGAGTTCCGCCCAGACCAGCCCGTCGCACATCACCAGCAGCGCGCCGAAAATCCAGCCGAGCATCGCCTGCGGTCCGCCCATCGCCGCGATTATCAGCGGCATCGTGATAAACGGTCCGACGCCGATCATATCAATCATATTGAGCGCCGTCGCGCCCAATGTGCCGACGCCGCGAATCAATTCCGGCTGCTCTTCGTTTGTCGCGTTTTGTTCAGACATTTTTTTAGCCAAGAAAAACTAAAACCTTTTCAACTTTTCAACTTTTCAACTTTTACACTTTTACACTTTTCAGGTTCGATGAAATCCGCGCTCGATGTCCTTCATCGTCAGGCGCAGAATCACGGGTCGCCCGTGCGGGCAGGTCGTCGGCGACGATGTAACGAGCAGGCGGTCAATCAGCCACTGCATCTTTTCGGGCGTCAGCTTCATATTGATTTTAACCGCCGCTTTGCACGCGAGGCTCGCCGCAATCGAATCGCGCAGGCTTGCTTTTGCGTGTCCGCGCTTTTCGGAATCGACCGTGTCGAGAATTTCCGCCAAAAGGTTGCGCGCTTCGGACGGCGGCAAATCGGTCGGCACCGCCTTTATCGCAATCGTTCGCCCGGAAAGTCTCATCAAGCCGAAGCCGAGGGTTTCCAATTCTTCTTCGACCACCGAAAACGCCTGGCTCTGTGCCGGCGTCAAATCGAATGTTTCCGGCAGCAAAAGGTTTTGCGATTCGATGCGGCGCTCGGTTTCCCTTTTACGAAATTTATCGAACAAAATCCGCTCGTGCGCGACGTGCTGGTCGACCAATAACATTCCTTCGTCATCGACCGCGATGATAAAACTATCGTGAAGCTGTCCGAGGGGACGAATTTTCGACGCCGAAAAATCCTCTACATCCGCCGTCTTAACGACTTTTTCAGCAGAATTAACCGGCGGCAAAACCTCGTAATTGGCGATTGCCGGCTGCGAATTGCGGATTTGGTCTTCCGCTTTCGGTCTTTTGTCATCGTTAATTTCAAATTTGAAATCTGAAACCCGGGATTGTTCCGAATCAACGTTTGCAGCTTTTTGCTCGAAATCGGTGGCGAAAAGTTCGTGTTCGATTTCCGGCACTTCGGTTAAAATCTGCTGCGCGGTTTCGGTTGCGGTTTCGATTGTGACGCCCGCTTTTTCTTCTCTCTGCTGCCCGGTTTGAAAGCTTTCGGTCAAGGAAAGCGTGGCGGATTCGTCCGTGTAAACGTGAAAATCAATCTTTGCCTGCTCGAATTTTTCGCTCTCGACGACCGGTCTTAACGGTTCGTAATTTTTTTCCTTTTCCTGCGTCTCGCGGACAATTCCCGCTTTTGCCAGCGAATTGCGAATCGCTTCGGCGATTGCCTCTTTAACGGCTTCCGAGCGACGGAAACGCACTTCGGTTTTCGCCGGATGGACGTTCACGTCGATTTCTTCGAGCGGAATGTCGAGAAACAAAAACGCGACCGGGTAAACGCCGTGCGGCAGGACCGAGCGAAAACCTTCGAGCAGCCCGCCCGCGATTATTTTATCGCGCACGAACCGCTGGTTGACGAAAAAATACTGAAAGTCGCGCGTCGTCCGGCGCTCGCGCGGCGCGGAAACAAAACCCGAGATTTTGGCGACAAAATCGCGTCCGCCCGCCACCGGCAGAAGACTTTCAATAAGTCCTGCGCCGAAAATCTGAAACGCTCGCTCGCGTAAATCCCGGGCAGGCGCAACGCGCAGAATCTCGCGACCGTTGCCGGTTAAAGTAAACGCAATTTCGGGATGCGCCAGCGCGTAATGCGTGACCACGGAAGTCAGGTGATAATTCTCCGTCGCTTCGGAGCGCATAAATTTGCGCCGCGCCGGGGTGTTGAAAAACAAATCTTTGACGCTCAGAGTCGTTCCCGTATTGCGCGCGGCGTCTTTGACGTCAATCAATCTTCCGCCTTCGATTAAAACGCGCGTCGCCGCCGTTTCGCCTTCGATTTTCGTGACCAGCTCGACCTTCGCGACCGAAGCAATCGAAGCCAGCGCCTCGCCGCGAAAACCCAATGTCGAAATCGCCGCTAAATCTTCGAGTGTCTTGATTTTCGATGTCGCATGGCGCTCAAACGCGAGAATCGCATCGTCGCGCATCATTCCGCAGCCGTCGTCCGCGACGCGCATCAGGCGGCGACCGCCAAGCTCGATATCAATCTGAATTCGCCCCGCACCGGCGTCAATCGAATTTTCGACCAGTTCCTTTATCACGGAAGCCGGACGCTCGACAACCTCGCCCGCCGCGATTTGATTCGCCAGATTGTCAGGTAAAATTTTTATTTTCATTTCCAGTAATCGGTGGTCAGTGGTCAGTGGTCAGCCGAATCAGATAATTTCTGACCGCTGACCACCGACCACTGACCACTTATAAATAAATTATGCGATGCGCTTTATCGTCCAAATCAATCGCCGCGTAAATCCAATCGATGAAATAAAGCCCGTGCGCGTTAAGAAAAGTCAGAACATTCAGCGTTCGTTCCTGTAAGGCTTTATGCGGTAAAAGCGCCGCGAGCGCCGTCTCGATTCGGCGATTTACGGTCGCATCGCGGCGAATTTGCGCGTAATGAAATTTTGTCCTCAGAGCGCCGATGTGATACAGGATTTTGCGCCGCCGCCGGGCGAGATTTTCCGCCAAACCCGGCTCGCTCAAAGCTAAAGTTTGGTCGAGCCGGTTAAGCTGCGTGTTGATGATTTCCTCGGCTTCGGCGAAAACGCGCGCCGTCTCCGGGGTTAGATATTTTTCGACAATTCCCGGCAAAATGCTTTCAAAACCATCGAACAAATCCGTAAAACTCAAATCATATTTCCGAAGCGTCCGCCGATGGCGCGCTTCGATAACGGTAAAGCTCTGGCGATGCAGAATCGGCGTTGCAGGGCGCTGCAAAACCTCGTAAACCGTCGAATTTTGGGCGAAATAAGCGATTTCCGCGCCGCCGCCGAAATAAACCGCGGTCGGCAGCAAATAATCCTGCACAACGGGACGCATCAGCGCGTTCGGGCTTAAATTTTCGGGCTGTTCTGCGGCAATCTCCATCAATTCCGCCAAATCAAATTCGCGTCTCGTATCTTTCGCGCGAATTTTTCCGTCCCTTTGACGCTTCAGCGCACGCCGCGCGCCGGTTTCGTCAATCCAGAAAAACGGGAAAAAATCTTCTTCGACCAGAACCTGTGCATCGTAGCCTTGCGCCGTCAGCTCGGCATTGCGCGCGAGAAGTTCCCGGCGGATTTCGTCCGATTTTTTAACGGCTTCCGAAAATATCGGCGCTGACAGGGCTTTTAATCCTTTATCGAGCGGTGAAAAGATTATTAAGCCGTACGGAGCGAAGATTTTTGTTAGGAATTTGGCAAACGCCGACGAATAAGTTTCGTTTCCATTATAGCTCGCTGTTAAAATCTGCCTTAAATCATCGGAAAATTCGGTGTACCGGGCGTAGTCGAAGAACTCGTCAATCGTCTGCTTTATCGTTTGGTCGAGTTTTACCGAACCGACGGGCGAATTTTCCGTGTAATTCTGCGGCGTGTTTTCGAGTGCGGCGAGCTTGCCTTCGCCATCGAGCACAAAAGTTTTTTTCACTTCGTCGAAATCGTGGTCTTCTTCGGCAATCCAGAAAACCGGCACGGCTTTTATTCCGCGCCCGCGCAGGCAAGCCGCCATTTTGACGGCGGAAAGCGCCTTGTAAATCGTGTAAACCGCGCCCGAAAAAAGTCCGGCTTGCTGCCCGGTCACGACTGCGACCGAATCTGATTCGCGAAGCAGATTAATATTTTCGAGCGTTTCGCGCGCTGCGCCGAAGTTTTTGTTTGTTTCCGCCAGACGGGAGCAAAGCGCGCTGCGGTCGGTTTTGTAATTTGCTAAAACCCGTTGTATGGAGCGTGAAATTTCCGCGTGCGTTTCCGGCGCGGACGGGTAAAATTGCCGGAGGGCGCCCGGGTTTTTCTGGTATTCGAGAAAGAGCTTTGATTGGTGCGGAATATCGGAAAACGGCAGACTTTCAATCTGAAACAAAGACGCGCTTGTTTGACAATGCCCGGTTGATTGCTGGTTCACATTTCTCTCCTAACTATCTGATTATAAATTTCAAACCCGTGAGTTCAAAGGAGGAAAACAAAAAAGGGCGATGTTTTTTGCATCGCCCTGAAAATATTGAAATTTAGTTTTTTTTAGTTTCCGGTTGTAGAAACTCGCGGGCGCGTGCCCGGTTCGGTCGAAGCCGTCGACGGGTCACGTTCAATCCGGTAAATTCCCGATGAATGAGTCGCGGCAAAAATGCGGCTCGGGTTCGACGGGTCGAAAATCATAGACCAAACGCGACGGCTCGGCAATTTCATCTCCTTGGAATCAACACGCCGCCAATTTTGCCCGGCGTCTTTTGAATAATAAATCCCGCCGTCGGTCTCCAGGGCGCTCGAAATGAAAATCTCGTCCGAATTATTCGGGCTAATCAGAATGCTGGTGTAATTGCCGAGCGGCAGGTTTCCGCCGCGGCGCGTCCAGCTTCGTCCGCCGTCGCGGCTGATGTAAAAGGTCTGCATCGTGCCGATGTAGATGTTTTGGGGATGTTTCGGGTCCGCGACAATCGAGCTAATCGGTACGTCCTGCGGAATGCCGTTGATTTTTTCCCACGTTTTGCCGTCGTCGCGCGAAACGATAACGCCTGATTTATCGGTTCCGACCCAGATGATTCCGGGCATATTCGGCGAAGAATAAATGACGAAGACGTTTTCGCTGATGCCGTCGCCCAACGGAACCTTTTCCCAGCCTTTTGTTAAATCATAGCTCCGGTAAAGTCCCTCGTCGGTTCCTGCAAAATACCCGTTTTTGCCGTCCTCGGTGTAAGCCAGAATCTTAATTTTCTTTTCCAGTACGGGGATGACAGCCGGTGTGGTCGCTGTCGTCTCCGGAACCGGTTTGGTTACTTTGACAGCCGTTTTGGCAGCCGCTCCCTTTTTCGCGGGTGCTTTTTTCGACGTCACTTTCGGTTTCGGCACGACGATTTGCGTCCACGTATTTCCGCGGTCGAGCGATTTAAATAAACCGACGCTCGTGCCCATATAAATCGTGTTCGGATTTGCTCTTTCCTGAATCATTCCGAACGGCGAAACGCGCACCACGTCGAGACCTTTCGGTCGCATCCAGGTCGTGCCTCCGTCATTGCTGATAAAGACAAATCCGCCGCCCGTCGCCGTGTTGTGCGTCGTCGCGTAAAGACGATTCGGCTGTTCGATGTCGGCAATAATCGTATAGGTGAAACGGCTCGTAAAATTGTCGTTCGTCGGCGTGAAGTTTCTGCCGCCGTCGTTTGAAACCAGCACGCCGTAATTATTCGTACCGATAAAAACGCGTTCCGGCGCGTCCGGATGCACGGCGATTGAATTTATCTCCAGGTCCTTCTGCGTGGTTATCATCCAGCCTTTGCCGTTTGTCATCCAGAAGCCTTCGGTCGTCGCGGCATAAACCGTTTTAGAATTGACCGGGCTCATCTTGATGTCGCGCGTGCGCCGCGATTGCGAGGGAATCCCCTGCATTTTCGCCCATTTTTCGCCCTTGTCGAAAGATTCGTAAATGCCGCTGCAAGCCGAAGCGATAACATGGTCGGGATTCTTCTGGTCGACTTCGATTGCAAAAACGTCCGAATCGTCAATCATTCCGTTTTTGATAAGCCGCCAGCTTTTGCCGCCGTCGGTGGTTTTATACGCGCGCCACCAGGTTCCGGCGTAAATCGTATTATCGTCGCGCGGGTCAATCGCAATCGAATCAATCGTCGTGTCGGGCATCGTATCGGATTCGATTTTTTTCCAGTCTTCGCCCGAGTTTTCGGATTTCCACATTCCTTCGGTTGTGCCGACCAGAATTAAATCGGGATTTTTGGAGGATTGTTCCATCGAGTGAATCGAAGTTTTACGCAGTTCTTTTGCTTCCTTCCAGGTCGCGCCGCCGTCGCGCGTCATAAAAAATCCGCCGGGATCTTTGTGGCGATGACCCGACGTGTAAATGATTTTGGAATCGCGCGAATCAATCAGAAGCTGGTCGAGTACGAGCTGCGGTTTATTCAAATTAACCAGCAGTCTCCACGTTTTTCCACCATCGGTCGAAGTATGAATCGAGCCGTCGAGCGTGCTGACAAAAAGATGGTCTTTATCTTTCGGGTCAATCGAAACTACTCGCACGTCGCCGCCGCTCGGACCGACAATATCCCATTCGCTAATCTTGACCGGATCGCTCGGTGGCGTAATGCCGTTATCGGAGGCACCGAAAATTCCGGCTGCCAGACAAAATAACAGAATCGTCGAAATCAAGAATTTCGGCTTGGAACTTACAAATCTTCGGTTTTCCTGTTTCATAGTAAATCTCTTCCTGAAATGTTCGGTTAGAAAATTAGGGACTTTTGCGTAAACTATCGAATCATCACCCAATCAGATGTCGAAACTGATAGGGCTTGTTGCATTGAAAACGCAAATATCTTGCGGCTTTTACTTCGGATAAACGTATTTACTGAGCGCGACTAGCAAAAACACTTTTAGTTTTAACACAAAATTTGCGGATTGCAAAATTATTTTGCCGGTTGAGATAGATTCGCGTTCCGTATTTTGGCGGCTAAAATGGCTCTCCGGGATAATCTTCGATGCCGGACTATCGCTTTTAAAAAGCGTAAGCGAGTGATGTTTCCGTCGGAAACATCACTCGCTTAGGAAATTCACATCTTCAAATTAAAGATGCAAAACGTTAAGCACCTTACGGTTGCGGATTATCAGCACCAGCCGGTACGACGTAGACTCTCGTCCAAACGCCCGGTTGTCCGTTCGGAGCAGCTGCGCCGCCCCTGACAATTGTCACACGTGTCGGGTCGTATTTCTTAAACGCAATCGCTTTCTGAATCTGTCTTTCGCGATTTGCGATTTCTTTATCCGTTCCGTAATTGATGATGTAGCCGCGTGCTTGCGGGTCGTTACCCAACTCAATATACAGAGCGTCGATACGTGCCTTGACTTCGTCATCTGGCAATTTACCGAATTCGTCAATCAGACGCGCTCTCGGTCTTGTTGTGACGCTGCCGGTTTCTTGCTGCGTTCTCGGGCAGTTTTCACATAAGCTGCCGCCGATTTCGACGGTTGCCGTTATGTTCTGTCCTTCGAGCGCCTCAGTTCCGCCGACAGTGATTGACGGCGTGCCTTGACCGCTGACAATCGTTCCGGCTGAAACCGTCCAGTTGTAGGTAATGTCGTTTGCCGTTCCGCCGCTGACAGTAGCAGTAAACGTCATCGTATCGCCCGGATTGACCACTCCGCCGCCGCTGACGTCAAACGTCGTCGGGCATTCGCACGGAGTACGGCAACCAACACAGTCTCTAACGGTAATCGTTTCGGTTTTCGTTGTGCCGCAAACGCCGCAGCCATTATCGACGCCTGCCGTAATGGTGTAGGTTCCCGGTCGAACACCGCTCAAATCCCACGTTACGTTTGCGCCCGAACCGACAACGCGACCGCCTGAAACCGTATAGCTATAGGTTAAAACGTCGGTCGGGTCGGTGCTCGAAGCGCCGGTTGCAACCGTTACCGTCGAACCTTCAGGACACGGTTGATCTGATACTTGTCCCGGCGGGCACGGAATGACGATTTCCCTGTTGCTCACGGTCAACGTGTTGACATTCGCAAACGGTCTAATTATATCGCCCTTACGCGAATTACGACGACCGGCAGTGAATTGGAAAATAAATCCATGCGGGTCGGTCGAAGGAACGAATCCGTTCGGAACTCCGCTAATGTTGGTAACAATCGAATTTCCGCGTCCTGAAACGGTCACCGTACCGGTGAAATCATTGTCGTTCAGGCTGTCGGCATCCTGTTGATTAAAGTTATAGCGATACGCTAAACCGAGACTCATCCAACGGAACGGGAAAATGCGGACGCCCGCAAGTCCGTCAAACGGGCTGTTTTCAAACGCGTTCGGAGTACGTCCGCCGACATATTGCAGTGAACGGAATTCCAAAATCGGTTGGAAAAATTTGTTAACCGGGAAGTCAACGGCGAACGCCGAAATGACTTCATCGGGACGATCCAGGATAGAAAACGATCCGCTTGGGAAATCGGCTTTCACCCTGCTCGTGTACTTGTAGCCGAGGTTCGCCGAAATGTTCATCCACTTACGAACGCGCGCATCAGCAAACAAAACAAGCGCGATGTCTCCGCGACTGCCGCCCGGGCTCGCACCGCGCTGAAGCTGATTAAAGCCGCTCGCGTCAAAGGAGTTTGAGGTAAACGGCACCACGCCAGCGTCCGGATACCATTGATAATACCCGACTAGACCGATACCCAACGGGTTATTCGGTTTCGTCCAGCGCCATTTCGCACCAGCTGAAAACGAGCCGAAAGACGATGTTCCATAAGTTCTGTTGATAAACGGTGCATCCGGCAGATACGTCGGCGCAATCGTAAATACGGTCGGAACTTCAGGACTCGGACCGGTCGGCGCGAGGGTCGTGGTTGCCAGAACAACACCCGGCAGAATGCTGCCGTAAACCGAACCCATGCCCGGGAAATTCGCAGATGCGCCCGTGCCCTGCGGCGCACCTAAAGTCGGAAATGTTCCTGCCGGGAATCCGAAAATCGGACCTGACGGAAAATTAAACTGGAAGTTGCCGGCAGGACCGCCGATAAACGGAAATGGAACAAACGGCTGGCTGCCGGTCGGGCGAAAAATTGCAAAGCCCGGAACCTGGCTCGTGCCAGCGCCCTGCGGTGCCTGAATAATCGCCGGTCCGCTTCTGAGCGCGCCGTTAATCCGTAGTTGGGAATTGGGAAGATAAAAACTGGAAAGATTACGCGGCGAATTTACCTTCAGCGCACGAAATCCATCGGTTGTAAAAAACAACTCTAAATAATCGTTCAAACCAATCTGGAAGCTTAAGGGGACTTCGGTTATGTCAACATTGCCCGGGTCACGGTCAAAATTGCTGTACGCAACACTCAAAGTCCACTCGCCTTTTCGCAAGGTTTGTCCATCATAAACCGTAAAAAGACCGGTCGGACCGCCAACTGTACCGCCTGTACCAACAGTCGGTGCAATATTTCTGGGGTCTTTTTCCGATCTCAAAGTTTGAGCCGACATTGATGTCATCAATGCCAGCATTAAAAGCGTAACCAAAAACGCCAATTTCGCGAGTTTCATCACATTCCTCCGCCGAAAAAATATATAAATTTCAATCTTCAAATGTAACCTGAATACAAAGATATTTTTTCACGTTCAGGTTACTCAAAATTATTGCGCTAATCAAAAAATCCAAACTAAATCATTTTTTTGACTAAACCAATACAAGTAAGTTATTTAACAATTTATAAGGGAGTAGCGCTAAAAAGTCAATAATTAAACTTTAAACTTCCAACTCCCTCGTAAAAACGATACTTTAGATTCGCCTGAAAATCAAGCATTTTTATCAGTTAAGCGTAAATAGTTGCAATTTTTACGCATAAATGCCGCGCATTCTTGTATCATATGCCACGCGGTCAATTGCCAGCATATAAGCGGCAGTCCGCGTATCGACATTATGTTTGTCGGCAAAATGGCAAAGCTCGTTGAAACTTGCAACCATTTTTTCCTCTAAACGCTGATTAACCTCGTCTTCGCGCCAGAAATACCCCATCCGATCCTGCACCCATTCAAAATAGGAAACCGTCACGCCGCCCGCGTTTGCCAGGATGTCCGGAATCACGAAGATGCCTTTGTCGTGCAGAATCTGGTCGGCTTTCGGTGTCGTTGGACCGTTCGCGCCTTCAGCCAGAATTTTGCATTTGATTCGGTCGGCGTTTTCCGACGTAATCTGGTTTTCCGTCGCACACGGCGCAAGCACGTCACATTCGATTTCCAAAAGCTCGGAATTGCTGACGCGGTCAGCTCCCGTGTAGCCGTCAAAGGTTTTATTTTCCTGCAAATATTTCAACGCTTCGGGAATATTAATGCCGCCGGCGTTGAAAATTCCGCCGCCGACTTCCGAGATGGCGACGATTTTATAACCCTGCGCGTACATCAACTCCGCGCCGATGCCGCCGACGTTTCCCGATCCCTGCACGACGACGCGCGTGTCTTCGGGTTTCATGTTAAATCGCTTAATCGCCTCGTTCGCGACAATCAGGACGCCGCGTCCGGTTGCCTCGCGGCGTCCCAAAGAACCGCCGAGCGCGACCGGTTTGCCGGTGACAACCGCCGTGACCGTGTGCCGGGCGTGCATCGAATAGGTGTCCATAATCCACGCCATCGTCTGCTCGTTGGTGTTCATATCCGGCGCGGGAACGTCCTTATCGGGACCGATAAAATCAATCAATTCCGCCGTATAACGCCGCGTCAGGCGCTCCAATTCGCCCAAAGACATCTGGTGCGGATCGCAGATGATTCCGCCTTTCCCGCCGCCGAACGGAACATTGACGACCGCGCATTTCCAGGTCATCCACGCCGAAAGCGCTTTGACTTCATCGAGGGAAACGTCCGGCGCATAGCGGATTCCGCCTTTTGCCGGACCGCGCGCAAAATTGTGCTGGACGCGGAAACCTTCAAAGACCTGAATATGTCCCGAATCCATCCGCACGGGAACATAAACTTTAATTTCACGACTCGGCACGCGCATTACGGCGTAAAGGTCGGCGTCTAAACCTAAAATCTTGGCGGCGCGGTCAAAGCGTTCGCTCATTGCCTCGAACGGATTTTTTTCGTCCGTTCCCTTGAACCGCCGCATTTCGTCTGCCATCGGATTAGCTTTTGCCATCGGTTTTTTTCTCCAAAATTTCTACGTAAATATTTTTTTCAATAATTACTACCGCTTTAAAACTTCGTTCATCGCGCCGCTTCGAAAACCTTCGAGGTCGAGCGTCACGTAACGAAAACCTATTTTTTTAAATTCGTTTGCCAAATGTTCGGCTGTTTCGATATTCAATGCTTTCACGAGTTCCGGGGGCGCAATCTCCAAACGCACAATTTCTTCATGCACTCGCACCCGAAACTCCCGGAAACCAAGTTTGCGCAGAACCCGTTCGCCGCGCTCGACTTTTGACAGTCGCTCAATCGTCACCGGAACGCCGTACGCAATCCGCGACGAAAGACACGGGCTTGCCGGTTTGTCCCACGTCGGCAAAGAATGCTTTTTGCTTAATTCCCTTATTTCGCCCTTCGTCAAACCGGCTTCGACCAGCAGGCTTCGAACATCTTTTTCCTGCGCCGCCTGTCTGCCCGGTCGATAATCGCCCGTGTCGTCGGCGTTCGTTCCGTCGAGTATAAATTTTGTTCCCCGGCGGGCGGCAAACGCGGAAAGTTTTCCGTAAAGCTCGTTTTTGCAGAAATAGCAGCGGTTGGTCGGATTTGCCTGATAGTCGGGATTTTCAAGCTCGTCGGTTTGAATGATTTGAAAATTGAGATTAAAACGGCGGGCGATTTCGACGGCTTCTTCGCGCTGAATCTGTGAAACGCTCGGCGAAACTCCGAGGACGCAGAGCGCATTTTCGCCTAATTCCTGCGCGGCGATTAAAGCCAGATAAGCGCTGTCGACGCCGCCTGAATAGGCGACCAACACCGATTTCATTTCGCGCATCAAACCGCGCAGTTTTAGTTCTTTTTCATCAGCGGTAAGTTCTTTCGCGGGAGCAAAGATTTCTTGCGGTTTAACCATTGTTCTTTTTTGAAAAAGCCTGAAATAACAAGTATTTTGGGCAAATTGTTCAAGTTAAAAATCTTATCTTAACGTGAGAGGCTAGGCAAATGCACGTATAACGATTTTTTATCCGCGTATTTGAAAAAGATATGGACGCGAGGGGCGTCCGGTGCTAGAATTTTTCTATCAGTCTTTCCTTTATTTAGAAGTTGAGTTTTCGATGCCTTTATTATTTTCTCGAAAAAGAGTTTTGTTCCTCGTTTTCTCTCTCTGCTTCAGCCTTTCGGCTGTTAATTTTTCATTCGCACAGGGAGATAAAGAGCCGGACGACGCCGTCGCGGTTTTTAATCAGGGACAGGACGCGCACGAAAAAGGCGATTTAAAAAGCGCGATTGAGTTTTATAAAAAAGCCTTAAATATCATTCCCGAATTTCCCGAAGCCGAATACCAGCTCGGCATCGCTTTTCTGGCTTTGAATCAAACCATCGATGCCGAGAGCGCATTTCGCCGCGCCGTCGAGCTGCGGGCGGACTGGTCTTTGCCGATGGCGAGTTTGGGCGCGCTGCTGGTGCAGAAAAACGAGTTCGCGGAAGCCGAAAAAGTCTTGACGAAAGCGGTCGCGACCGACGAAATGAATTCGCCCGCCTATATTGCGCTCGTCGATTTGCGCCTCAAAACAAAGGCTTCGACCGAAGTTTTAAGACAGCTTTTGGAGAAGCTGCAAATTTTGACTTCAAAGATGAACCCGACCGCTTCGCTGCTGGCGGCGCGCGCGGCGCTGGAGAGAAATCTGGGCGATAAAGCGGCGGCAAAAACGAGCCTGACCCGCGCGCTTTCGATTGAACCGGGCAATAAAGCGGCGTTAGGCGGGCGCATCGAAATTGCGCTTGCCGAGAATGATTACGCGGGCGCGCTTGAATTTGCGAAAAATTTGAATAAAATTGCACCTGACAGCGCCGATTCAAAATTTTTGCTCGCCAGGGTTTACGCCGAAAACGGCGACGGCGCGGAAGCGTTAAAGATTCTCGATTCGATTCCGAATCCTGTGGGGGAAGTCACGGCGCTGCGCGAGCGAATCGCGGCAAGCACGTCCGTCAATCCGGCGGAACTTGAAAAACAGCTTGAGAAAGACCCGAAAAATGCCTCCGTTTTAGGTCGCCTGTGCTCGCTTTTGCGCACTGCGAATCCGGTTAAAGCGATTGATTACTGCCGCCGCGCGTACGAGGTCGAGCCGACGAATCTGAATTACGTGATCGGTTTCGGCGCGGCGCTCGTGCAGGCAAAGCAGTTTGAAAGCGCGGTCACGATTCTTCGGAAAATCACGGCGGTCGCGCCCGATAATTACACGGCGCACGCCAACCTGGCGATTTCGCTTTTTCAATTAAAGCGTTACGCGGAAGCCAAGACCGAGTACTTGTGGCTCGCGGAAAAACAGCCCGATTTGGCGATAACGTATTATTTTTTAGGGATTATTTACGACCAGTTAGAGGAATATATGGATGCGATGGCAAACTATCAGCAGTTTATAAAGATTGCCGACGCCGAGAAAAACAAGCTCGAACTCGACAAGACTAATCTGCGCCTTCCGGCATTGCAAAAACTGGTTAAGGGGAAAAAAGGTAAAAAATAAAAAGGCAAAAACCCAAAATAATAAAGTAACAAAGCGTACAATGAAAGTTAAAGGCAAAAGGTAAAATTAAAAAGCTGAAGGCAAAGCGCAATTATAAATTTCTAAAGTTAATTCGGAGGCTCGAAATGGCAGATTTGTTAAGTTCTATGTTCACTTTTCGTAAACCAACTTCCCTGTTATTTTACCTTTTACCTTTTGCCTTTTGCCTTTTACTGGGCACCGCCGTGCGCGCGCAGGAGACGCCGGAAGAACAAGTGCCGGCGAACCTTGCGCCGCCGCCGATAAAAACTCTTTCAAAGGAAGAGAAAACCGCGCTCGATGCGACCGACGACGTCAAAAACCGTACCAAACTCGCGCTCGAATTGATGGATGTGCGGCTCAAAAAGGCGGAAGAGCTGAACACGGAAGAGCGTTACAACGCGCTGCTCGCCGAGCTGGGCGGTTTTCAGGCGTTGATGGACGACGCGCTCAAGTATCTGAACCGCAACGACAACGGTCGCGGCAAAGTGATGAACACTTTCAAAAAATTTGAAATGTCGCTGCGCACCTTTACGCCGCGCCTCGAACTTATCCGCCGCGAGATGCCCGAACGCTTCGAGTATCACGTCCGCAAGATACTCATCTTCCTGCGCGACACGCGCGAAAAGGCGGTCGAACCGCTCTTTGGCGATTCGGTCGTCCCGAACAACGGCAATTAACCAACAATTAAAAGTAAATGAACGCGAACCAGTGAAAATATTTTTACATTTTTCACTATCCGTTATTTACTTTTATAGATTTCAGCGCATCAAAAGATTCTGAGAATGAACAAAATCAATTTAACCCTGACCGTTTTTGCCGCGATATTCTGCGCCGCTTTGTTTTTGCCTTCGGCGGCGAACGCGCAGAAGCGGCGCGATTATCTGACCGAAGCCGAGATTGAGCTGGTGCGTGAGGCGCAGGAGATAGATATCCGAATCGCCGTTTTGACGAAAGCGATTGACCGTCGCCTCGCAGTTTTGAATAATCAAACGCCGAAAGAAAAAGAAATCTGGGGCGAGCTGCCGAAGGGGTCGCGCGCCGAGCTGTTGGGCGATGTCGAAAAACTGCTCGGCAAAGCAATCGACGACGTCGACAACGTCGCCGAACGCAACCGCGACAGCAAACTTTTCCCGAAAGCCGTCAACAAGCTCGCCGCCTCGTGCACGGAATACCTGCCGCAATTTAAAACCTATATCGACGCGACCAAAGACGAAAAAGAACGCGGCGCACTGATCGGCGCGATCGAAGACTGTACGGAAGTCATCGCCGCCTCGGCAAAAGTCCCGAAAGAACCCGAAAAGGAAGAAAAGAAAAAGAAGAATTAGAGCAGAATTCAGTTTAAAGATGAGAGGTCGGAAGCGATAAGAAACCTTTCACTTTTTACTTATCGCTTTTCAACTATTCCGAATGTTGTACGGTTTTTAGCGGAAAACGGATAGTTCAAATTAAAAAACTATCCGTTTTCCGTTTTCCGTTTATTGTTTACGGGCTTCAAAAATCCGGTTGAAAGGGGTTTCGGCGGCGCGCCGGAAATTCTTGAAACCGCCCGCCAGAACGACTTCTTTGAGCGCTTCTTCCGTCGCGACCGCGCCGAGCGCCGCGCCGCCCTGCGCGATGGCATTTGCCGTACAGCAGAGCGTCGAAGCGGCGGAAAACGTTCTGCCGACCGGGTTGAAATTTTCCTCGACCGAATTTCCCGCCATCGGCTCGACAATCAAAACGCTGCCGTCGTCGTTCAATGTTTCAAACGCGCGTTTCATAGCGCCCGCCGGGTCGCCCATATCGTGCAGGCAATCGAAGAAACAAATTAAATCGTAACGGTTATCGGGAAAATCCGTCGATCGCGCAGTGTCGAATTTGACGCGGTTGGCGACGCCCGCTTTTTCGGCAGCCGCGCGCGCGTGTTCGACTGACGGCTCGTGTAAGTCGAAACCGTAGATTTTGGAATTCGGAAACGCATTTGCAAGAATTATCGAAGACGCGCCGTGTCCCGCGCCGATGTCGGCGATATTGCCGCCCGCCTTTAATTTTTCTTCCGCGCCCGTCAGAGCGGGAATCCAATTTGCCACGAGATGCGCCTGATAGCCGGGTCGGAAAAACTTTTCGGTGCCGACAAAAAGGTCTGTGTCGTGTTCGCCCCAGAACATCCCGCCGCCCGTCTGAAAAGCGTCGGAAATGCGCTCCTGCGCGTTCGCCATCGCCTTCACCACGTAAAAACCGCCGCCGACGTAAAACTGGCTGTTTTCGTCCGTCAGCGCGACCTTTTGTTCGGGCGAAAGCCAGTATTTCCCGCTCTCCGGGTCGTATTCGACGTAGCCGCCCGACGCCTGATTTAAAAGCCATTCGCGGACGTAGCGCTCGGTCGTGTTCGTCCTCGCGGCGAGTTCCGCCGAAGTCAAGCCGTTGTGTTCGCCGAGCGCCGCATAAAGCCCGAGCTTGATGCCCATATAGCCCAGCACAGAGCTTAAAGCGGCGCCGAAATCGGTGACGACCTGCCCCAGAAAATTCTGCAATTTTTCCTCGTTGATTATGGGAGCTTCCGTAGTTACTGTTTGTGCCATAAATACCTCGCTTTTTTTAGATACTTGAACCGACAATTTGTTTTGGAGGATTGAAATTATATCTCCAAATTAAAATGCAGGCAATCCTGAAAAAGACTGCCTGCGCCAGACACCCGAGTATCCTTTACCCCGCGCTTTTTCGGGAGAGCGAAAACCGTCTGATTTACGGTTTCGGCGCTTCGGTCGCGGCGGGCAGCGTTTGCTTAATCAATTCCCGGATAAGCTCTTTTAATCCTGCCGGTTGTTCGTCTGCCGGCAGATTGAAACGAAGTCTGTAAACGTTCTCCATTTTTTTATAAATCAGTTCCTTGCGGCGTACCCACATTTCCATTTGAAAGGCTTTGGCGTAGGCGATAAGCGCGCGGTCGGCATAAGCTTTTTCCGCAGCTGAAAGTTTGCCGGACTGTTTATTTGTTTCCATCAATTCACCGGCAGATTTATATAATTCGTTAAAATATATTTCGCCGAGCAGATAATAAGTTGACAGATAGGTTCCTGAATTATCCGAATATTTTGTCGGAGTGTAAGCATATTGCATCGCTTTATCAAAATAGGCGGGCGATTCCTTCTTCCGATTTAATTTATAGTAATAAAGCCAGCCGACAACATAATTCATCCAGCTCTGAGCATTTTCCTTTGAATTGAATTCATCGAAGACGCCCCAATTTCCGCGCTTCGATTCCTGTCCGGCTTCGATGCGCTCGATTGCCAGTTTCGCATACCTAAGCGTGTCATCGTTATAAGTATCCTCCTGAGCAGCGGAGGCACGGTCGTAACCGACTGAAACCAATGTGAGTATGACATCCATGGCAAGCGGCGAATCGCCTTCTTCGTCAATAATCTGCCTGCTGACGGCAAAAAACGGCTGCCAGTATTTATCCTTGTAAAGTTTGTTGTATGTGTTGTTGCGCGCGCAGGTTCGCTCATCCTCGACGAGCTGCGCAAGCTTTTTTTTAGCATACGCGACAACATCTTTATTCAAGTCGTCTTTACCGTATATTTCTATAATTTCCTTTCCGGTATTGATTGCCTCGTCACGTTCGCCGCAGCCGGCTTTTCTGCTGGAATCCTTGAGTTTACCAAAAAGAAAACTGCCGCGCTCATCATCATCTATGTCCTGCGCGCAAATCGGCGCGACGAATAAAAAACACAGCCCCATAAAGAACAAAGTGCTTATAAACGGCGGGCGAAAAGATTTTTTATCCATGTATTAACGCTCCTGTTTCCTGTATAAAGCTGATTATATGGTTTTTGATGAGCGAAGTTTAGCACAAGGTTTAACCGGCAGGAAATATTTTTTGCCCGCTTTTTCGGGCGTTGATAAGAAAAACAGGTGCGGCAAAGAAATTTTTCTCATCTTCCCTTTTTTGACAGTCGCGGCTTCGCAATGATAGCTTTTTTCATTTAGACTTCTTGTAAAATATATGTCCGAAGAAAATTTGAAGAAAACGCCGCTCAACGAGGTTCATCGCAGGCTCGGCGGAAAGATGGTCGATTTCGGCGGCTGGGATATGCCCGTTCAGTACGAGGCGGGCGTCATTGCCGAACACATGGCGACGCGCGAAAGGGCTGGGCTTTTTGACGTTTCGCACATGGGCGAAATCTGGGTCGAGGGCGAGGACGCGATTTCGTTCGTCAACCGCATCACGACCAACGACGTGACGAAATTGGTTGACGGTCAGGCGCATTATTCGGCGCTGACGAACGAGCGCGGCGGCGTGGTTGATGATTTGCTGGTTTATCGCTTTGACGAGGGCAAACTGCTGCTCGTCGTCAACGCTTCGACGACCGATAAGGATTGGGAATGGATTACGTCGCAGGTCGCGGGCGAAGCGATTACTTTAACGAACGCTTCGGCTGATTACTGCCAGATTGCCGTGCAGGGACCGCTCGCGCTGGAAATCGCGCAGAAATTCACGGACGTGAACCTCTCGGAAATCAAGTATTACCATTTCACGGTCGATACGTTCGATTCGACGGACGCGATAATTTCGCGCACCGGTTACACGGGCGAAGACGGTTTCGAGATTTACGCGAACAAGGACGAAGCCGTGCGGATTTGGAACGATTTGATGGAATACGGGGCGCGGTTCGGTATTTTGCCCGCCGGTCTGGCGGCGCGCAATACTCTGCGATTGGAGTCGGCAATGTCGCTCTACGGCAACGAGCTGGGCGACGACATTTCGCCGCTCGAAGCCGGGCTGGGCTGGATTTGCAAACTGAACAAAGGCGATTTCGTCGGGCGCGAGCCGATGGCACGGCTCAAGGAAGAAGGCTTAAAGCGCAAGCTGGTCGGCTTTGAAATGGTTGACAAAGGCATCGCGCGCGACCATTTCGACGTTTATATCAATGACGAAAAAGTCGGTCATGTCACTTCCGGCTCGCCCGCGCCTTTCCTGAAAAAGAATATCGGTTTAGCATTTGTTCCGACCGAATTTGCAAAAACGGGGCAAGAAATTACAATTGATGTCAGAGGTAAAAAATTAGCGGCTGTTATTGTACCGACGCCGTTTTACAAAAGGGAGAAATAACAGTGGCCAGTGGTCAGTGGTCGGTGTTCAGAAACTTGATTTAATTACTGAACACCGACCACTGACCACTGACCACCAACAAATTTATGGCAAACAATATTCCTGAAAATTTACGTTACAGTAAAGACCACGAATGGGTTAAGGTGGATGGCGACGTGGCGACCATCGGCATTACGGATTACGCGCAGCATTCTTTAGGCGACGTCGTCTATGTCGATTTGCCGCGCGCCGGCGATTCGTTCGGAACGCACGAATCGTTCGGTTCGGTCGAATCCGTGAAAGCGGTTTCCGAAATTTTCACACCCGTCGCGGGCGAAGTAACGGAAGTCAACGAGGCGCTTAACGATACGCCCGAAGACGTCAACAACGACCCGTACGGAGCGGCGTGGATGCTGAAAATCAAAATGGAAAACCCGAACGAAGCCGACGGAATGCTTTCGGCTGAAGAATACGAAGAATACCTTTCAAATCAATGAAAAATTGAAAATGGAAAGTGGAAAATAAAGGATTGTTTATCATCCATTTTCCATTTTCCGTTTTCCACTTTTAATTATGCGTTATATACCAAATTCACCGGAAGAGCGCGAAGAAATGCTCGAAATCGTCGGCTTGAAATCGGCTGAAGAGCTTTTTCGCTCAATCCCGCAGGACGTGCAGCTTAATCGCGCGCTCGAAATTACCGAACCCTTAGCGGAGACGGAAGTCATCGGCGCGATGGAAGAAATGGCGGCGAAAAATCCGGCATCGCGCAAACCCTCGTTTTTAGGCGCCGGCGTTTATTCGCACTACAGCCCGACCGTCGTCGACCATCTGATTCAACGCTCGGAATTTTTTACCAGCTACACGCCGTATCAACCCGAAATTTCGCAGGGCACATTGCAGTATATCTTCGAGTTTCAGACTTTAATCGCGCAGTTAACCGGCATGGACGTGGCGAACGCTTCGATGTACGACGGTTCGACTTCGACCGCCGAAGCCGTTTTGATGGCGCAGCGCGTCACGCGCCGCGATAAGGTTCTGATTGCCGAAACGGTTCACCCGGAATATGTCGAGGTAACGAAAACCTACACGCAGCACGGCGTCGCGGCGTTTGAAACCGTCGGTTTCGACCGTGAAACGGGACGAATTTTAGCGGACGATTTAAATAAACTTGACGATAAAACAGCAGCGATTATCGTCCAATCGCCGAACTTTTTCGGCTGCGTTGAAGATTTGCAGGCGCTCGGAGATAAAGCGCACGAAGTCGGCGCGCTGTTGATTGTCGTCGTCACGGAAGCAATTTCATTAGGACTTTTGAAAACGCCCGGGAGCAGCGGCGCGGACATTGTCGTCGGCGAAGGTCAGAGTTTCGGCATCCCGATGTCGTTCGGCGGTCCGCACGTCGGGCTTTTCGCGTGCAAGGAAAAATACGTCCGTAATATGCCGGGCAGACTCGCCGGAATCGCCTACGACAAAAACGGCAATCGCGGTTTCGTGCTGACTTTAGCGACGCGCGAACAGCACATCCGTCGCGAAAAAGCGACTTCGAATATCTGTACGAATCAGGGCTTAATTGCGCTTGCGGCGACGATTTACATGGAAACATTAGGCAAAAAAGGCTTGCAGGAAGTCGCCGTCCAGAACGCGCAGAAAGCGGCTTACGCG
>DASWRC010000008.1:0-3351 GCA_036403375.1 Pyrinomonadaceae bacterium
GATTTGTTTAATAACAATCGCCAGGTTGCGCGGAACGGCGTTGATAACCGTCACGATGCGCTGTGCCTGAGCGTTGATAACAAACAGCAGTTTCGAAATAAGCTCTTCTTTGGACGGAAGGCTCGCGATTGCTTCAACCTGTTTTTGATCGACGACTCTGCCGTCAACGATACCGGCTTTGAAAGTATAAATTTCGCCGTTATCTTTCAAAAATTTCGAAATAGTTTTCGATAAAACGACCGGGTCGTTTTCCGTCCAGACGATTCCCGTGACGCCTTTGAAGTGCTCGCTCGCATCTTCGTACGGCGTGCCTTTCACGGCAAGCCGGGCAATCGTGTTTTTGACAACCTGATATTTTGCGCCCGCTTCACGCAGCTGGTTACGAAATTCCTGGTCTTTGTTAACCGTCAATTTGTTAAAACCGACAATCATCGCCGATTTCGAGTTGCCCAACTCTTCGGTGAGGGCGTTCAAATCTTCTTGTTTTCTTTCTCTCGTTTTCATATTACTCTCTATCGCACCTCACTTAATTAAACGTATGCCAATTCGTCGAGCAGAACGCCCGGACTCATCGTCGCCGCCAAGTTTATTTTCTTCAAATAGCGACCTTTGGCGGTCGTCGGCTTCGCTTTCATCACGGCGTTGATTAAAACGCGCGTGTTTTCCGCCAATTTTGCCGGGTCAAACGAAACTTTGCCGACCGGCGAGTGAATAACGCCCGTTTTATCGACGCGGTATTCGACCTTACCGGCTTTGGTTTCTTCGATAGCGGTTTTCACGTCCATCGTGACGGTTCCGGTTTTCGGATTGGGCATCAGACCGCGCGGACCGAGAAGTTTGCCGAGTTGACCGACTTTGCCCATCATATCGGGCGTCGCAATCAGCGCGTCAAAATCGAGCCAGCCGCCTTTGATTTTATCGACGATATCATCACCGCCCACAAAATCGGCACCGGCTTCCTGCGCTTCGCGAATTTTATCGCCCTGCGCAATCACGACGACCGTTTTCGCTTTGCCGCCGAGTCCGTTCGGCAGAACAACCGTTCCGCGAACCATCTGGTCGGCTTTGCGCGGGTCGACGCCGAGCCACATTGTCAATTCAACCGTTTCGTCGAATTTGGCAAACGCGATTTCTTTGACCTTCGCCAAACCTTCTTCCAAAGTGTATTTTCTGGTCGGCTCGACCTTTTCCAGAGCCGCTCTGTATTTTTTACCTTTTTTAGCCATTTTATTTTAAGGTTCAAACGAAACGCCTTTAAATTTGCGGATTAAACCGCATACGTTTCTCCCTTATAAAAAACTATCCTTCGATAGTTAATCCCATGCTTTTCGCCGTGCCTTCGATCGTTTTCATCGCCGATTCCAGATTCGTCGTGTTCAAATCCGGCATTTTCTTTCTGGCAATTTCTTCGATTTGCGCACGCGAAATCGTGCCGTTCTTTTCCTTGTTCGGTTTGCCCGAGCCTTTCGGAATGCCCGAAGCTTTTCTTAAAAGGTCGGCAGCCGGCGGCGTTTTCGTTTCAAACGTGAACGAGCGGTCGGCATAAACCGTAATCACGACCGGCACTTTCATATCCGGGTCGTCGTTTTGCGTCTTGGCGTTGAACGCCTTGCAAAACTCCATGATGTTGACGCCGTGTTGACCGAGAGCCGGTCCAATCGGCGGAGCCGGATTCGCTTTTCCGGCGGGAATCTGTAATTTGATATAACCTGTAATCTTTTTCGCCATAATTCGATTTACGATTTCGGATTTTTGTTAAAGACAATCCGAAAATGTCCTCATTATTTTTAACTCTCTTAATAAAATTTGCGATTCGCAATTTATCAATCGCAAATCGCAAATTGAAAATTGCAAATCTTTTTATTCTTCTTCCGCAAACGTAACTTTTTCGACGTCCAGGAAATTCAGTTCGACCGGCGTTGAACGTCCGAAAATAGTTACCGTTACTTTCAAAGTTGATTTTTCCTCGTTCACTTCCTCGACCTTACCGGTAAAGCTCGCAAACGGTCCCGATTTGATGCGCACGACTTCGCCGACTTCGTATGAGAATTTCGGCTTCGGCTTTTCCGTCGCGACCTCGATGTTGTGAACAATCTGGTCAACTTCTTCCTGTGTTAAAGGCGTCGGATTTTTGCCGCCGAGAAAGCCCGTGACTTTCGGCGTCGATTTAATCGCGTGAAACACGTTATCGGGAATTTTGCCGCGGTCGTCGCACTCGATTTCCACAAGTACGTAACCCGGATAGAACATCCGCGACGATTCGATGCGCTTGTTGCCGCGCATTTCAACCACCGTTTCTTTCGGCAATAAAACTTCGGTAATCTGCTCGGCGAGCTGCATATCGCGGATGCGCGCGTTCAGACTTTCCAGAACTTTATTTTCGTGTCCCGAATATGTGTGGATAAAAAACCACTGTCTCATTTCTTAAATCCTTATAGTCCGGCGATTTTATTGACGACCCACGTGAAACCTTCAAGAATGTAAGTCCACGCGTGGTCAATCAAAAAAAGATAAAGAGCAAAGAAAATGACGTTGACGATAACGATAATTACCGTGTTTCGAACGTCTTCGGACGAAGGAAAGGTCGTTTTGTCTAATTCTTCACGCGTATTGCGGATGAATTCGCCGACTCCTTCACGTCCCTCTTTTTTTCCGTTGTCTAAGGTGTCAATTGCTTCTGACACTTTTTTTCTCCTCAAAAATGTAGGACGGACTTCAGTCTGTCCATTATTTTCTTTACTACTCACAAAACAGACTTTAGTCTGTCTTACATTTTATTAATGGCAGGGGTACCAGGACTCGAACCCGGACCTAAGGTTTTGGAGACCTCCATGCTAACCATTGACACCATACCCCTTTAACTAGTTGAGAGTTAAGAGTGGAAAGTGGAGAGTTTGTAGATTTTCCACTCTCCACTTTCCACTCTTAACTTTACACTTTAATTATTTATTTTCCCGATGTAGCGTGTGGCAACGGCAACGACGGCAAAACTTTTTGAATTCCAGGCGACCCGGCGTATTCTTTTTGTTTTTGGTCGTTACATAATTGCGTTCTTTGCACTCGGTGCACTGCAAAATTATGTTATCTCTCGGCATAACTTCTTACCTTATAAAATCTGTTTGTTGTCAGTTGCCGCCTGTAAGTTGCTTTATAAAAGCTAACAACTGACCAATCAATTACTCAACAATATCGGACACAGTCCCGGCGCCAACTGTGCGACCGCCTTCACGAATCGCGAATCTTAAACCTTTTTCCATCGCAATCGGCGCAATCAGTTCGATCTCCATCTGAATGTTATCGCCCGGCATCACCATTTCGACGCCCTGCGGCAAATGTGCGACTCCGGTCACA
>DASWRC010000009.1:0-23259 GCA_036403375.1 Pyrinomonadaceae bacterium
TTTTTGGAAGCGCTTTTCTGCTTGACCGCGCCGCGAACTAAATCTTGTTCTGAACTCATATTTATTGTAAATTCTACATTTGTAAGAGGTGATTTATGAAATTGTTTGAAATGATTTTGGCGGTCGTCTGCATTTTTATCGCGATTTACAATTTCGATTTTTACAGCCTAAACCGTTCGATTGTATCAGTTCTGCTTTTTATGCAGGCAGTTATGCTTCTCTCGCGTAACCGGAAATTAAATAATCTGCTCAGAAACGCATCGGTCGCGCTCGCCGTATTTCTGCTGATGAAGATTCTGATTAGCGGCTGAGATAAAAAATCAGTCGCGGATGAAGCACGGTTTTCTTTTACACTGCGGCTTTCTTTTATATTGAATTTTGATATTTTTAGGATTGCCTCTAGCAACTATCTGTGGCGGACGCACATCTTTACGTGTTGATAATAATCAATATTTAATCCCTTAACAACTTATTCATTTTATTTATCACAAAAAGCAATTTTTGAAGCGGAGTAACTTATGCATCTGAAAATGCGCCTTAAATTCATACTCAAGGCGTTTATACTTCTTCTAATAACAGCAGCAAACATCACATTTATAAAGGCGCAGGACAATTGTAAACCTTTTAGTTTCAACCTCGCGCCCGAATATCGAAGCAGCCAGCGAATCATCGCGTTTCGAGCCGCCGATATGAATAATGACGGCTTTGCGGATGTTGTTGCGGCAAATCAGAATGGGCAGACCATTTCGGTTTTTTACGGCGACGGTTCGGGCGGTTTTGCCCCGCCGCAAATATTTTCGCTCGGTGCGCAGGTCATCAATGTCCTGACTCTCGCCGATATGAATCACGACGGCAAAGTCGATGTCATCGGCGCGACATCGGGCAGTACTTTCACGACCAACAAAATAACGGTTTTGCTCAACAACGGGCAGGGCGGATTTTCAGCTCCGGTAATTACCGATTTGCCGAACAATGTACTCGAATTTCACTATCTTAAAACCGGCGATTTTAACGGCGACGGTCATCCTGATTTGGCGGCGGTAACAAGAAATAATTTTAATATTTTCCCCGGAAACGGACTCGGGCAATTCAGCCTCGCGGCGACTCTTCAGTGGGACGGCACGAGAAGCACGATTGCGGTCGGCAACTTCAACGGCGATAACATCACCGACGTTGCCATTACCGGCGGAGTTTCGAGCGCTTCGTGGCAAATCGGCATCGTGGCGGGCAATTCCGGCAACAGCTTTTCATTCAACAATATCTATAATTTGACCGGACAGCCGCTCGGACTCGATACCGCCGATTTTAACCGTGACGGAAACTCCGACCTCATCGTGGCGGAAAACTATCCATTCAGTAACAACACGCCGCAAACCAGATTTCTGGAGCTTTGGACGGGCGGCGGAAACGGCGCGTTTGCAGCGGGAACAAAGGTTCAATATCCCACATACGGTCCGTTGGTTCCGTTTGAGCTAACAACCGGAGATTTCAACGACGACGGCAATTCTGATGTCGCCGTTAATTTTAACACGATAATCGGAGTCGTTTACGGAGCCGGAAACGGCACTTTCCGCAGCGAGAATTACTGGTCGGTCGCTTATGCGCAATCGCTCATTTCAGCCGATATAAATCAGGACAATAAAAAGGATTTGCTCACTTTCAGCAACAATAACCTGAACGGCTGGATTCAACCGCTGCTTAATTTGGGCGGCGGTAATTTTACGGCGCCGCAGGCGGCGCTCGGCGGCAAACGCTATATTACGGCGCCGGATATGAATAACGACAATTACCCGGATTCGGTGACGACTTCTTCGTATGAAGTATTGATTGAGCTGAATGATCAGATTCAAGGTTTTCTCCCCGCTTCAACGGTCGGCGCATGGGACAATATGACGGGCGCGAGTTCCGGCGACTTTAACGCTGACGGAAACGGCGACCTCCTTACGATTCATTCGAGCAGCAACCGCATCGCCGTCAGTTTCGGGAATGGCGCGGGAGCCATTGCGGAACCCGTATTAAGCCCGTTTCCGGGAACGATCAGCAGTTTCGTCGTCGGAAATTTCAATGGCGACCAGAAAGACGACCTGTTTATTACCGATAACAGCGGAAAAGGCTATTCTTTACTGAGCAACGGCGACGGCACGTTTGCCAACGCGCCAAATTTTCCGGTAACTTTTCCGAACACTTTTTCCCGCGTCACAAAAGGCGATTTTAACAACGACAATAAGCTCGATTTGGTAATCACCAACGGTTCAACCGTAACTTTGTGGTTGGGCAGCGGAACCGGACAATTCAGCGCGACGACGGCGACGATTCCTAATTTGCAATCCGTCGTTGCCGGAGATTGGAACGGCGACGGGAATCTGGATTTAGCGGGTTATTTCACGGGAACGGTAACGCGCGTTTTGGGGAATGGCAACGGCGGATTCGGGACTCCCTCGACGCAGGCAATCAACGCCGGTTCGCCTTATTCGATATTGATTAGCGGGGATTTCAATCTGGACGGATTTGACGATATCGCGTATCTCACAACGAATTATAACCAGGGAAATCTTGTCATAGTTCCGTCATCGAACGTCGCTCCGTACGGCGGCGCGCCGAATTCTTACTGGATTGAATCTGTTCCGTCGAGCGCTTTTATCAGCGACTTTATTGCCGCCGATTATAATCTCGACAATAAAATCGATATTGGTTACACGACGCCGTCGCGTTCGAGAGCGGTGCTTTACAACAGCGCCGGAGCGCAGCCGTGTCTTTCAATCGATGACGTTGCCGTCACCGAAGGCGACGGCAATGGAAACGTCAACGCGAATTTCACAGTCAGCCTTTCGTCGGCAAGCGCCCAGGATGTTTATGTCAATTATGCCGTCGAAGGACTGAGCGCAACGCTCGGAACAGATTTTCAAAACGCGACCGGCAGATTGAAGATTCCTGCCGGTCAGACGAGCGGAACTGTTTCCGTCACGGTCAGCGGCGACGTACTCGACGAATTCGATGAAAATTTCGTCGTTCACCTTTCGAGTCCGACCAGCGCGGCGCTGCAAAAAGCGGACGGCGCGGGCACGATTCTCGATAACGACGCCGAGCCGGCGATTACGATTTCGGACGTGACGGCGGCGGAAAGTTCATTCGGACAGCAGTTTAACTTTGCCATCGGACTGTCGGCGCCGAGCGGAAAACCGATTAGTTTTCGTTACGCGTCCGCCGACGGGACGGCGGTTGCCGCGCGCGATTATCTTTCGGCGACGAATGTCGTAAACATTTCGCCCGGAACCGCTTCGACCAATGTCAGCGTCTCGGTTTTAGGCGACAGCACGTATGAACCGACCGAAGACTTTTTCGTTAATCTAACCGAGCCGGTCAATGTTTCGTTTGCCGACGCTCAGGCAAAAGGCACGATTACCAACGACGATGCCGTTCCGACCGTCAATCTTTTTGCAGGCTCGGTGACGGAAACCGATACCGGAACGGTTAACGCTCAGATTACGGTACAGTTGTCGAACCCGACCTATTTGCCGGTCACGCTCAACGTTTTGACCAGCGATAACACTGCTCTCGGCGGGCGCGATTACGTTGCTTCCGACACGCTGGTCACCGTTCCCGCTGAGCAGCAGACGATAACGACTGCCGTGCAGGTTCTCGGTGATACGATAAATGAGCCGAACGAAACCTTCAACGTCAATGTTTACAACGTGACGAACGCAACCGTCGGCATTCCGCAGTTTTTGATTAATATTATCGATGACGAGCCGGTCGCCAACGATTTTGACCGCGACGGAAAAACCGATATTGCGGTCTTCCGCCCGTCCGACCGGAACTGGTATTTTAACTTCAGTTCGAATAACAGCACGTCGGCTTCGCTCTACGGTTTAAGCGACGACATTCCGGTTCCCGGAGATTACAACGGCGACCAGCGAACTGATATTGCGATGTTTCGCCCGTCAAACGCTACCTGGTACACGACGATTGCGGGTCGCACGCAGCAGTTCGGCTTAACCGGAGATATTCCCGTGCACGGCGATTACGACAACGACGGCAGAATAGACCTCGCCGTTTTCCGTCCGTCCGACCAAAACTGGTATATCCAGCGAAGCTCGACTGGCGCGGTCGGGATTGTTCAATGGGGACTTGCCACCGACGTTCCCGTTCCGGCGGATTTCGACGGCGACGGGAAAACCGACATTGCCGTGTTCCGTCCCGAAACGGGCGTCTGGTACGTCTTGAGAAGCACCGACCTCGGCTATTCGGCGTTAACTTTCGGACAGGCGGGCGACAAACCCGTGGCGGCTGATTATGACGGCGACGGGAAAGCCGACATGGCGATTTTCCGTGCCGGCGTGTGGTATGTTTTCCGCAGCGGCGACCTCGATGTCACCGTCTTTCAATGGGGACAAGACGGCGATAAACCGGTTCCGGGAAATTACGACGGCGACGCTAAAACCGATTTCGCCGTTTATCGCGACGGCACGTGGTGGATTTGGTTAAGCTCGACGAATAATTTCGTAACCAGGCAGTTCGGACTCGCCGCCGATATTCCGATTCCGTTCGTTTCAAACAACTAAACTCAAGCCGCCCGGATGCCTGGCTCAGTATCCGGTCTTTTATCACAAAACATTAATGGGAAATTTATGAAATACATTAGAATTACAATCGCCGCTCTGGCTTTAATTTTCAGTCTCGCCATCGCCCAAAAAAATTACGCCGCGACCTTTACCGTGACGAACACGAACGATGGCGGCGCGGGCAGTCTGCGCCAGGCGGTCGCCGACGCAAACGTTAACAATCAGGACGACACAATCGTTTTCGACATGACGGTCTTTAACACGCCGCGAACGATTACGCTGACAAGCGGTCAGATAGCCATTCAGCCCGACCGTGCGGTCGGCATAAGCAAGACGCTCACCGTCAACGGTCCGGGCGCGAATCTGCTGACCATTGACGGCAACCATAACGGGCGCATTTTCGTCATCGATACTTACACGGTGATCGACGGTATGAAAATTACCGGCGGAAACGGGCAGGACAGCGGAACGAATCCCAATATTAATTCTATCGGCGGCGCGATTTTGATGGGCGGCGGAACCTTTGACCAGCCGGAGCTTCAGAACCTCATCTTGAAAAATTCAATCATCAGCGGAAACACGACCGTCATCAATAGCGGAAGTGGCGGCGGGCTGGTACTCGCCGGAAAAGTCACGATTATCAATTCGACGATTTCGAACAATACCTCCGCCACTTACGGGGGCGCAATCTCCAATCATTCGAGGCTGACAATCATCAATTCGACCGTCAGCGATAACACCGGCGCCTTTACCGGCGGAATTTACAGTAATGACTCCGACATCTATCTTTATAATTCGACCGTCGCGTTCAATGCCGGCGGCAATATTCAGATGGTTCCGTTCAACACTTCGTATCCTGTTTTGTATGCGCGAAATTCGATTGTTTCCAACGCCACCCTTAACGGCAACCCGATGGGCGACGTCGGCGGCGGTTACTATTCGTACGGAAATAACATTGTCAGCAATACGTCGGGATTAGTTATCCGCAACAGCTCGCCGACCGACCAGTTAAACGTTGACCCGCAGCTCGACCCGCAGTTGAACGATAACGGCGGAACGACTCCGACCCACGGCATTATCAGCGCGAGCAGCCCGGCGGTCGACCGCGGAGACAACTGTGTGCTGGTCGCGACGGCAAGCGGCGGCTGTCTGGAACCGGCGCTGACGACCGACCAGCGCGGCGTCGTGCGCCCGCAGGACGGTAACGGTGACGGAAACGCTGTCGTCGACATCGGCGCATTTGAATTAGCCGGTCCGACAGGCGCGCCCGGACCGGGCGTCGCCGACCTGCAAGCGGCGTTCGATACCGGAATAAGCAGCACCGACGATATCACCAGCAGCCTTAATCTGACATTCGATATCGGCGGCGTCGCGGCGGGCGCGACCGTCGAGTTTTACCGTAACGGCACTTTAATCAACAGCGTCGCGGCGAGCGGGACGAGCGTTACGTTCAGCGACAATAATCTGCCTGCCGAGGGCGGCGTCTTTTCGTATAACTCCCGGCAGGTCGTGAACGGCGAGCCGAGTCTCTTCAGCGCATGGCTAAACGTAAAAGTCGATACGACCGCGCCGGCGGTGGCGGTTAACCAGGCGACGATTCAGTTTGACCCGACGACCGCGCAGCCGCTCAATTTTACAGCCGTCTTTAACGAACCGGTCGTCGGCTTTGAGGCGGCTGACATATCGTTTGCCGGTTCGACCGCCGGGACGACGAACGCAAACGCGGTGATTTCGGGAACGAGTCCGAGTTATACATTCGCGGTCAGCAGTATTTTTCCTGACGGCACACTCGTCGCGAGCATTCCGGCGGGGCGCGTTCAGGATATTGCCGGAAACTCGAACGCGGCGTCGACTTCGACCGACAACACCATCACGCTCGACTACACCGCGCCGTCCGTCACAATCAATCAGGCGGCGGCGCAGGTCGATCCGGCAAGAAATATGCCGATAAACTTTACGGTCGTATTTAGCGAACCCGTCACCGGCTTTAACAATGCGGACGTTTTATTGACCGGTTCGACCGTCAATACCACCTTTGCGGGCATTACCGTGACGGGCAGCGGCGCGACTTATAATGTGGCGGTCAGCGGCGTGACGTCGAACGGCGGCGTCGTTCTGGCAAGCATCCGAAATCAGGCGGCAGCGGACGCGGCGGGAAATTTGAGCACGGTTTCGACCGGCACCGATAATACGGTCACGCTCGATAACACTGCGCCGACGGTCACAATCAACCAGGCAGCCGCGCAATCGGACCCGACGAACGTCCTTCCGATTAATTTCACGGTCGTTTTCAGCGAACCGGTGACGGGTTTTGATTCGGCGGCTGATATTACTTTTACCGGCTCGACTGTGAGTACGACGCAGGCGACCGTGACGATTACGGGCAGCGGCACGACTTACAATGTCGCAGTCGGCGGCACGATTACGTCAAACGGCGGTCTTCTGCGGGTCAATGTCCTGAACGGCGTCGCGCAGGATGCTTTGGGAAATTTCAATTTGGCTTCGACCAGCACGGACAACACGGTCAGAATCGATAACGTCTCGCCGACCGTGACGATCAATCAAGCTATCGGTCAGACCGAGCCCGCATCGACGCAGCCCGTCAATTTCACGGTTGTTTTCAACGAACTCGTCACGGGATTAACCGCCGCCGACATTTACTTAAGCGGTTCGACCGCCAACGTTTCGTCGGCAATCGTTAATGTTACCGGCAGCGGCAGCGTTTATACGGTCAGCGTCAGCAACGTTACGTCCGGCGGACAAGTTCGCGCATCGGTCGTTGCCGGAGCTGCGACCGATGCGGTCGGAAATCCGAGTCTGGCTTCGACGAGCACGGATAATTCGGTCACGGTGACGGTCATTAATCGCAGCCGTTTGTTTGATTTCGACGGCGACCGCAAAACCGACATCTCGATTTTCCGTCCCGGGACGGGCGAATGGTGGTATACGAAGAGCGGCGACAATCAAACCGCGGTGCTGCGGTTCGGCGTCGGCACGGATAAGCTCGTCCCGACCGATTTTAGCGGCGACGGCAAGACCGACATCGCTGTCTGGCGCGAATCGACGGGGGAATGGTTTATTCTTCGCAGTGAAGACAACAGCTTCTACTCGATTCCTTTCGGCGCGGCGGGCGACGTTCCGGCGGTCGGCGACTACGACGGCGACGGGAAAGGCGATACGGCGGTCTTTCGTCCTTCAAATTCGACATGGTATGTGCAGCGTTCGTCCGGCGGCTACATCATTCAGCAATTCGGTCAAACGGGCGACGTTCCGGTCGCGGGCGACTACGACGGCGACGCCATCTCGGATATTGCTGTTTATCGTCCGGCAGCCGGCGAATGGTGGTATCAGCGCAGCACGAACGGGCAAGTCGCCGCCGTTCAGTTCGGGACGGCGACCGACAAGCCCGTGCCAGCCGATTATTCGGGCGACGGCAAAACGGACATTGCCTTCTGGCGACCGGCGACCGGCGAATGGTTTGTTCTCCGAAGCGAAAACGGAAATTATTTTTCAGTTCCGTTCGGTGCGAACGGCGACATCCCGGCGGCGGGCGATTACGACGGCGACGGCAAAACGGATTTTGCGGTTTTCCGTCCCGGCGATTCGACCTGGTATATCCAGGCGACTGCCGCCGGAACTTTGATAACCAATTTCGGCTCCGCCGGAGATGCTCCGGTTCCAGCCGCTTTTGTGCCGTAAACCAGACTGACAATCTAAAAAAAAGAGAAACATAAATTGTTTTATGTTTCTCTTTTTTTTTAGAAAAATTGGGCAAACTCCGTGCTGAAACTCAGCAAACTTCGGGGCTCATAAATATAAATTTCACCGCGAAAGTCGTCTTGTCAATACTTGAACCTGACGACTTTTCACATTTTTTCGCAAACTTCCGGCAGGTTGTTTGCGGATGAGCTATTCGGATTCGAGAATTTCCTGCACGCGACCGACTTGCCCGTCCGTCAGGCGGACCTTTATGCCGTGCGGGTGAAATTTTGAATTCGTCAGCAAATCCTTGACGATGCCGGTTGTTTGTCTGCCGGTGCGCTGGTCTTGCTTGAGGACGATGGCGACGCGCATTCCCGGGCGAATATCGTTTCTGTTTTTTCCGTTCATAACAATTAGAAAATAATTTTACCGCATTTCGCGCGAAAAAACTTCGGGAACAAATCGCGGGCTACGGTGTCTAAACAGGCGCAGGTGAATTTTTACCTCGGATTTTTTCAAACCTTTGACCGCGATGGCACCGGAGACTTTCAGGAGGAATGAAAAAAATGTTAAATCAACTTATCGAATCGAAAAATCACGCCACGGAAAACACGCGCCGCAGCAGCTTTCTCGCCGGGACGCTCGGCGTTCTGGTTGCCGTTCTGGTGAGCGGCTGGACGTACAGCCTGTTTGCCAAAAATTTCGGAATGGGAACAGGCGAATTTGAACTGTCGAGCATCCTCGCGCCGGTCACGGCGGTCGATGACGCGCCGCCGCCGAAACCACCGGTCCCGATTCAAAAATCGACGGCTCCGGCATCGAACCAAATAATTTTGAAGGATTTGTACTCGGATATCGATTCAAGCAGAATCCCGCCGAAAGATACGAGCGGCGTCAAAGACGTGGTCAGCGCGCAGCAGTTTGATTTAGACAAAGTCAGACTCGGCAAAATTAATCAAATCCCGCAGGAAACCGGCGGCAGAGATGTAAGTTCCGATGATTCCGGCTGCGGTTTATGCCCGAGCGGGACGGGTGACAACCCCGATAAAGAAGTGGAAAAAACACCGGAAGTCGTGGTAAAACCTTCGCCGAAACCGTCCGAGCAGAAAAAACCGCCCGTGCAGTCGCTCGGAGTTATTAACGGTAAGGCGACTTATCTTGCCAAACCGATTTATCCGGCAGTCGCCAAAGCGATGCGGGCGGAAGGCGCCGTCAATGTTCAGGTTTTGATTGACGAGAAAGGAAATGTCGTCTCGGCTTCGGTCGTCTCCGGTCATCCGCTGCTCCGCGCCGTTGCTGAACAAGCCGCGAAGCAGAGCCGGTTTTCGCCGACGTATCTTTCGAATCAGCCCGTAAAAGTGACCGGAGTTATTGTCTATCAATTCAAGGCGAATTAGAAAGGTTAAAAGGGAAAAAGGGGCTGCTTGCGGGCAGCCTTTTTCTTATAATATTCGATGCCAGACGGCAGCGGCGAAATTAAACGCGCTTCTCAAGCCTTCGAGCCAGAAAACGCCGAAACCTTTTCGACCGTCGGCGACAAAAGCGAGAATCGAGCCGTAAGAAATCAGGTTCATAACCGGCAGAATCAGGAGCGTTTTCAAAATCCCGGCTTTTTGTAAATCGGGCTGTCGAAAGCTCGTTTCGCTCCAATTCGTGACCAGGTGAAAAGCCGTCGTCCAGCCGAGCACGCCGAGAAAGGCTTTTGTATTTAAGTCTATGAAATAGGCGAAAATCAGGAAGAACAGGGAAATCGTCGGGAAAAAATAAGGCGCGAGCGCAACCCATGTCTGCCCCGTCGAGCCGAAGCCCATTTGACGAACTTCGCCGCCTTCGTGAGCGCTGACACGAATTCCGACCGGAATTTTCAAAAATAATAAACCGATGAGCAGATGCGTCAATTCGTGTTCGAGCGTTTCCAGATAGCTCCACGCGCTCGAAAAAAGATTGCGCGCCAGAAATAAACACGGAAAGAAAATAACCAGCCCCGCGAGAAAGGCGAGCCAGCGCGCGTCGCCGAGCGAAATTTTAGCGATTATGCGAAGCATCTCGCCGCCGAACCCGTAAAACAAAAACGGAACCGAAAGAAGAAAAAGCGTCATCGCGATTTTGGCGAAAATTCTCAGCATCAGCGTAGTCTAAAAATAATACAATGACAGACTAGCAGATGTTCCCGAAAATTTTGACATAAAATCGTTTCGAATCTCTTTAACAGGTTTACGGCAAAAAGGCAGATGGAACAGGAATATCGCCATTTAATCCAAACTGATTAGCGCGAAAGGTGTTGTTCCAGCTTTGCAGAATGTACCAGGTGCCTTCCGTCGGGCGATAAACCGCCAAATCCGAGCGATTGTCGCCGTCAAAATCGCCGGGCGTCGGACGGTCTGCGCTTAAGCCCCATTGCGTTATGCGGACTTGCGCGTTCGTGCTTTGGAGGATGTACCAGATGCCGCTCGACGGGCGAAAAACGGCGATGTCCGCCAAACCGTCAGCGTCGTAGTCGCCTTGCACCGGAACATCTTCGCCGAGTCCGAAAGCTTGCGAGCGATAGGCGTTGTTCGAGCTTTGCCAAATCCACCATTGTCCGTTTGAGGGGCGAAAAACCGCGATGTCCGCCCGCCCGTCGCCGTCGTAATCGGCAACTGCCGGCTTATCGTTTGAAAGCCCGAATTGATTGGCGCGAAACGAATTATCAAAGCTGTTGCGGATATACCAAATGCCGCTTGACGGGCGAAAAAGGGCTAAATCCGTCTTGCCGTCGGCGTCGTAGTCCGCCGCCGCGGGAATATCGCCCGCTAAACCGAATTGCTCGGCGCGCGAAGTGTTATTCGAGCTGTTTGAAATCCACCACGTACCGTCGCGAAAAACCGCGTTATCGGTTTTGCCGTCGCCGTCGTAATCGCCGGGCGCGGGAACGTCGGTCGCGAGTCCGAAGGCTTGCGCCCGAAACGCGTTGTCGCCGCTGCCCGTGGCATACCAGACGCCGTTTGACGGTCGAAAGACGGAAAGGTCGGTGCGCCCGTCGCCGTCAAAATCGCTCTGCGGCATTAAAAGATGGTTCGGCGTTTGCACGACTTCAAAATCCGAGCCTTTAACCTGGCTTAAAACGCTCAGCTCATCGTCGTTCCAATTGGGGTCGTGCGTCCCGCTGACATACCAGTTCGAGCCGTTGTCGGCGACAATCATTCCGTATTTCTGCATCGCGCGCAAAATCACGCGGACGTTTGCCGAAAAGCTCGCGTTGTTGACGTTAAAGGTCGATTTCAGACGCACGCGCAAACCCATCGGCGGCGCGTTCGTGCTCGTCGTGCTGCCTGCTTGATGCGTTGCCGGGTAGACGTATGATTTGCGGCTCGTGTTGACCGTAAAACGAAGCGCGTGGGGAATTTCCTGCATCTGCACGACTTCGTCGCGGCGCACGAGTCCGGGCAGAATCGGCAGTCCGGCGGCATCGGCGGAAGTCCATGTCTCGGGACGCAGCTTGTTGGAATTAAAATTCCAGAGCGCGCCGCTCGACGCATTCCAGCTCGCGCCGCCGCCAACCGGAAACGAGTAATAGGTTTCGTAAAGTTTCCAGTTGTCGCGGTCAACGACTAAAACGTGGCGGTCGCCGTCCGCCGCGCCGCCTTCAATCGGCGCATTTGCCGGAATCGGGTACGGACCGGGATCGCTCTGGTCACCCCAATCCGTAAAATTTACCGGAACCATCGGCTGGTTTCCGGCGACGACCGTGTACGGAATACCAATCGGCGCGCCCTGCCAGAAAGTTCCGAAATCGGGGTGAAGTCCGGTGCTGCTGCCGATGCTCGCAATCAGATTTGTCGAATTGGAATGCACCGGAAAACGCGAAACGTCCATATTCCAAGCATTATTCGACGGAAACGGGCGTGCGCCGTTGAGGCTTGCGCCGATGCCCAAATCGGGAATTAAATTTTGATTGCCGGAAACCGTAAAATTTTTGCTTTGCATTGCCGCGCGGCGCGTCAGACCGGAATCGCTCGAAGCGAGTAAAAGTAAACCGGGCATTAAAAATAAACTCGAAAACAGGCGAAAAATCTTCTTTTTAGACATAGTTGAAAAAACCTCTTCTTCAGGTCGGATTTTGGTTTTGAGGGGAAATTTTGAAATGCAAGGTTTAGAAGTAACTATCTTTAATTTAGCGCATTTGGCAGAGTTCGGTCAATAGATGTTTAAAGAGCGTTGATTGGCGGAATAACCGGTATTAATAAGGTGCGACAGGCAAAACGAGCCGGAATTGATAATGGATGAAAAATGAAAGCCGGGAGACTTTATCTCCCGGCTTTCATTTTTTTCGACTCGTTTTTATTTTGCAAAGGCTAAAGATTCACCGTCAGCGATTGCCGGTTTTCCGCATCGGGTTTTGTATTGACCTTCGACGAAATCCGAATCGAACAGACCGTAGTCGCCGGTCAATTCATCGCCCGCCGCTGTAATGTCCCCGGCGAGTCCGGTTTTTTCGAGCAGCGTCTTTTTATCTGAAATACGGACGCTCCGATTTCTAGCTTATCTCTTCCCACTCACAGGCTTTGAGCGTATGTTCGCCCCACGTCATGTTCGCGCCCGGCGGTAGATTAAAGCCCGACAAGCGAATTGCGAGCAGCGCGCCGTAGCCGTTGGCGGGTTTTGAATCGAGCCACCAGCCGGCGCTCGCGTCCCAGACCTTGATTGTCCGGTCGGCGATTTCTATCGCGCAGCCTTCGTGATAAATCAAATCGTCCTTAATCCACGCCAGCGGCGCGCTGGTTTCGCTCCAGCTGTCGGTCCATTGCGCGGTCGCCACGTCCGAAAATTTCTGGACGAGCTGGGCGCGGTAGCTTTTAACGCCGCGCGTCGTGAAAACTTCGTGGGCGAGCGCCGCCAGCGCGCCGCAGTCGAGCGTTTCGCGCCGCACGGCTTCGCACCAGTAAATCGGGAAGCGGGACGCGCCCCAGCTAAATCTCTGTCTGAGCCAGCGCGGTCCGGTAAATTTACAATCGCCGCTGAGCGCGCTGAAATCCGTGGCGGTTATCCATTCGCGCGCGATTTCGCAGCACAAATTTCCGTGATGCGAGATGTGCGACGGATGCCAGTCTTTCCATGTTTCAAAAACCGTTTTTTTCTCCGCTCGTTCGACGGCTTTTGCCGCCGTGTTTATCGTCGTGTTTATCGAATTGTTACTAACCGCGTCCAAATACATAACTCATACTCCTGTCGTAAGCTCCGGCATCACAGAAGACTAAAATATCGCCGACCTGTGCCGTTTCGGGAAGTTCTACATTGTGAGCGACAATATCGTGCTCCATACATAATCTGCCTAAAAGTTTCGTTTTGCCTCGGTTTAAGGGCGTCAGCGCGCCGCCGTTCGAATCTTTATACAAAATTCTGTGAGGATAAAAGAAATACATCGGCAATTCGGCAATCGAACCGTCAACAACCGCTTCGTAAATGTTATTGTCGGAATTCCGCAGCTCCAGAATCTGCATCGCGACCGCCATCGAAGGCTGCGCGAGCGCCTTGCCCGGCTCGGAAATCACCTTCCGGATGTGCGGCAGATATTCGGGAATCAGCGCCAGCGCCCGGCGAAAATTTTCGGCGGAATCTTTCTGTAAATCTTCGGGAAACCAGCCGCCGCCGACATCGAGAATTTCGATTAGCCTGCCGCTTAAGGCTTCAATCGAGCTGCACCAGCGCAAAATCGATTCAAACAGATGCCACCATTGACCGACGCCGACATTGCTGCTCGCCATGTGAAAATGCACGGCGAATTTATACTCTTTCGGTATCCTCTGGACGGCTTCGATAAGCCGCTCGAAAACTTCGGGCGTATTAATCGGAATCCCGAAACGCGAGATAACGTTCGGCGTTCTGAGACGCACGCCGAGGTGCTCGGTCTGCATCTCGCCCGCTTCGAGCCGGTCGAGAACCTGATTTAACTCCTCAATCGAATCGCAGAAGATACTGTAAAATCTGCCTTCCGGCAAAATCTCGCGCCGCCACCATTTTGCCGGACCGTTGAGAATAATCTGCTCGGGCTTGAACCCGACTTCGATGGCTTTTCTGACTTCGAGCAGGCTGATTGTCTCGGCTAAAAATCCCGATTCGAGCGCGAGCTTTATCAATCGCGCGTCCGGATTCGTTTTCAGACTGTAGGCATTCGTGACCGTCAGCTCGTCGCTGCTCAGCTTGCCGGTCAGCGCGCTCGCTTTTTGAAAATATTCCGCCGCCGTCGTTTCTAAAAACAGGCTCGCGGGCGTTTCGACCTGCGTCAAATTAAAGCCGCTCAAATCGTCGATAAAGCTCACGGGAACTTCCGGCGCTTTGAATTTCGACCCGCCCGCGCTTTCTCCATCCGAAAGCGGCGAATTATGAAGGCGGTTCGCAAATTCGATAAGTCCCGACGGGTGTTTCAAGGAATGTCCGATAGTGCCGCCCAAGGGCTCGGGCAGCGGTGAGAGCGGATATTCGGGACGAACGGGAATTTCCATCACGACGCGTGTAAATTCTTCTCCGAGCGCGGGCGATTCGTCCGCCGGGATGCCGGTTGCGCCTTCGACGAGGCTTGCCGGAATATTGCGCCCGGTAATCGTCGAGCCGTGAATCCACGCCGGAAAACGCGGGTTTACTTCCAACAACCAGAGCTGATTATCGGCATCGCGCACCATTTCCAGCTCCGCGCCGCCGGTCCAGTTTATCCGGCGAATCATTTCGCGCAAGGGAACGAGAAATTCCTCTTCAACCTCTGAAATATCGCCTGCCCACGTTTTGCTGAGCTCCGTCAAATCGCGTTTTCGCATCCGCACGCAGTCAATCAATTCGCCTCTGTAAGCCGAAAGCGTGATTGATTCTTCGTAGCCCGAAACGTGGGCTTGCAGAAACAGCTTTTCGGTCGCCCACGCGTTCGAAAGAATGTGACGTTTTTCCTCGAATTCCGCCCAGCTTCGCGTTCGCGCCGCCTCGTAATACGGACCTTTGAGCCACACTTTCCAATCGTGCTCGCGGCAGAAAGCGTGCAAATCCCAATCGGAAATTTCCGTCGTCACGAACGTCGGAATCTTCACGGGCAAGCCTTCGTGAGCGCTGATTGCAGGCTTTGAAACCTGTTCGAGCGCGCTCATCGGCGGCGTCAGCAAATTCGGATGACCGTCAGGAAAAATGCGCGCAAACCACATGATTTCCAAATCGATGCTCGAAATCCAGAGCGCGCCCGAATCCAGAACTTTTCGGATTTCTTCGGCGTGCGCGGCTAAATTGAGTTCGTCCCACGGGCGCTGAAGCCAGATTTCGTCAAAATCCTGCCAGTGAATTCCGGAACAGCGATTTGAGTATTCGACTCCGATGAGTTTCGCCTTCGGGTAAGCCGTGCGAATTGACCGGGCAATGCCGACGCCCGGCTGCGGGTTCGTCCCGCTGTAAAGTCCGCTGATATAAATTTTCATAATCTGTTGTTTGAAGGATGAAGGATAAGAGATGAATAATTGGCTTTAAATTCATCCCTCGGTCCTCTGCCCTCATCCCCCCAATGCCGCCCAGTATGACGGCGTCGATGCTAAATTAATTTCCGGTTTCGGGATTCCCGCCCGAAATTCGTCGGTAAATTTTCCGTCCACGCGAATGCTGAACGATAATCCGTCATAGGCGTCCGAGCCGTGATATTGATTGACGGAATCGAACCACGCGCTGTAGGATTCGACATACTTTTTCTCGTTCGTTTTTTGATTCAACATATAAAACGGCTTTTTCAAATTCGTCCGAAACCACAAAAACTCGTGACACACGTTCGTTTCGATATGGTCGCGATGCGCCGGCACGTCGCGCGCCGTGTCGTCGTAGATAATCATCATCCGCCCGGTCGACTGAAACGGCAGCCTGGCGATAAAATCCATCAAAAGCGCGAATTCGTTGGCGTAAACGGTCGGATGCCAAAGCTCGGTTTTGTCCAAATCGAAATAGCTGTCCGGCTTTTCCGAATAAGATAAATAAATCATTCGCGAGCCGGGATGGTCGGGCGCGGCGTTTTCGAGCCGGTAAGGTCCGGTATAAAACTTTAGGTCTTCGTCCGCCGAGTTGAGCCGCCGCCGGATGCGCTGCGTTATATAACCGTCGAGCGAGCGCAGCCGGTCAACGTCGATAAATTCGTCAAACGATTTGTAAGACGGGTAAGTGATGCGCGCGTCTACTTCCGGTTCATAATCCAATTCGTCCATCGTTCCGCTTTCCGTCCGATTACTTATTTTCGTCGTTTTATTCGTCATTAGTTCAGTCATCTTTTTTCTTCGGAAACACACGCCCAGAGAGCCGGCGTCGAAGCCGCATTAAAGGCGGGCTTCGGAATCTGTTCTTTAAATTGGTCGGTAAACTTTCCGTCCACGCGAATGCTGAACGACAATCCGTCAGCCGTATCGCTGCCGTGATACTGGTTGACGGAATCGAACCAAGCGCTGTAGGATTCGACATATTTTTTCTCGTTCGTCTGCGGATTCAGCATATAGAGCGGTTTCTTCAGGTTTGTACGAAACCATAAAAATTCGTTGCAGACTTCCGTGTCGAGATGGTCGCGGTGCGCCGGGACGATTCTGCCCGCGTCATCGTAGATAATCAGCATTCTGCCTTTCTCGGCAAACGGCAGCGTTTCGATAAAATCCATCAGCTCGGAAAACTCCTCAGCGCTTTCCGCCAATTCCCACGCGTCCGTTTTATCGACCATATCGAGATAATCGGGCGCTAAACCCGCTTTGGTGCGCGAAAGCCAGATTTCGCGCACGCCCGGTTGATACGGCGCTTCCGGGCTGAGCCGGTAAAGATTCAAAAAATAATCTTCCTGCTGTTTCTCGATATGTCGATTTATTTTTTCCGTGATGTATGCGTCAAGTGAGCGAAGACGCGCGACATCGATGAATTCATCGAACGATTTGTAGTTCGGGTACGTGATTCGCGAATCGACCGCCGCCTGCTTGTAATCGTTCTCAAATAAATTTTCAACGGCAACTGTTGCCATGTCCAAACCCCTCACACTTGTGCGTTCTTAAAAGCTCAATCCTGAGCCAAAATTATGTGCGAATAAAAAAAATCAATATACAAATAAAAGCCTTTCTTAAAGATTTGTTCGGTATGAAAGGTTACATAAAATAAATATTTTTTTCTGTAGAATGGTTTTAGTCCGGTTAAGTCTTTTTTTAAGAATACTTAACTGATAAAATTTTTTATTGATTTTCTTCGATGTTAAAAAACTATTTTCTAAATTCTCAAAAATTACCGCTCGTCGTCGAATCGGCTCAAAAAAGGCGCGACCGGCAATCGCTCGGCGATTTTGCGCTCGCGCGGCGGGATTTTTTCCGCGCTCAGCTGCTTCAATACGGCGCGCTGGTTTTTCGCGGGTTCGAGGTGCGCACAGCCGAAGAGTTCCGCACATTTGTCCGGCAATTTTCAGGCGCGGAATTATTTAACTACGCAGGCGGCGCGTCACCGCGCACGCCGCTCGAAAAAAACGTCTACAATTCGACCGAATACCCGCCCGCTCTGACGCTCGATCTGCACAACGAGCTTTCGTATTCAAAGATTTATCCGCGTCACCTGTATTTTTTCTGCCAGACTGCGCCCGCCGCCGGCGGCGCGACGACGCTCGGCGACAGCCGCCGGATTCTGCGGAAAATCCGCCCGAAAATCGTCGGGCTTTTTAAACATAAAGGCATTCTTTACGAGCGTAATCTGCACAATGATAAGGGGTCGGGCTACTCCTGGCAGGACGCGTTCGAATCGGATGACCGCGCGGGGATTGAAGAAATTTGCCGCGCGCTGGGCGCCGATTACGAGTGGCAGGCAAACGATTGCCTGCGTCTGCGCCAGATTTGCGCGGCAACCGCGACGCATCCCGAAACCGGCGAGGAAGTCTGGTTTAACCAGGCGCACGGGTTTCACGAATCGGTGCTCGATGCGGAAACGCTTGCCGCACTGCGCGCCGCGCACGAAAAACCGAGGCTTAATTCTTACTTCGGCGACGGCTCGCCGATTTGCGGTCTGATGCTCGAACACGTGCGCGGCGTTTTGCGCGCCGAAACCGTCCCGCATCGCTGGCAGGCGGGCGATATTTTGATTTTAGATAATATTCTGACCGCGCACGGGCGGATGCCGTTTGCGGGCACGCGAAAAATCATTCTGGCGATGACCTGAGATTAAACTTTAAATTTGAGCCGCGTGTTTATTACTTGATGTGCAGGGATGTGAATTTGCTGGCTAGGATTAAACTGAACGCGCCCATCAAGGTCGGGTAAGCGCCGAGCGTGGACGGCATAATTTTAACCGTCGGATAGCCTTGACAGATGCCGCTTTCGGCGCCTTTTCGGATGTCGTCGGCAAAGAGCGACCAGAGCTGGACGAATTTTCCGGCGATGATTGTGACTTCCGGCGATAATCCTTGTGTCAGATTGGAAATTCCCAAGCCGATGTAATAGGCGGTTTCCTTTAAGGCTTTGAGCGCGTTTTCATCGTGCAAAAACGCTAATTTGATTAACTCTTCAAAAAGCATCTGGTTTTTGCCGTTCTTGTTGCCGGCTAACTTCGCGTAACGCGCCAGCGCCGCGCGTTCCGAAGCAAACGCTTCCCAGCAATCAAAACGTCCGGCGGCGCAGGCGACGGGCGCATTTGTGCCGATGGTCATGTGCCCGAATTCGCCCGCCACGCCGCCCTTGCCGCGATAAATCTGCCCGTCGAAAACTATTCCCGTGCCGATTCCGCTATGAATCAAAACGACCACGAAATCGCGCACGTTGCTGATTTCCGGGCGTCCGAGCCATAATTCGGCGAGCGCCGTCGCGTTGGTGTCGTTTTCAACCACGACGGGAAGTCCGGTCGCCTTTTCGATGACTTCTCCGATTTCGGGATAGTGCCAGTCGAGATGCGGAATATTGACGACTTTGCCTTTCCAGGATTCAACCAGACCCGGCAGACTAACGCCGATGCCTTCAATCGAGCCGCCGCTTTTATTTACGTAATATTGAACTTGTTCGATAATCCGGCTGAGAGTTTTATTAAAATTGGTGCTCGTCGGAAATTCATTTTTTTCAAGGATTCTGCCGCGTAAATTGCTTGTCCCGACAACGGTCATCTTTTTTCCTAAATCGACGCCGATCGCCACTGCCTTGGTTGTTTTTAGCGAGAGCAGCTGCGGCGGGCGCCCGCCGGAAGATTCGCCTTCGATTTCCTCGACTAAATCCGCTTCGAGAAGCTCATCGACAATCAGGGAAACCGTGACGCGATTCAGTTCCGTGACTCGTGTGATATAGGCGCGCGAAACCGGTCCTTCCTCGCGAACATAGTTGAGAATGATTTGACGGTTAATATCACGAATCGTATTTGAGCGTGCAACATTGGTTTTTTTCAGATTTATCCGTCTTGTCATAACTGCCTAACAAGCAAATCCCGGGGGTCGAAAATTACTTTAAATTCGACGCTTATTTGCTGAGTCCGTTGAATTTTATTCGATGCTTTACGAATTTCAAGTTATTTGTAAAAGTCATCAAAACCATAAGATTATATATTTATTAGTTATACCCTGCCAAAGACTTTGCTCAAAAAATAACGATTTGAATTTCACGCCGGTTTAATCTTTATCAGCGAAGAATTATTAATCGAGCCGGTTTTTTTTATAGCCTTCGACGCTTTCGATGACGGCGTCGAACGCCCGTTTGGGTTTTCCCTGGCGGTCAAAAAGCAAAGGGTAATTCGTTCTGCCGCGAACCGGAAAATTATTGAGCCACGATTCCTCGTCCGTAATGTTCCAAAAGGTGATTCGCGCGATGTCCCGATGATGTTTCAGATAAACCGCAAACAGCTCGGCGTAGCGGTCGGCAAGCTTTTTCTGTATTTCTTCGGGGAGCGCGTTTTTATACGGATTAAGGCGTTCCCTGGCTTCGTAATTCAAGGTTACTTCCGCGCCGCTGAAGCCTTCCGGGTCGGGCAGAACACTGACGTCGAGTTCGGTGATATTGACTTTAATTCCGAGTCCTGCAAACTCGGTAATGGTCGCCTCCTGCTGTTCGACAGTCGGAAACGTCAGATTGTCGTGACCCTGCGAGCCGACGGCTTTTATCGGAATTCCCAGCGCTTGCAGCTTTTTTATGAGCGCAATCGCGCCGCGTCGTTTCGGTTCATTTTCGAGCGAATAATCGTTGTAATAAAGCTCCGCTGCCGGGTCGGCTTCGTGCGCGTACTCAAAGGCTTTCGCGATATAATCTTCGCCGATGATTTTCAGCCACGGCGTCTGCCGCAAACTGCCGTCGTCGTTCAGCGCTTCATTGACCACGTCCCAGCCTTTTATTTTTCCTCTGTAACGGCTGAGAAGTGCTTGAATGTGCGCGCGCATTCTCGTTAACAACTCGTCGCGGCTCACCGGATTGCCCTTTTTATCCTGAAAAACCCATTTCGGCGTTTGATTGTGCCAGACGAGCGTGTGCCCGATAATAAACATTCCATTCTTTTCGCCGAATGCGACATAGCGGTCAGCCGCTTCGAAATTATAACGGTCCGGCGCGGGGTGAACTTCCGCCCATTTCAAAATATTCTCGGGCGAAACGGTATTAAATTGTTCCTTCACGAGGCGCGCGCCGCGCACGTCCTTTTCAAAAATCTGCGCGCGATTCAGCGAAGCGCCGATTAAAAAGTAATCTTTGAAGGCGTCTTTGAGTTTCGCCTGAGCCGGTAGATTTGCGGAAGCGCCCAGCGAGAAAATTATAATTACCAGCGACAACAGCTCTTTACTTTTCATTTTCTTAACCGAAATATTTATTGCGCCGCCGCGTTTTTATAAACTTCTTCGCGCGTGTGAAAACCGTCTTTGATGACGGTCGCGTCGAGATTGCTTTTATCGACCGAAATCGGTTCGAGCAGAATCGAAGGCACGTCGATTTTTCCGTTGTTGACCTTCACCGAAGTTTCGATTTTCTCTTTTTTGGCGAGCGCCACGGCGGCTTCGGCGGCTTTGTTGGCGAGAATCGTGACGGGTTTATAAACCGTCATCGACTGCGTGCCTTCGACGATTCTTTGCAGCCCGGCTAAATCGGCGTCCTGACCGGAAACAAAAACCTTACCGCTTAGTTTTTTGGTATTCAAAGCCTGTACGACGCCGCCCGCCGTGCCGTCGTTCGACGCGACGACCGCCGCCACATTGTCATTGTTCATCGTCAGCGCATTTTCGGTGTGTTTCAGCGCTTCTTCCGCCAGCCAGTCGCGCGCCCATTGGTCGGCGACCACTTTAATATCGCCTTTATCAATCAGCGGCTGGAGGACTTTCATCTGTCCACGCCGGAACATCTGCGCGTTGTTGTCGGTCGGCGCGCCGCCAATCAGGAAGTAATTTCCTTTCGGCGCTTTATCGACCAGATACTGCGCCTGCATTACGCCGACCTTTTCATTATCGAACGACACGTATAAATCGACATCGCTGTTTTTTATCAAACGGTCGTAGGAAATAACCGGCACGTTTTGCCGTTTTGCCGCCTCGACAATCGTCGCGCAGACTTCGGCGTTATGCGGGATGACGACTAACACGTCGATGCCCTGAGTGAGAAGACTTTCCGCCTGTTTGACCTGCGTTTCGTCCTTGCCGTCGGCTGCCTGGACGAGAACTTCCGCGCCCAGCGCTTCGGCGCGCCTGACAAAAATATCGCGGTCTTTCTGCCAGCGTTCTTCTTTCAGAGTATCCATCGAAAAACCGATGCGAATCTTGCCCGATTTATTTTGAGCCGCCGCCGGCGTTGCCGCATTTTGCTGCGGCGACTGCACGCAGGAGACGGCAAACAAACTCATGGAAATAAGCAGCAGCACAAAAGCTTTACGTAAAATTTTTATTTGATTCATATTAAATTTCCCATTAATCGACGCCGAGGAGAATATCCATCGTCAATTGGTCGAGTCGTTCGTATTTCAATCCCTTTGAAGCGAGGCGCGCGCGGTCGAATTCTTCCGCTAACAGATTCGTCGAGCTTTCCCGGCTGAATTCGCCAATCTCGTAAGCTTGATTGGTTTCTTCGATTTCTTTTAAGATCGATTGAATTTCTTCGTGATTGTTCCAGCGTTCGGCTTTCTCCCTGAAGATTAAATAAGTTCGCATACAGCCCCGCGCAAAATCTTTGACGCCTTCGTAATCTTCCGTCCGGTAAGCGTGCGCATCGAAATGCCGCATTCCTTCGTATCCGACATCTTCGAGGAATTTCACGAGCCAGAAGGATTGTTTGACCGAAACCGAACCGAATCGTAAATCCTGGTCGTATCTGCCCGGATACTGGTCGTTCAGATCGATGTGAAACAATTTGCCCGCTTCCCAGGCTTGCGCGACGGCGTGCATCATCGAGAGTCCGGGCATCTGTTCATGCGCGACTTCCGGGTTGACGCCGACCATTTCCTTCTCATCGAGGGTTTCGATAAAGGCGAGATAGGCGCCGGTCGTCGGAAAATAAATATCGGCGCGCGGCTCGTTGGGCTTGGCTTCGAGCGCGAATTTGTAATTGTAGTTTTGTGCTTTATTGTATTGGCACAGATAATTCAAAGCTTCTCTGAAACGCTTGATGGCATCCTCTGTTTTGCGGCAGGCATCGGTTTCGACGCCTTCGCGCCCGCCCCACAAAACAAAGGTTTCGGCAGCGAATTCCGCGCCTAAATCCATCGCCCGCATTGTTTTTTGAAGCGCGTAGGCACGCACTCTCGAATCGTTGGCGGTAAAGGCGCCGTCTCTGAAAACCGGCTCGTAAAACAGATTCACGGTCGCCATCGGCACTTTCATATTATTGTCTTCACAAGCGGCGCGAAACTCCCTCACGATTCGCTCGCGCTCCTGAAGGGAAGCGTCGATCGGGACTAAATCGTTATCGTGAAAATTGACGCCGTAAGCGCCGACTTCGGCGAGCAGCTCGACTAATTGAAGCGGCGATTTCTTTTCTCTGACCTGAGTGCCGAAAGGGTCGGCGCCGCGATTTCCGACCGTCCACAGTCCGAAGGTGAATTTGTC
>DASWRC010000010.1:0-62055 GCA_036403375.1 Pyrinomonadaceae bacterium
ATGCTTCACGATTTTACTCTGGCGGGAAAGCGAGTGCGGCTCTGGCGGCGGACGGGCGAAAGCTTTGAGCACGTTTTGATGAAGGCGCTCGGCTACGCGATGTTTGCGCCGCGTTATCCGAATCTCGAAATCGAAACCCGGGTCGGATTACGCTACAAGCCGGATTTGATTGCCTATAACGGAGCGGGTGATTTTGCGTTCTGGGGCGAATGCGGGCAAAATTCGATTCGCAAAACGCACTGGATTCTCAAACACACACGGACGGAAAAAATGGTTTTGTTCAAAATCAGCGGAAACGCCCGGCAATTAATAAAACAAATCCGCGAAGAAATCCCGGCGAAATATCGCGCCGGCGGCAAGCTGACACTGATTAATTTCGTGAACGAAATTGTAAATTTGACAGCCGACCGGCAAATTGCGAAAGTTTCAAAAGATTGGTTTAGCGAATTTGAGATTTAGAATTTTTCAGATGACAAAATCCGAAATAACAGTCCGCGAAGTCGAAACGATTGAAGAGATGCGCGGCTGCATCGAGCTGCAGCGCACGGTTTTTGCCGCCCCCGACATGGAAATTTCGCCCGTGCGGCACTTGATTGTCGCGCGTTACGCGGGCGGTTTTACGCTCGGCGCTTTTCTCGGCGAGCGATTGGTCGGCTTCGTTTTGTCGCTGCCGATGTACCTGAAGAACAGCAATGAGCGCGCGTTTTACTCGCACATGACGGCGGTCGATACGAGTTTGCAAAGTCTCGGCATCGGCGCAAAATTGAAATGGGCGCAGCGCCGGCGCGCGCTTTCCGAAGGCGCAAATTATATCAAATGGACGTATCAGCCGGTGCTGGCGCGCAATGCTTTTTTTAATCTCGAACGCCTCGGCGTGACGATAAAAACTTATATGCCGAATTTTTACGGCACCGACGCCGAAGCGAGCGCCGAGCAAAAGAGCGCGCAGGAAGGCGTTGACAGCGACCGGCTTTTTGCCGATTGGCATCTGCTGTCGCCAAAAACGGTTGCTCTTTCACGCGGCGAAAAATTCGAGGAAACCGGCGAAGCTGTAAAAAAAATCGAAATTCCGCCCGATTGGAATTCATTGGTCGTCAGCGACACGAAAAAAGCGATTCTTGAACAGGCGCGCATCAAGCACGAATTCCAAACCGCGTTCGCCGAAGGCTTAATCGCGCGCGGCTTTGAAAGAAGCGACACGAACCCGAGATATTTACTTTATAAAGAATAATTAGCCGCGGGTAAACCGGGCATGAACGCGGATTCGCGGATTACTTTTGACTGCAAAATAATATAGATTGATTTAAACAATCAATGAAAATCTTAAAAATTCCGTTTTAATCGGCGTCCGTCCGCGGCTGAAAATTATGTCTATTTTCGACATCAATCCCGATATTCGGTACGCCGAAACGCTTTCGTCGGAGTTTTACACCGACGAGCGATATTTTCGCGAATCGAAGGACAAAATCTTTGCGCGAAGCTGGCAGATGGTCGGGCGCGCGGACGAAATAGACAATCTGAAACCGTTCAGGATTCTGGAAAATTTTCTCGACGAGCCGGTTCTTTTCACCAAATCAGGCGCGCAATTGAATTGTCTTTCAAACGTCTGCACGCATCGCGGGAAGATTCTGGTTGAAGAAAAATGTCGCGCCGGCGGAATCCGCTGCGGTTATCACGGCAGGCGATTCGACCTCGACGGTAAATTTCTTTCGATGCCCGAGTTTGACGGCGCGGCGAATTTTCCGAGTGCGAAAGACGATTTACCGAAAATTCCTTTCGACACGCTCGGCAGTCTCCTTTTTGTCGCCATCAACCCTTTCGGGTCATTCGACGAGTTTTTCGCGCCCGTTCGCGAGCGTTTAACGTGGCTCGATTGGGAAGATTTAAAGTTTTCCGCCGCCAATTCGCGCGACTATTTTGTCAATGCGCACTGGGCTTTGTACTGCGAGAATTACCTCGAAGGCTTTCACATTCCGTTCGTCCATCAGGGCTTGAATGCGGTTGTCGATTACGACGCTTACCGGACGGAAACCTTTCGCCTTGCAAGCCTTCAAACCGGTTTTGCCAAACGCCCTGCTGACGCCTTTGCTTTTGACGCGCAAATCGCCGCGCTTTATTTTTTCGTTTTCCCGAACCTGATGCTCAATTTTTACCCGTGGGGCTTGTCCGTTAATATCGTGAAGCCTCTGCAAACCGATTTAACACAAGTTTCGTATCTAACCTTTGTGTCGGACGAATTGAAATTGGGGACGGGCGCCGGCGCGGATTTGGGACGCGTCGAGTTTGAAGACCAACAGGTCGTCGAATCCGTCCAGACGGGAATTCGCTCGCGTTTTTACGAGCGCGGCAGATATTCCCCGAAGCGCGAGCAGGGAACGCATCATTTTCATCAATTGATTGCGGAGTTTATGAAGCTATGAAACATCTAACGAGCGAAGAAATCGAAGCGGAATTAAGCGAAGTTCTCGAATCGCCGAAAGACAACGGCACGCTTGCGTTGATCGTTCGCCGCCCTCGGACGGACGAACGCGAAGTTTTGGACGCAGGCGAGCTTGAAGTTGAAAAAGGTCTGGTCGGCGACGATTGGCTGACCGACGACCAAAATCCGGAAGCGCAGATTGCGATTATGAATTCGCGCATTATCGAGCTGCTCGCGCAGGGCAAAGAGCGCTGGAAGCTGGCGGGCGACCAGCTTTTCATCGATTTGAATCTGACGGACGAAAATCTGCCCGCCGGAACGCGGCTCGCAATCGGCTCGGCAATTCTCGAAGTCACGCCAAAACCGCACAACGGCTGCCGCAAATTTGTCGAACGCTTCGGGCTCGACGCGATGAAGTTTGTTAATTCGCCCGTCGGCAAACAATATCACCTGCGCGGAATCTACGCTCGCGTCGTTCAATCCGGCACGATTCGGCGGGGCGACGCGGTGAAGAAAGTTTGATTCGCCGGTATTACTTCGGTTATACTTTTGAGTATGAAAACAGCAATCTCAGTTCAGGATAATTTATTTGAAAGAGTTGAAAAATATGCTAAAGAAGAAAAAATTTCGCGCAGCCAACTTTTTTCAGTTGCGGTCGAAGAATATTTGGACAAACGTGAAAAAGAATCTTTGAAGGAAAAAATCAACGCGGTTTGTGACAAAATTGACACTTCACTGGATACATTTTGGAAGAAAAAACAATCAAGAATTTTGTCTAAAGATAAATGGTAATCGAACGCGGGCAAATATGGTGGGCTGATTTACCCGAGCCGCGAGGTTCAAGTCCGGGTTATCAACATCCGGTAGTTATTATTCAATCTGACGATTTTAACCAGACGAAGCTAAATACGGTGATTGGCGCGGTCATTACTTCAAATTTAGATTTGGCGGAGATGCCCGGCAATGTTTTGTTAAAAAAAGAACAGACTGAATTACCTAAAGATTCAGTTGTTAACGTGACGCAGATTATAACAGTTGATAAAACCGAGCTTCTTGAATACATCGGAACAATTTCAGAGCGCAAAATGGAGCAAATCGAAAAAGGTTTGCGTCTTATTCTTTCTTTATGAATCTGTTCGAACTGGCTGAAAACAATATCAAAGCTGAAATCGAAACTCTGCGCGCCGAAATCAACCGGCACAACGAGCTTTATTACCAGAAAAACGCGCCCGAAATCGCGGATTTCGAGTTTGATAAACTGCTCGAACGCCTGAAAACGCTCGAAGCCGAAAACCCTGAACTCGTGACGCCCGACTCGCCGACCCAGCGGGTCGGCGGTCGTGCCGAAGGCTTTAAGCCGTTCGCGCACCGCGTGCCGTTGATGTCGCTGGATAATTCGTATGATTTGAACGATTTGAGGGCTTTTGACGAACGCTGTCGAAAATTAGCGGACGGGCGCGAATTTGATTACGTCGCCGAGCTGAAAATCGACGGTCTTTCGGTCGCACTGCATTACGAAAACGGCGTTCTCACGGCAGGCGCGACGCGCGGCGACGGCACGGTCGGCGACGACGTTTTTTCAAACGTCAAAACGATTCGGACGATTCCTTTGCGGCTCAAAGGCGATTTTCCCGACCACACGGAAGTGCGCGGCGAGGTTTTTATGGCGCGGTCGGTTTTTGAGAAAATCAACGCCGAGCTCGAAATGCAGGGCGAAAAAACTTACGCCAACCCGCGCAATTTTGCTTCCGGTACGCTGCGCCAGCTGGACGCGTCGGTCGTCGCGTCACGAAAGCTCGACATGTTTCCGTACGATTTATTGAGCGGCGCGCAGAAAATGTTCGGAACGCACTGGGAAATTTTCGAGTGGCTCGAAGCAAAGGGTTTCAGGACGAATCCAAAGCGCTGCTTGTGTAAAAATATTGACGAGCTTATCGAATTCATCGACAAAATGCAGGCAGAGCGCGATTCTCTGGATTACGACATCGACGGCGTGGTCGTCAAAGTCAATCAGACAAGCCTGCAAGCCGAATTCGGCGCGACGACCAAAGCGCCGCGCTGGGCAATCGCCTATAAATATCCGGCGATGCAGGCGACGACGCAATTGGAAGAAATAAAAATTCAGGTCGGGCGAACCGGCTCTTTAACGCCGGTCGCTTATCTGAAACCCGTCCTGCTTGCCGGCACGACCGTCGCGCGCGCGTCATTGCATAACGAGGACGAAATCAAGCGTTTGGATTTAAAGCTCGGCGATTGGGTTTTAATCGAAAAATCGGGCGAAATCATTCCGCAGGTTTTGCAGGTCATCAAATCGCGGCGCAACGGAACTGAAATCGATTACGAGTTTCCGAAAAATTGTCCGGTCTGCGGCTCGGAAGCCGTGCGTCCGGCGGGCGAAGCCGTGACGCGCTGTACGAACCCGGATTGCCCGGCGAAAATTAAGGCGCGAATTTCGTATTTTGCGGCGCGAAAGGCGATGGACATCGAAGGCTTAGGCGACGTGCTGGTCGAAAAACTCGTCGATTTGGGATTTGTCAAAGATGTCGCCGATTTGTATTTTCTCGAAAAAGACACAATTGCCAATCTCGAACGAATGGCGGAAAAGTCGGCGACGAATCTGATGAATCAAATCGAAGCCTCGAAAACGCGCGGCTTGCAGCGTCTGCTTTACGGCATCGACATTCGCCATGTCGGCGAGCGCTACGCGAAAATCCTCGCCAATCATTACCGTTCGATTGACAGATTGGCGTCGGCGTCGGTCGAAGAACTCGACGCGATTCACGAAATCGGCGAAACGGTCGCCGTCTCGGTTTTTAACTTTTTCGAGAATCCGCGCAATCAGAATTTGATTTTAAGATTGAAAAACGCGGGCGTAAAGATGGAAGTCGATGCCGCGTCGACCGCCAATTTCGACGAAAGATTCGTCGGCAAAACCTTTGTTTTAACCGGCAAGCTCGAACAATTTACACGCGACGACGCAGCGCGGCTCATCGAACAGCGCGGCGGTCGCGTCGCCTCGTCGGTCAGCAAAAAAACCGATTACGTCGTCGCCGGCGCGGACGCCGGTTCAAAGCTCACGAAAGCCGAATCTTTGGGCGTCAAGGTTTTGAGCGAGGAAGAGTTTAGGGAAATGATTGTTTAGCATATCTATAAAAGTTATTCATCTACTAATTGTTGTATGAGTTTCTTGTGTTTATTCGCCTCTAAATCGACCATCATTTTAATTTCAGTTTCTGTGAAACATTTAGGATAAGTTTTTTCAAGAAATTTTTTAGAACTATTGTTACTTACGACATCTCCCAAAACCTCCCTGACAACATAGCTGATTAAGTCAAAATAAACTGCGATATTAGCTGTATGATTTTGAAGATGTTTTCCCTGTAAGTTAAAGCCAAAATAGTCATACTTTAACCCAATACTCCATGTCTCATCGTTAATTTTGTTTTCAATTTCAGATAAAACTTCCTCTAAAGTTTCATAATCGACCCACCAGCCATTTAGAGAAAATTTGAACTCTGTTTTCAAATAAAAACGATTAAACTTCTTACAACTTTCAAAATATTTAATGAAAAAAGGCTTTACAGAACTCTTAAATATTTCACGCAGAATATCTTTGCTTTTACAACACTTAATTAGCTTATCCTTGTTCTTAATTTTTCCTTCCAATAAGGCTAGCTCTTTATCCAAATCATCAGGTTCTTCAATGCTTTCGCCTTTCGCGCCGCGAATCATTATTTCGAGTGAGCGAACAAGATTTTCTCCGATATATTCAATAAACGGCTCTAGTTCATCAGCGTCGGCGAGGCGCAGAACGGCGTAATAATTTTCCTTATCTTCGGTTTTGATAATCGCGGGCGGATAGCCGAACTGCATGAGGATAAAATTCATCAGGATTCGGGCGACTCTGCCGTTGCCGTCGTCGAACGGATGAATGCGGATGAATCGGTAATGAAAACGCGCGGCGAGAATTATCGGATTAACATCCGCGTTTTCTTTTTCTTTCCTAAACCACTCGACCAAATCGTGCATTTTCGCGGGCGTTTCTTCGGGCGTCGCGAAATAGAAAGTTTCGCCCGTGACGGTGATAACGTGGTTCGGTTGAGTTTTGTATTTGCCGACTTCGATTAATCGGCGCGTCGGGTTTCCGTCTGTTGTTCGCGCTTCTTTGTAGCTCGATTCTTTGAGCAAAAGCGTGTGAAGCTGGCGAATAAATGCTTCGGTCAAAACGGTTTCGCCTTTGACGATTTCCAGAATCCAATTTATCGCTTCGTTGTGCCCGGTGATTTCAAAATGGTCTTTGAGCGGTTTGCCCTGTGCGGTGATGCCGAACAAAATCAAGGCTTTTGTTTCGCCGTAAGTCAGCGAATTGCCTTCGAGATTGTTTGAATGATAATTCCAATCGAGCCGGAACTTTTGCATAATCCGGGCTTCGGCTTCCGAATCGAGCGGACGCAAACTGTCTAATTCGGCTTTGAGTCGTTCAGCTTTTTCCAAAGCATTCATACTTCACATTTTAGCCGCTTAATGTATGTTTGCAACAATTATTTTTTCCAGGTTCAAAGCCTCGGAGTAAAAGTTTTGAATGAAGATGAGTTTAAGGAAATGTTCAGCTAGTCGCCGGGTAGATTTTTAAGTCGGAGTTGTTTTTACGCAGGGCGCGACGGCGGCGCGATTAATTCGGACGGGTTTGATCGGTTTGTCGCCTTCGACCGGCGTTTTGTTAATCGCATCGACCACTTCCATGCCGCGCGTCACTCTTCCGAAAGCCGAGAACGTTCCGTCGAGACGGCTTGCCGTGCTGACGAGGATGAAAAAATGCGACGACGCGCTGTTCGGTTCGCCCGCGCGCGCCATCGATAAAATACCGCGCTCGTGCCGGATTTGGTTTGGTTCGTCCGGGATGCGCTTTTGCGAGCGGGCGAAAAGTTCCGCGCTTTTTTCCGAACCCGTCGAGACGTTTCCGCCCTGGATGACGAAGCCCGGCACGACGCGGCTGAAAGTGGTCGTGTCGAAGGCGCCGAGCGCGACGAGATTCAGGAAATTGCGAACCGATTCGGGCGCGCTTTCGGGAAACATTTCCATTTCAATCAATCCCTTTTCCGTTTCGAATTTAACGCATTGCTCGCGCATCGTTTCGATTGAAGCCTTTTCAAATGGCTCTTTTGCCGCGGCTTTTGCCGCCGGGCGAACATTCGCCTTTTTCGGCGGCTCTCTGGTCGGCTCGTCGTCAGGCTTTTGCGCGAACGCCTGAACGCTGCCCGCGATTAAAGTCAAAAGCAATAAAATTAAAGTTTTAGCCATTTCGTTTCCCGAATTGATTCAAATCTTTAAGAACCCCAAACCGGCGCGCGCGCGTAAATTAGCGTTTCAGTTTTCTGGCGAAAGCGTTGTAAAGCCTGTCGATTTCCCTGACCTTCAAAAGTTTTGCGGCGACAAAAAACACGACCGCGCCAAGCCCGATTGGCACGAAGCATTCGATTGCCTTAAAAAGAAAACCTTTGCCGCCCAGTTGCGCGTGCAGAAAATGATAGCTGAACCAGCAAACCGCCGACATTACTCCGGAAGCGACCGCAATCCGCGAAAAGGCGGAGATGATTTCTCGACCGTTGAGGCGGTCGATTTTTTTCCGCATGAGCAGCGCGAGCGCAAAGAAATTAACGAGCGCGACGATTGACGTGGCGAGCGCGACGCCGACGTGCCCGTAGCCGTATGCGGAAAGCCAGTTGCGGAACAGAAAACTTGCCAATGCATTAACGACAATCGAGGCGAGCGCGATAATCATCGGCGTTTTCGCGTCGTCCATCGCGTAAAAGGCGGGCGAAAGGACTTTAATTGCGGCGTAACCCGTCAGACCGATTGAATATCCGGCGAGCGCGTAAGCGGTCATCCTCGTTGAAGCGGCGGAAAATTTGCCGCGCTCGTAAATCAGGCGAATAATCGGCTCGCCCAAAACAATTAAACCGCAGGCGCTCGGCAGAGTCATCAGAAAAACCAGATTCATCGACGAAGAAAGCGTGTCGCGGAAATCTTTTATCTTGCCTTCGCTTGCCATTCGCGATAAAACGGGAACGGAAGCCGTGCCGATGGCGACGCCGAAAATGCCGATCGGAAACTGCATCAGGCGAAACGCGAAGCCGAGCCACGAAACGCCGCCGTCGATGCTTGAAACAAAAAATGTATTGACGAGAACGTTTATCTGCACGGCGGACGTGCCCAAAATCGCGGGCGCCATCAGACGCATCACGCGCCGGACGCCTTCGTCCGCGAAGCTGAGTTCCGGGCGGAAACGAAATCCGACCTTGAGAAGCGAAGGAATCTGCATCAAAAACTGCGCCGCGCCGCCGAGCAGCGTGCCGATTGACATTCCGATAATCGCCCACTGCGAAGAAATCGAAGGAATCGCCGCCGCATCGGTCGAAGTCGTCCAGCCGCCGCCTGAAAGCCAGTAGGCAAAACCGAGTCCGAAGAAAATCGAAGTAACGTTAAAAACCGTCGAAGCCGAAGCCGGAATGCCGAAAATTCCTTTCGTATTCAGCACGCCCATCGCGAGCGCGGCGAGCGCGACGAGCAAAATAAACGGGAACATTATCTGCGTCAGGGTAGTTGCCAGCGCCGCTTTTTCGGGCGAAAAGCCGTCGGCAATAAGATTTATGAACTGGCGCGAAAATATTATTCCGATGATCGTGATGACGCTTAAAATAACCGCCAGCGCGTTTAAGACAAGACTTGCCAGCCGCCACGCTTCCTGCTCGCTTTTGTTGATTTGATAATCGGTAAAAACTTTGACGAACGCCGCCGACAGCGCGCCTTCGGCAAACAAATCGCGCAGCACGTTCGGGATGCGAAACGCGACCTGGTAAGCGTCGTTCAAAAATCCCGCGCCGAAATAGTAGGCGAAAACCTGTTCGCGCACCAAGCCCAGAACGCGCGAAAACATGACGGCTATCGAAACGATGCCGGCTGATTTGGCGACGCTCTGCTGTTTGGTAACGGGTTTCTCGGCTTCGATTTTGTCTGCGGCGGATGGTTCGTTTAATTCTTCGGGTTGTTCTTTACCCGGTTGCGTGTTTTCGATTTCGCTCATTGAACTTGTATTTTTGCCGGTGCAAAATACAAAGTTTGAATTATTAGAGCGATTTCGGCAAGTGAAAACGCGGTAAAGATTTGAAATGGACACGAATTTTACGTCTCAAAATTTCCCGCCGGTTAAGGCTCGTAGAATTCCGTGCCGTCGAATCCGATATAAAATTCCGTCCCGTCCGCGAGTTTGACGCGCGCCAGATTGTTTTTGAAGGCGTCGGTTTCGGCGTATCTGAACGGAATGACGGCTTTGCCGCCGCGGTCGATAAATCCTTTTTTGCCGTTTAATTTGACGGCGGCTAAGCCTTCGGAAAAAGCGGATTTCTCGTCATCGAATTGAAAGGCGACCGCTTCAGCACCGTCTTTTCGGATAAATCCGGCTTTGCCGCCCAGGCTGACCATTGCCAAGCCTTCCGAAAAAACGCTCGCGCCGTCGTATTTCAGACGCATTGTTTCCGCGCCTTTGGCGTCGATGAAAAAAGCTTTCCCGTTTTGTTCGACCGGCGCGCTCGAATCGGCGAAGCTGCCGGCGGAATCATACACGGCGGCAATCACCAAATTGCCGGAATTATTGATGAATCCGTATTTACCGTTTAATTTCACGTATGCCAAACCGCCCGAAAAATTGCCGACCGCGTCGTATTCAAACGGCACGACCCGGTTTCCGTCGCGGTCGATAAAGCCCCATTTGCCGCCCGATTTTACGCCCGCCAAATCTTCGGCAAAGCTTTGCGCGTCTTCAAATTTGAGCGGAATTCGCGTTTCGCCTTCCGGATTAATAAAACCGAAAAGCATCTGTCGAGCGGACGCGTCGTATTTTCCGACCTTTGCAAGCTTGCCCGCGAAGCTTTCGGCAGAGTCGTATTCGAGCGGAATTTTTTCGCGCCCAGCCCGGTCGATAAATCCGTATTTGCCGGCAAAAGCTTCGTTTTCAGTTTTTTTGCCGTCGGCGACTACCGCCAGATTTCCGGAAAAAGGCATTGCCAAATCGTATTTCGCGCCGATGACGAGGTCTTTGCGCCAGGTGCTGTAACCGAATTTGCCGCCTTTGCGAAAGGGCACCGGCTGCGGGTTGCGCGAGAGGAAAAACGCCGCGCCGAAAGCTGCCAGAATCAGCAAGAGCGCGGCACTTGCGATGTACCTGAGATTGAAAAAACGCGGTTTGCGCGAAACGCTTCCGATTTCGTCCGTCTGCTTCGCCGGCAAGTCGCGGCGGGTCGATTTTAATTTTGTTTCCTGCGATTCGCGCGCGGCGGCGAGCACCGGTTCGGCAGTCGATTTAACGAACGATTCATTCGTAGCGGCTTGAAGAGATTTTCGGGAAAATTCCTTGCCGGAAATTCTAAACAAACAATTCTGCAAATCTTCGAGCATTTCCGAAACGTTTTGATAACGCGTTTCGGGCGATTTTGCCAATGCTTTGTCAACGATTTTTTGCACAAAGCCGGGAATTTCATCCGGCAGCGCACGCGGCTGCTCGTTCAATACGCTCGCGTAGAGTTCGGCAACGTCCGTGCCGGCAAAAGGCATTTTACCGGTCAGCATTTCGTAGAGCACGACACCGAACGACCACACGTCGGTCTGCTCGTTGCGCTTGCGGTTAAAGGCTTCGGGCGCCATGTAAAAAGGCGTGCCGCTGACCTCCGCACTCATCGAATTGCCGAGCCAGAGACGCGAAAGTCCGAAATCCGTGAGCCGCGGCGTGTCGCCTTGCAGGAGAATATTCGCGGGTTTGATGTCGCGGTGAATAATCCGTCGCGAATGCAGAAACTTTAGCCCGCGGGCGATGCCGGTCGCCATTTCGACCGCTTGTTTGACCGGCATCGCGCCTTCTTTTTCCAAAAGGTCTTCGAGCGAGCCGTCGGGCGCAAATTCGCTGACAATGACGATTTGGTCGTCGTATTCGTCCGCTTCGATAATCGGCAGAACATTCGGATGACCGCTCGCTTTTTCCCACAAAATCGCCTCGTGTTTGATGTCTTCCGTATCGATTATCTCTCTGACCGGTAATTTCAGGGCGACCCGCGTCGTCACGAATTTCGCGCGGCGCAAAGCCATCCAGACATCGCCGAAACTACCTCTGCCGAGATGTTTGACAAGCGTGTATTTGCCTATTTGCTGTCCTGATTGAAACATATTTTTCGATGGTGTTTTCAAACGAGGATTGAGAAGGTTTTGTGAGAATCGGCGGGTCACGGAGAGCGACGCGGAAGAAAAAAGATTTCGGTGAAGTTTTTATAAAAGAAGGAAGTCTGAAAACACAGACTTCCTTCAAAAATTTACGTTTATTTAATTGAGCCGCGCGCGCATATCGGGATAAGTGACGCGCGTGTGGGCGAGCCGCACGTCAAGCGCAACCGGATTGTAAGCCATCGGCGCCGCGCCGCCGTATTGTCCCTGAATCAGCGAAACGTAGCTGTTTTGAAAGGCGCGAAATCTGGGAACACTGCCTTTCTGATTAAAGATAACGAACAATAAAGTTCCGTTGCGCGTGCTGATTTCGCCCGAAAGCGCGCTCACGCCGCTGTCGGTGTTTCCCAAAGTTCCGGTCTTGCCGACAACGCTGCCGCGCACGAAATCCGTATCGAAACGTCCTTCGAGCGTGCCTTTATCAACGCCCGCAACCGGCATAATATCGGCGAAAGTCATTTTGTATTTCGCCAAATCGCTTCTTAAAGCGCGCAGAAGTTTCATCATCGCGCGCGGCGTCACGCGATTGATTCCGAGACCGCTCGAAGTCTGCAAAATAAATTCCTGCGGCGGAACTCCTGCGCCCTGCTGCGCGAGCTGCGCAACGCGCGCCGGACCACCGACCATATCGCCGAGGCGTTCGGCGAGAAAGTTGTTCGAGTAACACATCGTCACTTTTACGATTTCTCTCAAAGGCGCCGATTCATGCGTAAACAGTTGACGAATATTGCTCGGCAACGGCTGAACATAGACGCTGCCGGTAAGCGAAACCGACGGAATCAGCGTGATTTGTCCGTATTTGCCCGAATTTACCAGATAATTCTGCCACGCTTTAACGGTCGCCGTATTGCGTTTCACCGGATCCATCGTCGCCGCCAGACTGTTCACGGAGACGACGGGCGACATATTGTAGTTCATCGAAAAGTTATCGGTCACGATGATGTCGCCGCTGATGGTCGAAATACCGAGCCGGTTTAGCTCGTATGCGACGCTGACGCCGTGTTCGAGATTGAACATCGGGTCGTTTCCCGAAACATATAGATTACCGACGAGCGTGCGCGTCGCACTGTCAATCTGCCCGTCCGTCCAAACCGATGTCTTAAAGCGAAAATCGGGTCCGAAAGTTCTCAGAACGGCATAAGAAGTCGCGATTTTAACGTTCGACGCCGGGTTGAAAGCGAAATTCGAATAGCTGTCAACGACCGATTTGCCGTCGAGCGTTTCGACCAGAATGCCCGAGTAGCCGGGAATCGTGACATCGTTGATAACCGGATTGACGCTGACGGTCTTGGTGATTAATGACGGCGTGGTCGAATTATTCTGGGTCTGCGTGGTCGTCGTGGGCGGAACCTGAATATCCTGAAGATAAGGTTTCGGCGTCGGCGTCGTGATCGTCGGTCGCGTGTAAACCGGCTGGGCGAAAGCGCCCGTACCGGACAAGCCGATAACCGACAAAATCAACGCACAAAGCCAAAGGGCATTTTTTCTGGAAAATCTCTTCATCATTTCTATTCTTTTATATTTGGTGCTTGCGGGCTTCTCTTCCACAAATTCACAGGAATGCTGTCCGCATTATAGCACGAAACCCATCCTAATTTTCAAGCCCGAAATAGTTTTTTCGGTTCTGTCGGGATAGACGCAGTCTTTGATGAAATTTGTCAAAAAACAGATGCATTTATTTAAAAAATCTTTATGGAAGTGATTCTATTCCGTTATACATTATTAATTTCAAAAAGAAAAGATTTTTTTGAAATTAATGAGTCAATGCCGAAAAGTGCTTGCAAAAAGATTTTTATTGGCATACCGTTGTGGTATTAAATTTCTGACAATTACCCCTTCAATCAATCTTTCAAAAAAGGAGAGTTTTTCTATGCGAAACACCAAAGGATTTTCAGCTTTATTTTCCGTTTTCGTCGCTTGTGTGCTGCTGTTCGCCGTATCGAGCGTAAAGGCAATCACCTACGGTTTTGTGGATGAAACCAATAATTTCGCCAACACCGGCGCGTTTATCGTTAAATTGCCCGACGGGCGAATTTACCCGATTTGTACGGGCACGCTCATTTCGCCGACCGTTTTTCTGACCGCGAGCCACTGCACACAGTATTTCACCGCCGAGCTGGAACCGGCAGGCTACCGCGCCTTTGTGAGCTTTGACAATCCGATTCCGTTCGGTGAATTAACGAGTCAAAAAACAAAACTTATCGCCGTCACGCAGGTCGCGACAAATCCGAATTACAATCAGAGCCAGAGCGATTCGGGCGACATTGCCGTGCTGCTCGTCTCCGACCGCGATACGCGCGGGATTACGCCGGCAAAGCTTCCCGTCGCCAATTTGCTCGACCAGCTGTCGGCACGCAACGGGCTTGAAAATACGGTTTACACGAACGCCGGATACGGTTTGCAAAACCGTGTGGTCGGCGGCGGCGTGCCGTATTTTCAAGATAGAAACCCGATTCCGCGAATGTATTCCTACTCGTCGTTTAATGCGCTGAACAATACTTACCTGCGCCTTTCGCAGAATCCTTCGACCGGTAACGGCGGAACCTGTTTCGGCGATTCGGGCGGACCTAATTTTCTGAACGTTAACGGCACGCGCACGCTGGTTGCCATCACCATCACGGGCGATTCCGTCTGCCGCTCGACTAACGTGACTTATCGCACCGACGCGCCGTCGGCGCGCGCGTTTCTTTCAAGCTACGTCAACTTGCCGTAAAAACGTGAAAGAGCATATAAAAAAGTCGATGAAATCTTAAACTCAAGATTTCATCGACTTTTTCGCGTACGGGTTATAACTTATCAAGCCGTATTTATCTCAAAACAGCATTGCGGCAGGGGTTGACGACTGCAAACTTCTTTGACGGGTTTCCCGACAATTTCTTCAATCATTGATTCGGTTAGCCGGCAAACTTCGGGATGCTCGGCGACGGCATCGGCAAAAGGACAGCTTTCGCTTTTTATAAAAATTTTGCCGTCTTCTTTGAACAGCTTTGCCGCGCCGCCGAGCTCTTCCAGTGACTGTAACGTTTTATCGAGTCGCGCATCGAGGCTTGCGTCGGCTTCGGATGAATTTTTGTTCCCGATTTTGCGCCCGACCTCGTACAAAATATCCTTCAAAGAAACCGGCGATAAACGATTTTTCAGGACATCAAGTAACTGATTAAACAGCGAATCGTATGATTTCGGGAAAAGATGTCGTGCCTCGTCGGTCAAACCGTACGCGAATTGCGGTTTGCGAAAACCTTTGACCAGTCCGCTTTGCAAAACCAGACGGTCGCGCTCGAGACTGAGCAGGTGCGCCCGGACGGCATTGTCCGTGAGGTTTAATTCCGCCGCCAATTCGTTGACGGTTTTGTTCGACCCTCGCAGAAGCAAAACAATCTGTCCGCGCGTGCTTTCAAAAAATCGTTTGTCTAATTTTGTCGTCTTCATTTTTATCACCAGGAAAGTTCTATCTTAATAAAAATTCGGGAATAACTCAAATAAGTCAAATAACTTCTTGACTTATTATGTATATCATCATAAGATGCAAATTACAGACAGTAAGTTTATTGGCTGAAAACAAAATAAAAATTGGAGAGTTGGGAAATGGAAAAAACATTAAACAGCGATGTCGCGTTTGCGGGCGCGAACGCAGAAAGTGATAGTCGTGCTGATATTAAGAATCCGGGTTATCAGGCGTTTCAAATTTTACGAATCGGTTTTACGGTCGCGCCGATTCTTGCCGGACTCGATAAATTCCTGCATTTATTGGTTGATTGGGACAAATATCTGCCGGCGTTCGTCAATAATCTAACCGGCGGACACGGGCACGAATTAATGATGGCTGCCGGTGTTATCGAGATAATCGCGGGTATCGGAGTGTTCTTAAAGCCGCGTATTTTTGCTTATGTCGTAGCGGCTTGGCTGGTCTTGATTATTGTAAATTTACTAATGATTCCGGGCTATTACGATGTCGCTTTAAGAGATTTGGGACTCGCGCTCGGAGCGCTTGCCCTGGGACGTCTGAGCGAAACTTTCGATAGTTAAGGGTAACGGCGCAAAAATAAAATGAGCGGAAATTATATATAATTTCCGCTCATTTTATTTTTATGCCTGTAGAATGTTATGAATTTTTCTTCGGTCGCTCGTTCGCTCTCAAAACGCGTTTTCTCAAACGAATCGATTTCGGCGTGACCTCGATGAGCTCGTCGTCGGCGATGAATTCGAGGGCTCTTTCAAGCGACATTTCGCGCACCGGGACGAGGCGCATTGCTTCGTCGGTTGAAGTGGTGCGCATATTCGACAGCTTTTTCTCTTTGATGGGATTGACGTCGAGGTCAACGGCGCGGGCATTTTCGCCGACGAGCATTCCTTCATAAACCTTCGTCTGCGGTTTGAGGAAAAGTGCGCCGCGTTCCTGCAAAGCATAAAGCGCATAAGTCGTAGCTTCGCCCATCCGGTCGGAAACGAGCGAACCCGTGCCGCGTCCTTTCATCTCGCCCTGCCATTTGTCAAAGCGCAGAAAAAGCGTGTTAAGCAGTCCCGTGCCTTTCGTTTCGGTTAAGAATTCGCCGCGGAAACCGATCAGACCGCGCGACGGAATTTCGTATTCGAGCCGGACGCGCCCCGAACCGTTATTAATCATTTTCGTCATCTGACCTTTGCGTCTGCCTAAAGCTTCGGTCACGACGCCGATAAATTCTTCCGGCACGTCAATCACGACCTGTTCGAGCGGTTCCTGAAGCTCGCCCGTTTTCTCGTCTCTTTTGGTGATTACTTCGGGTTTTGAAACCTGCAGTTCGTAGCCTTCGCGCCGCATCATTTCGATGAGAATCGATAATTGCAGCTCGCCGCGTCCCGAAACCTTAAACTGGTCGGGCGAATCGGTTTCGGAGACGCGAAGCGCGACGTTCCCTAAAAGTTCTTTTTCGAGACGGTCTTTAATTTGGCGCGAGGTGACGAATTTTCCGTCAATCCCCGAAAACGGAGAATTGTTGACACCGAAAATCATCGAGATAGTCGGTTCGTCAACGTTTATCAGCGGAAGCGGTCGCGGATTATCGACGAGCGTAATCGTTTCGCCGATGTTGATGTCGTCAAATCCGGCGAGTGCGACGATTTCGCCGACGCCAGCCTCGTCGGTCGTCTGGCGTTCCAAGCCTTCAAAAACGTAAAGCTCTTTGACTCGCGTTTTTTGTGTCGAACTGTCGCGCTTAGCGACGATTACTTCCTGATTTTTGGCAATTTCGCCCGAATAAATTCTGCCGATGGCGAGGCGTCCGACAAACGGGTTGTAGTCGATATTCGCAACCAGAAGCTGCAAACTGTCGTCGCGAATCGGTTTCGGTGCGGGAACCGTTTCGATAATCTGGTCGAAAAGCGGAATCAGGCTGTCCGATTCGTCCGCGAGATTCTTTTTCGCGATTCCGTCGCGCGAAATCGAATAAAGAATCGGGAATTCGATTTGTTCTTCGTCCGCGCCCAAATCGATAAAAAGGTCGTAAATCTCATCGACGACTTCTTCGGGACGCGAATCCTGACGGTCGATTTTATTGACCAGAGCGATTGAGGGAAGCCCGAGTTCGAGCGCTTTTCTTAAAACGAAACGCGTCTGCGGCAGGCAGCCTTCCGCCGCGTCAACCAATAAAACGATGCCGTCAACCATTTTCAAAACGCGCTCGACTTCGCCGCCGAAATCGGCGTGACCGGGCGTATCGACGATGTTGATTTTGTAATCGCCGTAGCGCACCGACGCATTTTTCGCCATAATCGTGATGCCGCGCTCGCGCTCCAAATCCATCGAATCCATCACGCGGTCAACGACTGTTTCGTTGTCCCGGTAAACGTGCGATTGTTTGAGCATCGCGTCCACGAGAGTCGTTTTGCCGTGGTCGACGTGCGCGATGATGGCGATGTTGCGAATATTTTCTGTAGTAACCATAGATGTAAAAATTAGTAAGTCAGTCCCGAAAGACAAACGAAAATGATATGATTTACGGCGCAAAAAAGCAACCTTGAACAAAAAAAGACCGGGATTTCTTCCGGTCAAAGAGGATTGTAATGAAAAATTATTTTTTTAGCGTTTGTCGATAACCAGATTGTTTCTGACGCTGAAAACGCCGCTGACGCCGTTTGCAAGGATGTTCATCAGGTTGTAATCGCCTTTGTTGGCAACATAACCTTCTAATTCGATGCGACCGCGGTCAACCACGATTCTGACCGACGGGTTCGGCTCCCAAAGATAACGATAAAGCCCGCGTTCGGCAAAAGAGCGCAGCACTCGCTGACGAATAAAATCGTCCGACGACGACGGCGGCAAAATTTCGATGCGGTTGACAACCGTTTCCACTCCGTCAATATCTTTCACCCAGCGTTCGGCGTCGCGTTTGTTGCGCGCGTTTGCCACTTTGCCGAACAAAGTCACGGTCGTGCCGTCGACTTTATACGCGATATGGTCGAAAACGCTGTAGTAAGGCAGTTTAATCAGCTCCTTGAAAACCTGTTTTTCAAGCCCGGTTTGCGGTGCCTGAGCTTTCGCATCGAAAGCCAGAAATGATAAAAATGCGAATGATAAAATTAAAAAATTACGTATATATTTCATCTTTTTCCCTCCAACAAACTTTTCAAAATATCAAAATTTGTTTGCAGTTTTAAGATGATTCAGCCGCCCTGAAAGATGCCCGCATTAGACAAAACTTTACAAAAAGATAAAGAATTAAGCGGCTGAGTTTAATTGTCTTAACGCTTCGTAAAGAACGATTCCGACGCTCGTCGCAAGGTTCAAACTGCGCACCTGCGGGTTCGGCATCGGAATCGTCAGGCAGCGTTCCCAGTTAGCTTTGAGCAAATCTTCGGGCAGCCCGCGCGTCTCGCGTCCGAAAATCAGGCAGTCGTTTTTTTCGAACTGCCAATCCGCGTAAGACTGCTCGGTTTTCGTCGTGAAATAAAGAAAGCGTGAATCGGGCAAAGCCGCGGAGAGCCGTTCCAAATCGATGTGTCGATGCAGGCGGACTTCCGTCCAGTAATCGAGTCCGGCGCGTTTCAAAGTGCGGTCATCCATCCGGAAACCGGTCGCGCCGACAATGTGTAAATCCGTAAAAGTCGCCGCGCAGAGCCGCGCGATATTTCCCGTATTGGGCGGAATTTCCGGTTCGACAAGTGCGATATGAAGCATTCTTAAAAATTTACGGTAAACGGACGGCGATTTTCAAGCGCGCTTTCAGAAATTAAATTTTAGCGCTAATTGGACGATTCGCGGATTGTTGCTCGTCGAGACGAGTTTTCCGAAATCGCCGGGTTTGTTTTCGGAGATATTTCCCGCCGCGTCGAGCACTCCGCCCGATTGCGCGACGGCGGCGAAGTTGCTGATCGGATTGGCGAAGTTTACCGTGTTGAAGAGATTGAAAAAATCGATGCGAAACTCGATATTTTTCGCGTTATTGGGACGAAAACGCTTGCTGACGGAAAAATCCGTGTTGAATTGATTCGGACCGGGCAAGATGTTTCGCCCGACATTGCCGAAATCCGTGCCGACAGCGCCGGCGATTGCCGTATTGTTCGAACTCGGAATCGGCTGACCCGGCGCGACAATCGGACGCCTGAAGGCGAACGGATTGAAATAATAGCCGTGCGGGACGTTCTCGGTCGGCGAGAAGCGGGAATCGAAATTCGGGCGCGCACCGCCGCCGTTCGCGCCGAGATAAAAGGACGCCGCCTGAGAATCGACGACATCGACCGGCAAGCCCGACATCGCCGTGACGATACCGGCGATTTGCCAGCCGGAAAACAGCGCGCGCCCGATTTTTGAGTGATTTATAAATGCAGGGCGCGGCAGCTGCCATATAAAACTCGAAACAAATCGGTGCCGCCGGTCAAAATTCGATAATCCGCGATTGGCGCGATTGTCGAGTTGATTGCCGACGATAGCCCCCGTGTCGATATTGGTTTGTGTGTCGGTCAAGCCGTTTGTGCCCGCGCCGGTGCCGCCCGAAGCGTTGTCGATTGATTTGGAAAAAGTGTAGGAAGCCTGAAATTGCAGACCTCTCGAAAGCCGCCGCGTCAGATTTAATTGCAGCGAATTATAAGTTGATTGGGCGGTCGATTGGTCTTGCAGAAAGCTTCCGCCGACGCCGACGCCCTGAAACGGCGCGCGGTTTTGGACGTTTGCGATTGCAGGCGTGTTGTTCGTCGCGGTGAGCCGCGCCTGATTGATGGCGACCTGACGAAACAAATTCAGCCCGCGCGAGCCGACGTAGGCGATTTCGAGCGTCGTGTTTTTGGAAATTCCGAGCTGCGCGGCGGCGTTATACTGCTGGAAATACGGCGTCCGAATATTGCGGTCTATCGAAATTCCGGTAACCGGACTTTCAAGCGCCGGAAAATGCGTCGGTAAGTTCTGCGCAAACGGACTGCCGAAGTTTTCCGTGCTCGTGTTAGGAAGAATCATCTGAGAATAAAACGGCGGGAGAAAGATATTGTTGACGAGATAGGCGAGCGCCGAGCGCGAATAATAAATGCCGAAAGCGGCACGCAGCACGAACGGCTTTTTGCTGAAAGGCGCGTAAGCTGCGCCGACACGCGGCGCGAAATTATTCGCGTCGAGACTCTTCAAAAGGCGTTTCCCGACATTCGGCACGTCGGGCAAGTTGTCGGTCGGGTCGTCGGGCAAATCGTAGCCGGCAGCCGGATTTCCCGCCTGCACGATGCCGCCCTGCGGCGGACCGTTCGGCGTCAAAGACGGGCGGTAAAGCGCCGGGTCGAAAGCCGCGATGCGCCCGCGCGTGTCATAAGCGGGCAAATCCAGCTCGTAGCGCAAGCCGAGATTCAAATTGAGCTTTTCTGAGAACTTCCAATCATCCTGCACAAAAAAATTGTAATCGGCGGCGCGCAAAGCGCGGTCGGAAATTCCATTGGCAAGCGCCGCCGATTGCGTGATGCCGAGCAGGAAATCGTTAAAGTTTTGAAATACGATATTGCCGCGCGTCAGAATCGGGACGTTGATGTTCATAAGATAATAGCGAAACTCAAATCCGGCGCGAATCGAATGAGTGCGCCGCGTAAAGGAAAGCGTATCGGCAAAAGCCGGAGTCAGCCACGCGGCTTGCTGGTAATTCAGCCCGCTCGTACCGAACCGGATACCGCCCGCGGCAATCGCGATGCTGATGAGCGGAAAGCCCGGATAAACCTGGGCAGCCGGGCGCGAAATGCCGAACTCGGAATCGAGAAATGGCGGCTGCGGAGCCAGATCCGAAACGAAAAAATTAAAGCCGATGCGGGCTTCGTTCGTCAGATTCGGACCGAAGCTCTGCACGTCTTGAACCGAAACGAGCGTGCTGTCGTTGCTTTCCGGCGTTGGAAAACCGGGAACGTTTGCATTGCCGTAAATCGCGGAAATTTGCGGCGCGTGAGCGAAGAAAACTTTTGCGCCCAGTAAATTTCGCGTCGTTAGCCGAAAATCAAAGTTCAGATTGAATTGGTCTTCACGAAAGCGCGAAACGGCTGAACCGCTGTAACGCGCGCCGGTTTGCGGCGTCGGAATCAAAAATTGACCGCTCGGCAGGCGCGTGTTTAATAATTGTAATGCGACCGGATTCACGGTCCTCGCCCGCTCTCCGTTAGGCAATACGGGTTTAAAAATTCGTAAAAGCGTCGCCCGCGAACGGTCGTCAGTCAGGGCTAACGAGCCTTGACCGATGAGAACGTTTGACGAAATGCTGCCGAGTCGCGCCGCGCCGTTGCGCTCGCGCGTCGCTTGATAGGAGGCGAAAAAGAATGCGCGGTCTTTTTTTATCGCGCCGCCGAGCGTAAATCCGAAAATATTGCGCTCCAAAACAGGACGCGGCAAACCGGCGGCTTTGAGAAACGGATTGTTGGCATTGAGCGATGTGTCGGCGAAATAATCGTAAATCGTACCGCGCAAATTGTTCGTGCCGCTGCGCGTCACGATTTGCACGTTGGCGCCTCCGGCGCGTCCGAAACTCGCGTCGTATGAGGAGGTTTGAATTTTGAATTCGTCAATCGATTCCGGCGCGGGATCAGCAATCGAACGGCTGCTGGCAAAACCGAAATTAGAATCGATTCCGTTGATTTGAAAATTGTTTTGCGACGGGCGCGCGCCGCTCGCGGAAACGTTCGCCGGGTTGCGCCCGACGACGGTATTGTCGGTCAAAAAAGCGGACGTTCCGGGCGCGAGCGCGAAAAGCTGTGTAAAATTACGGGTCGCAAGCGGCAGTGCGGCGGCGGTTTGCCCGTCAACCAGCTGTCCAAGCGTCGGATTATCGATTTTTATAAGGGGCGCATCGGTTCTGACAGTAATCGGGTCGGTGACGACGCCGGCAACCCCGAGTGTCGCATTAATCGTCGTGGTTTCAGTGAGCCTGACGGTTACGTTTTCGAGTGTGAAAACATTATATCCGCCGGCTTCGATGCGAACGCGGTAAACGCCGGGCGTGAGAAAAGCGACGACGAAATTGCCGGATTCGTCGGTCACGGCGGTTCTTGCTTCGCCGTTGGCTTGATTGAGTGCCGCAATATCAGCTCCGACAATCAATGCGTTTTGTTGGTCTTTGACGGTTCCGGCAATTCGTCCAGTAGTCTGCGTCCGGGTCAAGGCGGAAACGGCAAGAAGCAAAATAAGCGCGATTGTTTTCGTCATTTTCATTGATTTTCGCTTCAATCGTTTTCGGTCCCGACTTCAGGCGGCAGCGCGCCGAACGTTGGTCAAACTGATAAAGAAATGATTGGCAGCCATTTTGGCGGGACTCAAAACTTTAATTCGGAAAACCTATCCGGCGAACCATTTCGGGAAATCGCGGGTCATCGCGCAGACCGTCCAATTCCGGCTCGGATACCATATACAGCAATCTGTCCTCGCCCTCGTCAATGGCTTTATTAAGCCATTCGAAGGCTTGGTCTTTATCGCCGAGCGCGGAGTAAATCCAGGCAACATTGAGCGCCGGGACGTACTCGCCGCGGCTCATTTGCTCATTCAGTAAGTTAAGAATTTTTAGCGCCTCGTCTTTTTGTCCCGCTTTGGCGCAGGTGTAGCCAAGCACCGCCCGCATCGCCTCCGAGTTCTCGGCTTTCTCAATCGCCAAATTTATCTCGTCAACGGCTTTCGGAAACATTCCTTTTTGACAATAAGCGTTACCGAGCTGCAGATGAACCCACGGCGATTCGGGACCGAAACGCGGTTTGCCGTCCATGCTTATATTTAAAGTCTTCTGACACTGCGCGATAGATTCGTCATAACGGCGCGCGGTAAACAGCGTCATACAGTGGAAAAAATTCAAACCCGGCGCATACGGCTCAAACGACAAAAGGCGTTTTTCATTTTCGAGCTGCTCGTTAATTCGCCCCGACGCGATGAGATAAAAGCCGTAGCCCGGATGCGATGGTCCCGCCTTTTCAATCGTCTTCCAATCCCGCGCGTCCAAATCGCCGTATTTCAGTGCGTTGACGGCAAGCGCGAGCGTATTGTCGATTTTGAGCGCGCTTTTGAATAACTCCGCCGCCTTTTCATTCGCCTCTTTGTCGGAGCGCTCGTCAATCAGCCCCTGCGTCCGGTAAGCCATTCCCATCGCCCAGTAGGCGGTCGCAAAATTCGGGTCGAGGTCAATCGCCTGCTCGAAATACTCGATGCTTTTTCGCAAACCCGACGGCGTCAACAGGCGAAATTCGGCGCGTCCCTTGAGATAAAGGTCGTAAGCCTCTGGATTCTGCGTATAACGGCGCGTTAAAATCTGCCGTTCGGCATCGCTCAAACCGAGCCGTAATTGCGCGGCGACATCGCTGGGGATTTCATTCTGCATCGCCACAACCTTGTCATTCATGTTGCTTCCGTTCCCAAATGTGTTGCCCCACGAAACCGAATACTGCTTGCTCCACAAAACCGAGCCGTCGGCGACGTTTATCAATTCAAACTTGAAATGCCGCAGATTATTCTGCAGAAACATCTTCGACGCCAAAACCGAATCCACGCCGAGCTGACTGCCGACAGCGCGCGGGTCAAGCTCTTTGTTTTTGAACAGAAAAATCGTATTCTGCGCCGACACGAGCAGCCGCGGCGGCAATTTTCCCGGCGTGTTGAGCTGCTTCAAACTCGTGATGATGCTTTCGGTCAAACCGTCGCTGATGTAATCCTGCCCGGCGTCGCCCGTCGAATTGAAAATCGGCAAAACGGCGATCGAAGGCGGTTTGAACCACCACATTAAAATCGGTTTGGAAAAAAACGCTCCGGCAATGACGACGGCAATTAAAACCGCCGAGACGACCATTGCGGCGAGCTTGTGCCGCCGAATCGCGCCGATAAAAGCAGACGCTGAAACACGCGGACGCGGCGACGCGGCGATTAGTTTTTCATCGTCGTATTCTTCGACGGTTTCCTCAATGACGAGCGAAACGCCCGCCGTTTCTTCCGTGTAAATTACCGCCGCGCCGGTTTCGCTGACTTCTTTTTCAAAAATATAACCGCGCCGCGGGACGGTTTTGATAATAACCTGACCGTTATCGTCCAGCGCGCGGCGAATGTCCTTCAAACACTGCACGAGCGAATCGTCCGTCACCGCCGTATCCGTCCAGACGGCTGCGATAAGCTCGTCTTTCGTCACCAGCCGACCGCCGTTTTCCGCCAGGTATCTCAGGACTTCAAAGGATTTCGGGCGCAGCTTGATTTCCGACGCGCCGCGCAGCAGAGCGCCGCGCGTCAAATCCAGCGAAAATTCGTCGAAAGAATAAATTTGGTGAACCGTCTTTTGCATAGTAAACCTCGCAAAGATTTTTTGCGGAAATCAACAAAAGCGGCTGGCAAAAGCGCGGCGGCATTAATAGCGTGTCGTCTCGTAGATGTCCAACCGCGAACGGTTGGCGACTGTAAAACGGGTAGTGTGTCGTCTGCCGACATCATAGCGCCAAAGATAAATTTCGTCAATATTTCCTTAAAATTTCCCGGTTTTTTCGTTACCTGCGTGTCCGGTGCGCGTTAAGGTTGCTCTCATCCCGAAAGATGTTGAAAGAAATTTGAAGATAAATTCTTGAAACTTCAAAGGGAAAATAAAAACAAAAAAGGAAAAATTATGCGAAAAATAACGAATACACAAACAAATGACCTAAGTAATCCTAAACTTCGACAAATTGCTGCAGACCTCTCTAACGAGGTGTGTTTGGCTATGGAAAAAGCACTGGCAAATTATTCGGAGCCGTCGGTTTATCCAATTTCAGACAACAGGAAATCACTTGAACAAATCTGCCGGACATATTTTCGGAGCGTTAATCCTGCAAAACAACAAGAGATGGCGAAAAAAGCCATAACTGCCATTAACGCGCCGAAAAAACAGAGAAGCCAAAAGTATGGTGAGCTTGCAGAGATTGACCTTCGTTCAAAGACGCCAATCGAAGACCAGGCACAGCGGCTTGTTCCTCGTGAGCTTCAGATTACGGAGAATGACTTGCGTAGGGACAACGGTCATTCTCCGCTTCATATTTCTCATCGCGACAGTCACGAAAGCGAGCGTTCAATCCGCTCGTCCGATGCTGTCGGGACTGCCGCGCAGCAATTAACCAGATTGGTTTTCCGAATTAAAAGAGTTGAATGCAAAGAGCAGACCGGTGAATGGGGCGAGGATGAGATTTTTCTGGGCGGAACGGCGATTGACGAGAGAGGGAATGTGCAGAAAATCAATCAATTCAAGGTCGGCGACTTCGAGAAAGGCGATGTCTGGAATCCTTCAGGACCGCGTCCATTTGCTTCGTTTGAACTTAGTAAACGGGGCATCGGCTATCCGAGAACCTATTCGGTAGTGCTTGTGTTGGTCGAGGAAGACGCCGGAAATCTTACTGAGTTCCTGAACCGGCTTGCCAATATCGTGCGCGATAAACTGAAAGAAAAACTCTCGTCGATTCCCATCGAATATTTAGGACTTTTTCTCGGCACCATTGTCGGCGAGGTAATGGGGTGGTTTGTTGACAATGTTTTCGAATATCTCAGCTCATTGTGGGGTGATGAGATATTCCTGCCGGCAACTAATTTAATTCCGCTTCCATCGCCGGATTTCAGGTGGGACAGCGGGACAAAAAGTAGGGTTAGTAGTCTGATTGCGTGGGAATTCAACGGCTTCGACGGGCAATACTGGGTGGATTGTGACTGGGAGCTTTTTGCTGCTAAGGAAGTTGTCGCGTAGGTCGCGATAGAACTGGGGACTTGGAATACAACTGTCAGGGTAAGTCAGTGCCTACCAAAATTTATAAGAAAAACGAAAATTGTCGCCGCACTGATTTATAACAAAGGCAGCAAAAATAACAAATTACAAATTTTAGAAGGAGAAAAGCTATGAAAAGCAAAATTACAAACGCGATGCTTTCGGCAATTATCACGCTTTTGATAATGGGAGCGAACGCTTATTCGCAAAGCCGTGTTTTTAGTGCGCCGCAGAATATGGGCGCGACGACCTTGCCGTCTATCGCGACGGAATATGGTATATCGTACAAAGCTCGACCGGACGTATCAGCTATCAGCAATTCGGCTTGAGCGGCGATATTCCGGTTGCTTCTGCCGGTCTGCAATAAAAATGACACAAACGGCGCGGACGAAAAGTTGAGGTTTTGAAAACTTCTTCGTCCGCGCCGCTTGTCGAATTATTAAAAACATCTGCTTTCGATTTTCATAATTTCCAGAGGAGCGAACAGTGAAAACATACCGTCGCATCGAAATCACGGCTTTCCGTCGCCGCGTCACGATTGTTTCCGGCTTAACCGATGAGACGCAGACCGGCAAAGACGTTTGTATCAACAACGCCGATACGAATACGGTAATCGAACCGGAATCTGCCGAAGGACAGCGCATTCTGCTGGAAGCGGTGCGCTTATTGGAGCAAAAATTGGCGGGCAAGATTCGGAAAGACGCGTAGCAGTAACAAATTAGTCGAATCAAATTTCTTTATCGCAAGCATCTAATCAACCGCGAATTTCATCAATTTATTTGTTTTAGCGTGGTGCGCGCAGTGCCGAACGAAGCGGTTTGTGTTACAATCCGCATTTAATCTGCCAAAACCGAACAAACAACAAAGGAGTAATTTTAAGTGTTTTTGAGTTTTAGAACCATCTTTCTGTTCATTTTATTGATTTCGACCGGCGCGTCGCTCACGCTTGCTCAGAACGTTACCGTCAGCAAGGAAAAGACCGACAAAAAGGAAAAGACCGACAAAAAGGAAGAGAAAAAAGACGAAAAGAAACAGCCTGCGGTTGACCCGACCAAAATAACCTCGCCCGAACAGGTCGCGGAATCGGCAATCATAATCTACGGCGGTCTGCTCGGCAGACAAAATCTCAATCAAATCCGCAAGACGACTTTTGAACGCGGCAAGATTCATTTGATGGATGAAAAAGGCAGGACTGAAACCGCCAATTACGAACGCTGGACTTCGCGCGGCGAAAGTTTGAGCAAAGAAAAAGTTCGTCTCGACCAGTCGTTTCCCGATTCGAAATTTTCGCTCGTGTACACCGGCGACCGGATTTTCGGTCTCTACAATGATTCGGTTTTTACGCCGCGCGAAGATGCTTCGAACGGTTTCCAGAACCAAATCTGGCACGGGATTGAAGGACTTCTCCGTTATAAAGAAAACGAATCGAAGCTCGCGCTTTTCGGACACGAAAAAATTATGGGCGTCGATTTTTATCTGCTTGACGTGACCGATAAACAGGAGCGCAAAACGCGTTTTTATGTCAGCTCGAAAAGCTTTCGCATAATGATGCTCGAATACGAAGAAGCGGGCGTGAAATACCGCCGGAAATTCTACGATTACAACTACGCGCAGGGCACGCTCGTACCGTATCGCACGGTTCTCTGGGCAAACGATAAACAGATTGAAGAAACCGAAATCGGCACCATTACTTTCGGTCAGAAAATCGAGGACGCGATGTTCCAGGACGGCTAAACGACAAAATCTTTACCACCGAATTAAAAAGCTCGCCGATAAAAATAATGTCGGCGAGCTTTTTTGTTTATCTTTAACATTCGAAAATTATTTTGCAACTTTATTCCGGCTCGTTGGTGAAAGGGGTTGAAAGCTCTCCAATCCAGTCTTTTCTTTAAGGAGTAAATCTATGAACAAGCCGAATTTTATCTTTAAATTGTTTCTTTTCCTTTTTGTCTTAAGTGCCGCGAGCGTTTTCGCGCAGGAGAAAAAAGAACCGCAAATCTATCCGTGTTACGAAGTCGTGCTTCAGCTGCTCGTCGCTTCAAACAATGCGGGCGAAAAGAGCGCGCTGCCGCCGTCGCTCGCCCCGGTCGTCAAAAAACTGAAAACCAATTACAGTTTTTCCGATTACCGTCTGACGACGACTTTTCTGCAAAGAACCGCCAGTTCAATCCAATACAAAAGTCTGCTCGGCGATTTCGCCGGATTAAAGGACAATAATACGCCGGTTTTTTCCGATTGGTCGCTCAGCAATCTGCGGAGCATACCGGCTGCCACCGGACCAAATACGATTCAAATTGAAACTTTTAAGTTTGGCGCGCGCGTGCCCGTTGCGACCCTTATTCGCGAAGAAGGCGGGAAAACATCGACGGGCGTTAGTTATGAGGGAATCGGTATCACGACAAACTGGTTTAATTTACGCGAAAACGAGCCGACCGTCATCGGAAGCCTGGCAACGTCGAAACCCGATGAATTGATGTTTCTGGTGTTGACGGTCAAACCGGCGGAATAAAAGTGATAGGTAATAGGTAATAGGTAATTAGTTAAAAACCAAAAACCGATTACCAAAAACCAATTACCTATTACCTATTACCAAAAACCAATTACCTTTTTGCAACCTTTCCGGCGGCGGCGCGTGACTTAAAACGTAAGGCGGCTTTTGTTTTGATTGAAATTCTGTTGTAAAAAAGTATGAATGTATGGCTTTGGACAAATTACCGGAACGGAACGTGGAGGTTTACGAAGAACGCGTGTCCGCTAAAAACCTGTCCGACCATCAGCTAATCGAAGCCACCAAACAGGGCGATGAAGCGGCATTTGCCGAAATCGTCAATCGCTATCGCAATCCGTTGACGAACTATCTTTTTCGGATGCTCTCGGATTACGAGGAAGCAGTCGATTTGACACAGGAAACTTTTGTCCGCGTGTATTTTGCGATTGAACGCTATCATACGGAATACGCGTTTTCGACTTATATCTACCGCATCGCGACGAACCTGGCGATTAGCGAGATTCGTAAAAAACGGCGGCGCAAACTGTTGTCGCTGACGAGCTTTTTTCAAACGGACGACGCGAACGCGCAGGAATTTCATCTGCCCGATGACAAATCTTTGCCTGACGAAGATTTGGTCGAAGCCGAGCGCAACCGGACGATTGAAAAGGCAATCGCGACTTTGCCCGACAAATATCGCGCGCCGATTGTTTTGCGCGAGATTCAGGAGCTCAGCTATGAGGAAATCGCGCAGATTTTAGGTTTGGGCTTAGGCACGACCAAATCGCGCATCAGCCGTGCGCGGGCGCTGCTGCGCGAAAAACTAAAGCAGTATTTTGACTGAAAATGAATTACGAAAACTCTAAAAACGAAACCGAAATTTTAAGCGCCGATGACGTGAAATTGCGTGAACTGTGCTGTTCTCTCAAAAAGATTGAAGCGCCCCGTGATTTCGACTTTAAGCTAAAGGCAAGGATCGCCTCTTCGAACGAGCGCCGGTTTCAGCCGCGCTTCGGCTTCGTGCCGCGTTATTCTTTGCCCGCGCTGGCGTTGATTTTAGTTTTCGGGCTTCTCGCTTTCAAAGGCGGATTCCTGTCACCCGGAAATAATCAGATTGCGGCGCGCGGCGCGACCGAAACGTTGAATCCCGTAACGCCGCAAAATCCGGCGATTACAAATTTTATCGAACCTCCGCAAACGGAAGGACCGGGCGAAAACGTCGCGGTTTTGCCTTCGAATAAGGATTTGCCGAAAGCGTCTCAAACGCTGCTTGCCGGAAGCAAACCGACCGGCAAACAAATCGATAAAAAACGCGAAGTCCGGGACGATAACTTTATGCGCAGTCAATTGAAGTCCGTCAGCCCGCCGTTGCGCGATGTTCGACCAAACGGTTTCGACCGAACCGTGCCGCAGAATCTGCCGGACAATCCGACGACGAGTTCAATTAAGGTCAAAGACGTTTTATTGCAAATCGGCATCCTCGCGGATTTTGAAAACGGCAGGTGGAAAGTTAAATCCGTGGCTGCCGGGGGCATCGGCGAAACTTCGGGCATTAAGGCAAACGACGTTATCGAAGCGATTGACGACTATCCGCTTTCGACCGAAAAAATTAACAGCGGACGAATCGACGGCAAAAACGTGACCGTCACGCGCGCCGGCGAAAAATCGCAAATCAGGCTGCGCGGCAAGCAGTAAAAATTTTTATAAAAAAATCGGTTTTCCCCTCAAATAGTCGGTCAGTTTGACCGACTATTTTTCAATATGTTGGTTAAACAATATTTGTCTTGACAAAACTATTGCCAACATCTAAATTAAATATGGCTTTGAGCCAAATCCTCCTTAATGCCGGTCAAACTGACCGAATTTGAATCCCCAGAATCAAATCTACAACTACAAAACATTTTGGATTAATCTCCAAAAATCAAAATATTAATTTCAGGGAGCTTTTAAATAATGTTTGGTGAAAACAATAGTGTCCAAATACAGGCGCGTTCCGGCAGAAAATTATTGTCGGCGGCTTTACTCTTCAGTTTCGTCACCGTTTCGTTTTCTTCGACCGTCACAGCGGCGGCGGGCGACGGCGCAAAGTTAACTCTAAAAAATACTTTAAAGCAAAAGTTTAGTTCCGACGTTCAATTGGGCGATTTTCAAGCTGAAGTTTTCGCCGGCGCGACGAAACTCTCGTGGAAAACGAGTTTTGAGCAAAACGTGCTCGGGTTCAAAGTCTGGCGCGAAGAGAAAGGAGAAAAAGTTCTCGTGACGGAAGAGCTGGTTCCGGGAAGCCTTCTGAAGGTCACGGACGGCTTACTGCAGGCGGGAAGCGAATACAGTTTTTACGACCTGACGGATTCGGCAAACGCCCTTTACTGGCTCGAAGCCGTCGATGTCAATTCGCGAAGTGTCTGGTTCGGTCCGGTTTACCCGCAATACAATTACGACCAGCTGGCTGGCGATAACGAATCGGAAATCATCGCCGAATACCGGCGTGCCAAAAGCGAACGGCGCGGACAGACCGAGGCGGTCGATTTTCAAGCACCGGTTTCGGGAAAGGAAAGCTTCAAAACCGCGCCACTCGCGGACGGTTTTTCGCCAATCGACCCGGTCACCGAGGAAGGTTTGCTTGCCAGCGACCCGAACGCCCTCAAAGTCGAAGTTCGCGCGAACGGACTTTATCGAATCGACGCGCCGACTTTAACGGCAAACGGCTTTAATGTCGCGCAATCGGCTTACTGGAAGCTTTTTTCGAACGGGACGGAAGAACCGATGGTCGTCAACCCTGACGGCTCGATAGAGTTTTTCGGCGAAGGACTCGATACGATTCAAACGAACGGCAACATTTACTGGCTGATGACAGATACGACCGCCGGCAAAAGAATCAAGAAAGTTTCCCAAAAATATCTCACCTCGGCGAGAAGCAACGCGACGCGCGTGACCGTCGAAAGAGAAGACAAGCTCTATCGCGTGACTTCCATCCTGAACGGCGCACGCGAGAACTGGTTCGGCGCAGTCGTCAACAGCACCGCGGCAAATCAGACTTTGGAGCTCAGGGACATTTCGAGCGAAGGCGGAACGACGGCGACCATCGGCATCGATTTGCAGGGCTTAACGTCTGCCAATCACGTCGTCAACGTGCTTTTAAACGGCGTTTCAATCGGACAAATCAATTATTCGTTTTACGACCGGACGCAGTGGACCGCGACCGTCGCGCTTTCGAGACTGGTCGAAGGAACGAATACCATAACCATGCAGGCAGTCGGCGGTTCATCCGACGTGAACATTACCGAAGCCCTGCGCATCAGCTATCCGCGCGCTTTGAAAGCGCAGAACAATCGTCTCGATTTCAGCGTCGGGTCGGGGCAATCTGTAAAGTTAAAAGGTTTTTCAAGTTCGCAAATTCGGATTCTCGACGTGACAAATCCTTTGCAGGTCAGCGAAGTTGCGCCGCAAAGCCGTCAGGAATCGGACGGAACTTATTCAGTCACCGTCGGCTCGACCAGCAACAATCGCCTGATGACGGCGCTCAGCACGAATGCCGCGCCGATGGCGGTCGCGTCGCTCGCTAAAAACAATCCGTCGAATTTAAAAACCACGCAGAATCAAGCGAAATTCATCGTTATCGCGCCCGCCGAGTATAAAGCTCTGCTGCAAAACTTTATCGGCGCGCGAAACGCCAGAGGGATTCAAACGCTGTTTGTCGACATCGAAGACGTTTACGACGAATTCAATAACGGCGTCAGAAGCGCCGAATCGGTTCGTTCATTCCTGCAGTACGCCAAGACGAGCTGGTCGGTGAAACCGGATTTCGTGATGTTCGTCGGCGATGCGACCGCTGACCCGCGCAATTATTCGGGATTCGGCGGCTACGCTTATAACCGCGTGCCGACATTTTTGGTTGACACGTGGAATATGGAAACCGTCTCGGACGAAATGCTGGCGGATTTCAATAACGACGGCGTCGGCGAAATCGCGACCGGCAGATTGCCCGCGAAGGACGAAAACGAGCTGACCGCGATGCTCGATAAAATAATGACCGTCCAGGCAATGTCGAAACAGGAAGTCAACCAGCGCGGCGTTCATTTTGTTTCGGATGCGTTAATCGGCTACGATTTTGCGGCAGGCTCGCGCAATATGGCGACCTATTTCCCGTCGGCGGTCGCGGTCAATTATCTCGACGCCGCCTCGCAGGATCCGAACGTCGTGCGCGGCAGCATCGTCAGCCGCATTAACAGTGGTCCGGCGATTGTCAACTATTTCGGACACGCTTCAATCGGCGTCTGGGCAAACAACCAGTTTTTCCGCAACACGGACGCGCCGCTCTTGAACAATACGCCGAACACGCCCTTTATGGCATTGATTGATTGTCTGAACGGCGATTATGCCGAGGCGAATATGACGAGTCTCGCGGAAGCGCTGATAAAACAGCGCAACGGCGGCGCAAACTCGGTCTGGGCGGCTTCGGGATACAACGCGGCATACGACCAGGAATATTTCACGAAAGACTTTTACAAAAAAGTCTTTACGGGAATGCCGCTCGGCGAAGCGGCGCGACAGACTAAAATGCTGTACACGAACGTCGATTTACGCCGCACATATATCTTCTTCGGCGACCCGACGCAGCCGCTTGTCACGCCCTAAACGCGTAAGCAGCGAAAAGTGAAAAACGAAAAGTGAATAGTTATGGTTTTAACTATTCACTTTTCGTTTTTCACTTTTCGCTGCCTTTATTTGGCTTGCAGAATATCGTTAATCGCGGCTTCGAAGGTTTCCAGGCGGCGGCGAGCACGTTTAACGTCCGGGTGCTGGTCGTTAAATTGAAGCTGTAAGCTCCACAAATCCGTGCCAATCTCGCATTTTCGCACCATCAGTCTGCCGAGCGCGGCGCTCAGGCGTGAAGCTTCCGCGCCGCCCGCCGCCAGCAGCCGGTCCATTTCCTTTTGCAGCAAACCGGTTTCCGTGCGCAGCTCCTTAACCTTCGGAAATTCTTCCGTGTATTCGACGAGCAGGGCTTCAAGCTCCGCGGACAGCTCGGTTTTTCTGAGCAGCACTTCGGCATAGGCGGGCGAAGATTTAGCGTTTTGCGCGGCGGGCGGCAAAACCGGCTTCGGTTTTACTTGCGAAAAACAAATTTGTGAGGAAAACGCCAGCAAAAACGCGACAAACAGACAGCTTCGCAATTTCATAAGCTTATCTTGCGTCCGTCTCGAACGTTTTCGCATCGAGCGTATTATTAAACGCAAATTCCGTCAGGTTGAACTTCCATTCCAGCTCGCTCGTCCCGTTTTGTCCGGTCACCGCGTAATTTATCGTGTAGCTGTGCGGAAGCGTCAAGCCGTTTTCGAGTCTGAAATTCCCGTAAGTTTCCGTCACCTTAAAGCGCGTTTCGCTCTGCCGCGCGGATTCGTCGATGGTTCTGCCGATGGCGGCGCTCGAAACGCGTTTATACTCGGTGCGAATGTGGCGGAACGTTTCCTTGTCGAAGTAAAGTTTGATGTCGATGTCGCTTCCGCCCTTCGGCGAATAACCGAGGACGTAAACTTCTTTGCCGTCCGTCTTTTTTGCGCCGTCAAACGAAATTTTGGCTTTGTTATTCGACAAATTCCCGAGCGCCCACGACGTGTTGAGCGCGCCGCCGAGCAGTCCGTCTTCGAGTATCACGCCGTTCGAGAGAAGAAAATTGCCGAGGTCGGAACGCACATTTGTGCGAACATACGCGACGTGCGGGCTTTTCCCGTCAAAGCTGAAATTTTCCCGCGAGTAATCGACGGCGTTCAGATTCATGCCGAGGAAATTTTTCGTGCCTTCGGAAACCATCACGACTCTGCCCAAAGTAGTCTGGCTTTTCTTTGAAACAACCGTAAAGACGACCTCGCCCACCGCCATCTGATTTTTGACGGCAGCGCGCGCCGGTGCCGTTCCGATTGATTCGAGATGCTTTGTGATAACGTCTTCGGGCTTCATTTTTTGAGCCGGAACCGCCGCGCAAAACAGCGCAATAAGCAATAAGCAAATTGCTGATTTGAAACTTTTCATAAATTTTTACCTCGAAATAATTTGGTAGCAGATGCTACATTACACGAAATTTGACGGCGAGAGCAAGCGCTTTTCACTTAGATTTCATTTCACCGCAGAGGCGCACGGAACCGCTCGGAAGACGCTGTAAAAAACGCTGCGGCGCTCTTCTGCGAAACCTCTGCTTCTCCGGGGCGGTGAAAACCTGTTGGTTCAGTATCCTTCTGCCGCAAAAGCATCGCACGAAACGATTTCCAAATCCTTATCGGCTTCCGTCAAACCGTCGCCGAAGGTTTGGCGCGCCTGCAGTGTTTCAAAATAAATCGTAATGTTGTCCAAAATCTCGGTCGCCGAGTGCGAATGATAAAGCGTCTGGCGAAACTGCGCGCCGCCGACCAAGCCTTTCGTAAATTGTCCGGCAAGCTGTTTCATCTTGCCCAAAGCGACGAGTTCGGGCATTTCTTCGCGCACCATCTCGAAAAATTCGAGCAGCACCGTTTTTTTCTCCGCCAAATCCGGCTGGTACGGCTCGCGCCCGTGAAGCGCGTCATTGAACTGCCGGAAAATCCATGGATTCTGCATCGCGCCGCGACCGATAAGGATTCCGTCGACGCCGGTTTCGCGCCACTTTTTCAAGCCGTATTCAATCGTCGTAATATCGCCGTTGCCCGAAACCGGAACCGTGACGGCTTCTTTGACGGCGCGAATCAAATCCCAGTTCGCCAAGCCTTTGTAACCCTGTTCCTTCGTCCGCCCGTGAACTTGAATGTGCTCGACGCCGCATTGTTCAGCCATTTTGGCGACCTCCACCGCGTTAATCGTCGAATCCGAATAACCGACGCGCATCTTTAATGTGAGCGGAATCGTAATCGTCCTTTTTATCTCTTTGAGGATGATTTCGAGTCGCGGTAAATCGCGTAAAAGCCCTGAACCGCCGCCGTTTTTGACGACTTTCGGTGCCGGACAGCCGCAGTTTACGTCTAAGATGTCCGCGCCGACTTCCTCAGCCATCTCCGCGCCCAAAGCCATGCGTTCGGGCTGTCCGCCGAAAATCTGCACGGCAAACGGGCGTTCTTCGACATCGAAACGCATCTGCCGCTTCGATTTCGGATTATGCCGCGTCAAGCCTTCGACCGAGATAAATTCCGACACGACCAGCCCGACGCCGCCGCGCCGCTTAACCAGCCGCCGGAAAGTATAGTCCGTAACGCCCGCCATCGGCGACAGAATCATCGGCGGGTTGATTTCGATGTCTCTAATCTTGAAAGGTTTCATCTGTTAGCTGCTCGTTTTACCGGTTCGGACTCGTTCCACAAGCCAAGTATATCCTCGTCCTCTTCTTCACGTTCTTTCGCCGTGATTTGTTCGATTTCCGACAGCAGTTTTTTGACCCGGTCGGCGTTCTGAATTTGATAAACGTATGCTCCGTTTTGAGGTATCTCGATAATTATCTGACCCATATTGCTAAAAATTATAACATAAACGGTCAGCCCGGTTTATTCTTCAACGCCTGCAAAATGTCGGGGATTTGTTCAAATTTACCGGGCGGAATTTCGTTTAGAATCTTCGGTAAATACCGCGCAGGCGTCCTTTTCAAACCGTTCATCGAATACGTTTCCGAAGGCGTTTGCGCGGCGTCCGGCTGCCATTCGAGCAAATCGTTCGGCGTGCAGTTTAGAGCCGCGCCGAGTTTTTCGAGTTGCTCTAATTTTATCAAAACAATCTCGCCGCTCAGGAAAGCGCGCGCCGTCGAAGGCACAAAACCGGGCTTCAACACACGTTTTTCTGCAACCACACATCTTTTTTTACATCTGTACGATTGAAGAATATTTTTGGCGGAAAGTAGAGCAAAAAAAACGAAATCCGTTTTTTAAGTTGGAAATGCGACCGTCCGAGAGCGTTGTTAGATGTATTCTACGCCAAAAAAGCTCCTCGGATGGTCGCGTTTCTGCGCCGTTTGCCTTTAATTTTATTTGAGGTTTTTCGCGTCCCATTCTTTCTTGCTGCTGCGCAGGACGAAGATTATGCTGACCGCTGTGATAAGAAACGAAACAATCAGCAGGATGATGCTCATTACCAGACCGGCGAAGGCGATGTCTTCGGTGTTCGACTGAAAGCCCGACGAATAAAATGCGCGTACCGCAATTATGATAAAAATGACGCTTAATACTAAACCTAAAATTCCTATTCCCAACGCTATTTTCCACAACATCTTTTTTATTCCTCGATTCTGAAATTTAAGATAACACAAATTTTCGCAGGGGTTAACGTTTTACGGAAATTGATAAGGGTTCTATCTGTGTATTGGGCGGAAGAATTTACTGCTGAAGCGCAGTAGAAAGTTGATGCAGACAGAGGAGCGCAAAGAAAATCCCGCTTCTTTAGCGCCCTCTGTGTTGAAAAAAAATTACCCCGGAATGCGGATAAAAAAATCGACCAGTCCGACATTCCGATTGTTGTAGCAAACATAGCCGCCGCCGATACCGACTACTAAAATAGCCGGATTCGTGCCCGAATTACCGTCAACCGATTTAAAGGTCGAACTGTTCGAATCGAATTCGACGACAAATCCGACGTGATTTGTGCCGTTGCCGCCCGCGGCTTTCGCGGCGCTGGTCGTGTATTTCATATAATACATATCGCCGGGCTGCGGGGCTGCTTCGCTCGGTTGGAATTTTGTATAAAGCGCGCCGAAACGGCTGACCGTGTCCCATCCGCCCTCGACAGGTTTGGCGAGACCGGGAATCGGCTGAATTCCGGATTCCTTCAAAACCCAATAAGCAAAATCGCCGCACCAGCTTCTTTCCGGCTTATCAATATCCAGTCCCGACGAAGCCTTGATGTAGCTTTTAACCACATTTTTGCTGTTTCGCCAGCTGATGTTCAAAACCGCCTGAATGCCCGCATTCGTCAAAATCATATCTTTTCCCATCGTGTATTGTCTCCATTAGTTTGATTTTTAGATTGACGATTTAAGGCTGCCGGTTTTGCAGGGATTATTTCTTGCGCGTCAGCTCGACGCCGGTTGCCTCAAACGAAACTTCCGTCACCGTTCCGTCCTTGTTGACGTTGTCGAATTTTGCGCCGTCTTCTTCAACCATGTGTCGGACTTCTTCCTTCGTCAGCGTTTTGACGGTGAAAACGCCTTCCGCTTTCGCGAACGCTCCGGCTGATTCGAGCGGGATAAAAAACGCGTGGTCTTTCATCTTCACACGGATGGATTTCGCATCCTCCTGCTTCGGCGCGAGTTCCATCCAGCAGCCTTCCATCTTGCACGAACGAACAATGACGCCTTCGATGCGCACCGGTTGATTGGCGTATTTCGACGGGTCGTTAAGAACTTTCGCGAGCGAAACCTTTTTTGAATTTCCCAGAGCCGCGCCGCGTTTCAACGTGCCGCCGGTCGGAATCGCTTCCGTTTTATCTTTTTCGGTCGGCGTTTTGCCGTCCATCTTCATTTCCTGTGCCGCCGCCGCCCAGGAAAAAGCCAGCGCCAGAGCGATTAAACTTATAATTTTCTTCATTTTAAACTCCTTCAAATTTGAAATAATGATTAGATTTTTAGCACAGTCGGAAAGGCGCGCGCAAGAATGAAGCAAAAAAATATTTGGCGTCGCGCCGCCGGATTTGAGAAGATAAACGTAAGATTGATTAAATGCAGTCGAAATTTTATCGAACAAGGGAGATTAAAAGATGACACAGGGAACGGAAAAATCAAACACGCGGGACGTTTTTAACACGGACGAAAAAGATTTGGATTCGGGCAGCAATCTGCCGGGCGGCGACGGCAGCGTCGCGCCGGAACAGGCCGCGGCGGTCGAGCGCGGCGGCGTCAACGCGAAGCCGGGCAAAACCGGGCAGGACCATTCGCTTGAAAATTACGGGGAGAGCGAGCCGGACAGCGGCGTCGGCGCGGTTCAGGATTACTCGGATACGAGTTCGGACATTGCCCGCATCGAAGATTAAAAGGTAAGGCTGGCGAAAAATTTCGCCAGCCTTTTTATTTATCGTCGGATTTTTGGAAATAAACCTTTCCGGTCTTCTCGTTTTTCGGCACGACGGGCTGAAATTTGCCCCAGAAGGTCAGGATTTCGGTTTTGCCTTTGACGGTTTTGCGTTCCAGCGTTAAAAGCAAATCGCCTTTTTCGTAAGGCTCGAGCGCGTTGTTTTCGCCGTAGCTGTCGAAATAAATAAGCAGCCGCGCGCCGTCGGTTTTCGCCGTGCAGATTAAATCTTTCGACGTTTGATAACCGTTGCTCTGAATCGTCACGAGCAGCCCGCCGTCCGCTTCCGAAACATCGAGCGCGTGCGAGATAAAAATCGGTGTGCCGCCCGCATTTTTGCCGCCGTCTTCGTCAAATGTATAGTTGCCGAGCCATTCTTTCTGCGCGTTCGCGGCAAAACAAAAAAGCATTAAAAACGCGGCGGAAATAAAAAGTCTGCCGAAAATTTTCATAATTTTACCAACCGGTCGCCAATAAGTTTGGCGCGCCTTTCAAGCCGATTTTCCGGTATTTTGCATAAGCCGGCGGCGCGATTTCAGCGACTTCCATATTTTCCGGAATCGGCGGTTTTTGAGCTGACGTTTCAGGCGGCTGTGCTTTTGTACAACCCGCCAGCCAGAAAAGCGAAACTAAACAAGCGGCGGCGAATTTGTTTGACATCCGGTTACCTCATCTTTCAAACTCTTATTCGGCGAGAATTATAACATGAACGAAAAACTTATCCAGATTTTGAGCCTCGTTTTAACCATCACTTACGGCTTTTTAATCGCGTGGCTTTACTGGGCGGAGCCGAAAAATCTGGAAGAGGTTTCCACCAAAGCGAAAGAAACCATCGAAAACACGACGACGCGCAGTCAGGTCATCATCGGCACGTACGAAGTTGACGCGGCGAAATTCGGCGACGGTCTGAAAGCCTTTCGCGGGGATAATTTCGTTGCCGCGCGGGCATTTTTTGAAAACGCCGACCCCGAGCGCCGCGACCCGAAAACGCAGTTTTACATCGCTTACAGCTTTTACCGGCAGGGCTTCGGCAAGCTTTACAACGACGACGAGCTTTTCAAAAAAGGCTTGGAGCAGACAAACCGCGTCGTCGCGCTCGACAAAAACTTTAAATCCGACGATGCCGATTTGAAGCTGCAAACGCCCGCCGAATTGAAAAACGAATTTGAAGAAGGCTTGCGCGTGACGGCGGAAGATTTTAATCCGTTCAAGCTGACGCGGGAGAGAAAATGACCGAAGAGGAAAAGCGGAGAAAAGCAGAAGGGGAGATTGGCTTTTTGCCGGTCGTCGACGGCGAATTGGTCGAAGCCGCGCCGGTTGTCGTAAATTTGACCGAAGATGAAACCATCGTGCCGGGAAGAAGCAAAATCGCAAAAGCCGATGAAGACGAAACCGTTATTCCGGCGCGGAAAAGAATCGGTAAAAGCATCGAAATACAAATCCAAAATCCAAAATCCAAAATCCAAAATCAGAAGATTTATCTGCTGATTCCGTTTATTTTCCTGACTGTTGCGCTGCTCGGCGGGCTGCGGCTGGCGGCGGCTGACAGTATGTTCATTTTTTGGCGACCGGCGCTGTTTTGTTTGATTGCCGCGGCGATTTTAATGGTTTTGTTTTTCCGCGCGCGTTTGATTTCGACGGAAGGCTGGTTTTCCGAAGATTTTTCGGCGCTCAAAAACGCGGCGAACGGCGCGGTTTTAATCACGCTGTTCGCGGCTTCCGTACAGATTTTTAACGCGCTTCTGCCCGAACAGGGCTTGCCGTTCTGGATTTTCGCGTTCTGCTTTTTCTGGACACTCTGGAACAATCTGTTCGCCGATTTCGATACAAAAAAACTTCTGCGAAGCCTTGGCGCGCTCTTCGGTCTGGCGTTTGTCGTGAAATATTTGATTCTTGCAAATCTCGTTGCGCCGGAAAACGCGGGCTGGCGGGAATTCTTACAAAATTTGACGAAAGAAGGAATTACGTGGCTTCTGGATTTACCGGCGTTTTCCGCGCGTACGGGTTACATTCAATTTTTCACGGTCGCACTCTACCTGCTCGGACTTTTTCTGCTTCCCGTATCTTCAAAAACAAAAGAATAATTTTACAAAACAATTCACGCATTTTTTCGCATCCGCCGCGGAATTTTTCCGCGTTTTCCCGCGCTGCTCAAAATCGCCCGAAACATTACCTGCCGCAATAAACCCTTTATTTATCTCTACATATACGGATAAAGCCGGGCGGCACACAGGTTGCTAACATCCAGCCCGGGTTCTTAAAAAATCACGACTCGAATTTCAAAATCACGAAATAGTTTTTATTTATGACTGAAATCATATTTTCCCCGCGCAGACCGCTTTACTCTGCAAATGGAGCAGTTTATGAAAACGATGACTTTTCTCGAAAAATTCGAACTCGGCGAGCGGATAAAATCTGTGAAAAACAAGGAAGTACATGAACTTTTCAACGGCGCGCGGCGCCGGATAATTGAAATCAAATTACGCGAAAACGCGGTTTTGACGAAACATCGAGCGCCCGAGCGAATCAGCGTATTGTGTCTTTCGGGCAGAGGAGTTTTCAGAGCGGGCGAGAATCTCGAAGAGAAACTCACATTATCCGCCGGAGTTTTATTGACGCTCGAAACCGGCATCGCGCACGAAGTCGCCGCCGAGCCTGAGATTCACATATTAGTAACAAGATTTAAAGATATTTAGAACAAAATATTAAGGACAACGGAAATGAAAAAACTTTGGATACTTTTTATCGCGATTTTTGTAATGTCGTTCGCCGTCCTGGGCTGGATTGGCACGGAAATCTTTCGGCAGGCGCCGCCGATTCCGCGCGAGGTCGTGACGACCGACGGCACGGTTTTGATCGGGGAAGGCGAGGTTTCAAACGGGCAGAACGTCTGGCAGGCAATGGGCGGGATGCAGGTCGGCTCAATCTGGGGACACGGCTCGTACGTGGCGCCCGATTGGACGGCGGATTACCTGCACCGCGAATCGATTTTTATTTTAAATGAATGGTCGAATAATGAATTCGGCGGAAATTACGAAAGCGTGGCGAGCGAACAAAAAGCCGCCCTGCGCCAGCGACTCGAAAATCTGATACGGACGAATACCTACGACGAAGCGAGCGGGCGCATCACGCTCGACCCGCTTCGCGCCCGCGCTTTCGAGGATAATCTCAAGCATTATTCGCAGATTTTCACGAACGGCAGCTCGGAATACGCCATCCAGCGCAACGCGCAGAGCGATACCGCAAAACTCCGGCAGCTGAATTCGTTTTTCTTCTGGACGGCGTGGGCATCAGCCGCCAATCGCCCGAACAATACGATTTCCTACACGAGTAATTTTCCGTCCGAGCCGCTCGTCGGCAACAAACCGACTTCGAGCGCGATTGTCTGGACGGGCGTCAGCGTCATTCTGCTGATTGCCGGAATCGGCGCGATGGTCTGGTTTTATGCGGGCTGGCACAGGGAAACAACGGGCAGAAACACGCCCGACCACGACCCGCTCGTCGGCGAAACGATTACGCCTTCGCAAAAAGCGACGGTCAAATATTTTCTCGTCGTGTCGCTTTTATTCGTGCTGCAAATCGTGATGGGAATCGTGACGGCGCATTACGGCGTCGAAGGCGGCGGCTTTTACGGTTTTCCGCTCGCCGATTACCTGCCGTATGTCGTGACGCGAACGTGGCATACGCAGCTCGGCATTTTCTGGATTGCGACCGCTTGGCTCGCCGCCGGACTTTTCATTGCGCCGTATATCTGCGGCTACGAGCCGAAACATCAGAAGCTCGGCGTTGACGTCCTGTTCGGCGCATTGCTCGTCGTCGTTCTCGGTTCGATGGCGGGACAGTGGATGTCGGTGATGCACCTGCTTCCGGGCGATTTGTGGTTCTGGTTCGGGCATCAGGGCTATGAATATGTCGATTTGGGCAGAGCGTGGCAAGCCGCGCTGTTTATCGGATTACTGCTCTGGCTGTTTCTGATCGCGCGGACAGCGATTCCGGGCTTGAAACGCGAGGGCAACAGCAAATCGCTCGTCCTGCTTTATCTTCTGACGACGGCGGGAATCGCATTTTTTTACAGCCCCGGACTTTTCTGGGGAATGAAATCGCACATTACGGTCGTCGAATACTGGCGCTGGTGGGTTGTGCATCTCTGGGTCGAAGGATTTTTTGAGGTTTTCGCGACGGTCGTCATCGCTTTTCTGTTCGCCCGCCTGCGCGTCATCAACCCGGAACACGCGGCTTACGCGTCGCTTCTGTCCGGCTCGATTTACTTGAGCGGCGGAATTATCGGAACGCTGCATCACTTATACTTTGCGGGCACTTCGACGGTGGCGCTCGCTTTCGGCTCGGTTTTCAGCGCGCTCGAAATCGTGCCGCTCGTGTTCGTCGGCTACGAAGCGCTCGAAAACATTCGGCACACGAAAGCGCAGCCGTGGTTGGAGCAGTATAAATGGGTCGTATACTTTTTTGTCGCCGTCGCTTTCTGGAATTTGGTCGGCGCGGGCGTTTTCGGATTTATGATTAATCCGCCGATAGCGCTTTACTATATGCAGGGCTTGAATACGACGGCGGTTCACGCGCACGGTGCGCTGTACGGCGTTTACGGCACGCTCGGTCTCGCCCTGCTGCTGTTTTGCCTGCGGGCGATGAAACCCGAACAGAAATGGAACACGAAATTGCTCGGGTTCGCGTTCTGGGCGATTAATATCGGGATGATGCTCGAAATTGTGCTCAGCCTTCTGCCGGTCGGGCTGCTGCAAACGTATCAATCGGTCAGCGTCGGCTACTGGTCGGCGCGCTCGCCGGAATTTATGCAGACGAGCTTGATGCAGACTTTGCGCTGGATGCGTCTGTGGGGCGACACGATTTTCGCCGTCGGCGCGATTGCCTTCGTCTGGTTTGCAATTAATTTGATGGTTAGAAAACCGCGCCCGGAAACGATTCCGGCGGGCGAATTGGTCGAAGCCGAAGCTTCATAAATTGAAATTAACAATCCGGGGAATAGGTGATAAGTGATAGGTGAAAAGTGAAAATTCCGTCACTTATCACCTTTCACTTTTCACTTATTCCGAAGTTTTTAGCCTTCATCTTCGCAAAAAAAGGCATCTAAAATCCGAATAGTTATGCGTGACATTGAAACAAGGCAAGACATTGACGAATTGATGGCGGAATTTTACCGCAAAGCGATCAATGATGAAGTAATTGGTTACATTTTCACCGATGTGGCAAACCTCGATTTGGAACATCACCTGCCGGTGATTGGGGATTTCTGGGAAATGCTGCTTTTGGGCACGGTCAATTTTCCGGCGAAATACGGGCGCAGTCCGATGCAGACGCATCACGCGCTCAACGAAAAGGAAAACTTAAAGGCGGAACATTTCGGGCGCTGGGTAAAACTTTTCTGCGAAACGGTGGACGAAAAATTTGCGGGCGCGCTCGCGACGCTTGCCAAGGTGCGCGCGGTTTCGGTCGCCGAAACGATGCGCATCCGGTTCAGCTCAAAAAGCGCCGCAGGCGTGTCGATTGCTCGAGGATGATTTTCCCGTGAACGATTTTCACGAGGTTCTTTTCGGCGAGCTTGCGAATCACGCGAATCGTCGTTTCGGTCGTTAAACCCGCCATTTCGGCAATATCCTGCCGCCGCAGAGAGATTTTAACCGCATCGCCCGCCGCCGCGCCTTCCTTTTCCGCCAGGCGAAGCAGAACATTGCCGACGCGCTGTTCGGGCGAAGCGGTTGCAAGATTTTTTATGGTCGCGGTTTTTTCGCGCAGCATTTCGCACATCCACGCGATAACGGCAAATGAAAACTCGCTCGATTCTTTCAAGAGGTGCAGAAAATCTTTGCGGCAGAGCAGCAGCAAGGTGGTTTCTTCCATCGCGACGGCGGTCGAAGGATACGGCGCGCCGTCGAAAACCGGCGGAATCGCGAACATTTCACCGCTCTCGAAAATTCCGATGATGACTTCCTTATCGACATCCGGGTAACGCACCATCTTTATTTTGCCGCGCTCGACGACCGGCAGAAAATCCGACTGGTCGCCTTCGGAAAAGATTATCTGGTTTTCGGAATAAGATTTGCGGCGCGCCAGGCGTTTCAGGGAAGCGAGAAAATCGGAGTCGGCAATTTCGAGCAGTTTTTTCATTACCCGAGAATATCATCATCGAGCGTTTCTTCACTTAAAACTTCAAAAAGATTCGGCGCGGCGTTTTTGGAAACCTGTTTAACGGAAGGGATTTCGAGAATCTTTATTCTGCTGATGCGATTGCGCCGCTTGATTTCCAGACGATCGCCCGCCTTAACTTCTTTCGACGATTTTGCGACCGTATCGTTAATTTTTATCAAACCTTTATCGCAAAACTCCTGCGCCAGCGAGCGGCGCGGAATCAGGCGGCTGGTTTTTAGGAATAAATCGAGTCTCACTTTTCTAAACGGAAAATTGAAAATTGAAAACGGAAAATGGAAAATGACGTCCAAAAATCATTTTCCATTTTCCGTTTTCAATTTTGCATTATTTGGTAGGTTTCTTTTCTTCCGGTTTGGCTTCGGCTGAAAGAATCGGCGAAACCAGCGGGCGATAGCTGTCGTTGACCTTGATGTATGATTCGCCGCGCAAGGTCGAGAGATATTTTTTGCGTTCCTGCGGGATAACCTCGTAGGTCATCGCCTTACGGACTTCCGACTCGTCGAAAACCGATTCCTTGCTGGCATCGACACGGTCATCGACACGCAGGATTTCGACGCCTTCGGTGATTTCGATAGGTTCGCTGATGCCGCCTTTTTTAGTCGTTTTCAAACCTTCGACAAAGCGCGGGTCGAGTTCTTTAACCGTGAACGTGCCGACGCTGCCCTTGGTGTCTTTGACGTCCTGGCGGTCGGAGTTATCAAGCGCGGTTTTGGCAAAATCCGCGCCGCCGCGAAGGTCTTTGACCAGCATTTTGGCTTTATCGCGCACCGCGTTTTCGTCGCGTCCGGCAAAGCTGAGAAAAATTTCCGAAAGCGTCACGGTTTCCGGCTTGGTGAATTTTTCCTTGTGTTTTTCGTAATAATCTTTGATTTCTTTGCCGTTCCAGCCCCAGTAGGTTTTGCCGTCAACCTCGCGCTGCAGGACCAAATCCTTAACAATCTGCCGCCGCCATATTTCTCGAAGCTGCTGCGGGTCGAGTCCCTGTTTCTGCATCTGTTCGTAAAGCGCGTCGAGCGTTTTCAGGTTTTGCTGGCGCATAATTTCGACGAGCCGCTGGTTGACCGCCGTATCGGCTTCGCTGTCGACACCGAGCTCTTTGCCTTTCTGCAGCAGCAGCTCCTCGTTGATGATGTTGGCAATCAGCTCGCCCTGTTTCGCTTTGACTTCCGTCTCAGCCTGCTCGCGCGTCTTGCCCTGCTCAATCATCGATTCGACAACGGTGTTCATCTCGCGTTTGATGCGCGAGAGCGTAATCACGCCGTCGTTGACCTGCGCGACTACTTCGTCAATCACTTTCAGCTCGCTTTCCTGTGCGAATGCCGAGAGACTCGATAAAAATAAAAATGCAACTAGAAAAATTGCGGAGTTGATACGTTTCATTTGGTTACTCCCTGAAAATAAAGAAAAAAAACTCATTCGGAAATCTTATGTTGATTATGTGATTTATGCAACTGGCGGTTTTGATGCAGAAAACGGGCACGGCGTTTATTCCCGATTAAAAAAAGTGGAAATCCGGGCGATTAACAGTTTTTTAATAGTGAGACTCGCCCGCGCTCGACTTCCCGTAAAATTGAATGAAAAAGAAATGTCCGAACTGTAATCTGGTCAATTACGCGTCCGCCGAAAATTGCCTGCGGTGTGGGTTTAAGCTGCTCGAAGTTTCGACGTTTGAAACGCCAGCCGGGCACAGAAAATCATTCAAAGTCATGATTCTCCGGCGCGTCGCCGTGTTTCTTTTTGCCGTTTTCTTTACCTTTTTCGGCTTTTACCTTTCGCTCATCGGTTCTGCCGAACGGCTCAAATACGACCGGAAAAAAGCGGTCGAGCGCTCGATTCTGCTTCTCGACCAGAAAGGCTTTTCGCGGGAAGCTTTCCTGCTTCGATACATCGCGGTATATCGCGCCACCGACAACTGGCTCAATGCTTCGATGCGCGAAGAAAACGCGTATGCGGCGACCAATTTTCCGTTCGAGATAATAACCGTTTACGACGACTTTTCTACTTATCCGAAAGACGACACCGAGCGCGCGGCGATTATGCTGCACGAAGCCCAGCACCTGAAAGGCGCAGACGAAAAACAGGCGTACGCGTTTGTCTGGAAAAACCGTAAACAATTAGGCTGGACAAAAGAATCCTACGGCTATTCGGTCGTCTGGCGCAACGTCCGCAAACAAACCAGAGAAATCGCGCCCGAGCTTTTCGTCTGCGAAGCCAATGAGTACGCGGACTGTACGGAGTGAAATCAATTACGAATTACGAATTAAAAATGTCTTACTCGAACTGCATAATCGAGTAAGACATTTTTGTCCTTTAATCATTAAATTCACGTGAGTTCGTAATCACTCTTCCACTTCCTCTTCGTCATCGCCGATTTCGCCGAATTCCCAGCCGTCGTAGGATTCAATTTCGTATTCGTTTGCCAGGTTTTGAAACTCGACGTTCCGCTGCGCCAGCGATTCGGGCGTGTGCGTCTCGACTTTATCGATGTGCAGAAGATATTCGCCCGTCGCTTCGTCGGTTTTCTCGTCCGCCAGCTCGAAGATGTCTATAAAATCGTAGCCGCGTTTTTCAAGCTCATTGCCGAGCTTTTCGAGCTTGTCAACGTCCTCGTCCACGAAGTAATAGCTGTAGAGCATTTCTTCGTCCGTGTTCCATTTGTCTTCCGAGCGGGCAGCATCGAAAATTTCGTTGATGCCGTCTAATTGCGATTCTACCGTGTTAAATTCCATAAATAATTCCCTCGTTCATTAAAAAATTTTCTAAAATCACGGCAGAAGCGGCTCTTAGTTAAGCCTGCCCCAGATTTTGCCCGTTCTGAAATCTGCCGTCAGAATCATCTTAGCAAGTAAATCGTAATTGAGCATTCCGTCGTAAATCATTACGCGTTCGCGCGAATCCATTTCGACTTCGCCCAGATTTATCAGATTTATTTTGACGGGCTTGATACGTTTCTCGCCGACCGCGTCGTCGAAATTTATTCCGAGCTGTTTTTCCGCCGCCGGCGTGAAAAGCATTTTGTTGGTGTTGCCCGTGTCGGCGAGCATCCAGATCCGTCCGTTCGGCGTCTGCGCGGCGATGAAAATGTCGAGCGTCGCGCCGCCGATTTCGCGGCTCAGACGCGCGGTCAAGGGTTTCATCTGTTCGGTTCGTTTCTTCAGACTCTTTTCCGATTCGACGATTAAACGGCTGCCCGTCAAATCCATCGTCAACGCCTGAGAGTCGAAAGCGTCGAGCGCGATGCTGCCGTCAAGCGCTCCCTTCGCGTCCGGGAAAAATTGATTCGGGTCAAAGACGCCGACATCGCGCGTGACTGTAAAACCGTTGATATTGAGCGCGATGTCTTCACAGCGCGGTCCCGCAAATTTCCTGCCGCCCGCATCGTAACCGACCATTTCGCCGAGCGGCGCGCAGCCGATTTCTTTGGCGAGCGCGGGCGAAATTCCCGAAAGTCCGCCGCCGCTGTCAAAGTAAAATATGCGCGCCTTGCCGCCGACGACGACTTCGACAGTCGGCGTTTTACCGAGCAGCGCGTGGTCGAGCTTGATTTCAATCGGCTGGTCTTTCGCCTCGATTCGGGCGCTGATTGATAGTAGAAAAACGATGGTTATCAGTGCTTTTTTCATAATGTTTATAAATTGTCCCGCTTTGGATTTTTTATAAGCGCGGGACAATCTCAAAACACCGCTGAAAAAAAAATTATGACAATTATTCCGTTTCTTTTTCCGTTTCCTTGCGTTCCGGGCGCATATGCGGGAACAGAATCACGTCGCGGATTGAATGGCGATTGGTCAAAAGCATCACAAGGCGATCAATCCCGATGCCGATTCCGGCGGCAGGCGGCATTCCGTAAGCCAGCGCGCGGATGTAATCTTCGTCCAAAACCATCGCTTCCGCGTCGCCCGTTTCGCGCGCGCGCATCTGCTCGGCGAAACGCTCGTACTGCTCCTGCGGGTCGTTTAATTCGGAAAACCCGTTGGCGCATTCCATCCCGTTGATGAAAAGCTCGAACCGCTCGGCAATGTTTGGATTATCCGGCGACGCTTTCGAGAGCGGCGAGATTGATTTCGGGTAATCAATGATGAAGGTCGGATTAATTAATTTCTCTTCAACAAAGGCTTCAAACATTTCTTCAATTTGTTTGTCTGTTTGAAAACTATCAATCTGCTCGCCCGCCGCTTTTAAATTTTCCGTGCGCGTTTGTGCCTGCGACCAAATATCTTCGAAAAATGTGCTCGGTAAATTACATCTTTTAAAGGTTGAAAAATCTATCGAATACTCGCCCTTTTCCTTGTCCTCCGCCCAGGATTTCAAAGTCGCTTTATATATTTTGTCGGCTTCGCTCTCGACGGTTTTGTAAAACCAATAGATTTGGGAAACCGAAAAATCTTCGTTCAAAAGGCTGATTCCGTCGCCTCTTAACTGAACTCTTAAAAAGTAGTGCGGAAAATGTTTGGCAATCGCCTGGCGCATCGTTAATCGCTCAAAATCTGAAAAATCAATTTGTTGTCCGTCAAATTCGACCTGCAAGCTTCCGCCGGTCGCTTTTTCGACCGATTCTTTGATCATCTCTTCGGCGAAATCCATCATGCCGCCCACGTCCATATAGGCGCAGTAGAATTCGAGCATCGTGAATTCCGGGTTGTGTTTGTGCGACAACCCTTCGTTGCGGAAATTGCGGTTCAGTTCATAAACTTTCTCGAAACCGCCGACCGTCAAACGTTTCAGATAAAGCTCGGGCGCGATGCGCGCGTAAAGCGGAATGTCGAGCGCGTTGTGATGCGTTTCAAACGGCGTCGCCGCCGCGCCCGTCGCTTTCGGCGTGAGCATCGGCGTTTCGACTTCCGTGTAACCGGCATCGTCCAGAAAACGGCGCATTCCGCTGATTAATTTCGCGCGCCGCTCGAAAACCTCGCGCGTCGTCAAGCCGCCGAAGGCTTGCTCGACCTGAAGGCTCGACGCAATCAAATCGGCGTAGCGAAACCTGCGGCGCAGCTCCGGGTCGGCAATACCGTGCATCTTATCGGGCATCGGCAGCAGGGCTTTCGATAAAAATTGCAGCGTTTCGACGTGCACCGAAAGCTCGCCCGTATTCGTCAGAAAAAGATAGCCTTCGACGCCGACGAAATCGCCGTGGTCGAGCAATCCGAAAACTTCCCACGCCTTGCCTTCTTCTTCAATCAATCTGCCCGTATTATTGTCAACCGGTTTCGCGTCCTGCTTGCGAACGTAAATTTGCAGGCGTTCTTTTCCATCAGATAAATGAACGAACGCCGCTTTTCCCATGACGCGCGGCGGCACGGCAATCCGACCCGAAACGCGCGCATTGCCGAACGCTTTTAATCTCGCGTTTAAAGATTCTTTTAATTCCTGATTCGGCTTTTCGCCTTCGGGCGTGTTGTTTTTTAATTCTTTGACAATTTCCTTAACCGGCGCAAAGGCGAGAATATTTGAAATCGTGTCTTCCTTGCCGGAAATGCGCGTGCGGTCGAATTTGTTCGGATACGAGTTTCCGACCAGCGTTTCCAATTCCTTCAAATGCTCGACGCGCGCCGCGACCTGGTCGTTTTCTTCGATAATACCGGCTTCGACAATGGTTTCCGTTTTTGTGTTTGCGATAGACATATTTTAAATTCGTTCTCCGAATTTCGGTCTTCGGCTTTTGCTTTCTTTCAAAAACCGGAGAACCGGGACCGAAGACCGAGGACTAAGTTAAAAAATTATACGGCTTGCGCCGCAAAGTGAGCAATCAGACGATTTGAAAAGATGCGTTTTTCGTGCGAAAGTCGAAATATATGGACTTAAAGGTTGGTGACACATTCACTATCGAAAAAGAAGTTACGGACGAACTGGTGAGAAAGTTCGCCGACGTTTCGGGCGATTACAACCCGATTCACCTGGACGAAGAATTTGCCGCGACGACGCGTTTCGGCAAACGTATCGCGCACGGAATGCTCGGCGCATCGTTTATCTCGGCGGTTTTGGGCTACAAATTGAACGTCAGCAAAATCGTTTATCTGAGCCAGAGCCTGAAATTCACCGCGCCCGTTTTTATCGGCGACACGGTGACGGCAAAAGCGGTCGTCAAGGACATCCGCGAAGACAAACCGATTGTGACCATCGAAACGACCTGCGAAAACCAGAACGGCGAAACCGTCATCACGGGCGAAGGAAAAATAATGGTTCTGCCTTGATTTTAATTAAGAATTAAGAATTAAGAATTAAGAATTGGCAGGAATTTATAATTCTTAATTCTTAATTCTTAATTAGCTTAGCGTGCATCCGTCGCTAATTTTTCTTAAACTTTACCAATGAGCATTGCCGCCGAAGAAACAACCGAAATCCGTCGTCTTGCCGACGAAATCCGTCGCGGGACGCGCGTTATCTCGCTCGGCGGTTTGACCTCAATCGCCTCGAAAGCCTTCGTTCTGTCGCATCTGCAGGCGCGGCTGGCGAAGACTTTCGTCATCATTGCCGATTCGAACAAAGAACTCGAAAACTGGGACTGCGACCTTGATTTTTTTCAATCGCGAATCGCCAACCGCAAATCGCAAATCGCAAGTCTGCCGTCGTTTGAAACCGACGTTTATTCCGGCATTTCGCCGCACGCCGAAACGCTCGAAAGGCGCGCGCTGACGCTCTGGAATTTGTCGTTCGCGCAGCCCGATTTTCTGGTCGTTTCGGCAAAGTCCCTGATTACGAAAACCGTTTCGCCGAAGGAAATGCTCGCGCTGGGTGCGATTTTGAAACGCGACGCGGATTTTCCGCCCGAAGAGTTGATTGAAAAGCTCGTCGCGTGCGGCTATGTGCGCGAGGAACCGATAAAAAACGTCGGCGAATTTTCGGTGCGCGGCGGAATTCTGGATGTCTGGTCGCCGACCGCCGAAATGCCCGTGCGGATAGAGTTTTTCGGCGACACGGTTGATTCGATTCGCCAATTCGACGCCGAAACGCAGCTTTCCATCGGGCAGTTAAAGGAAATTTCAATCGCCCCGATGCGCGAATTTGCCGCCGCTTCGCAGGATTTTAACGATTGGGCGTTTTTCGTGCGCGAAAGATTCGCGGATGAAAAACAAGCCCGGGCGGTGCGCGACCGCACGGATTTCGCCGCCGAAGGCGAAAGCTTTTCGGGCTGGGAATTTTTACTGCCGCTCACAAAATCGCGCGAAGCGAGCGTTTTCGATTATTTGAAAGAGTCGATTTTCGTCATCGACGAACCGGCGGTCGTTGAACAATCGCTCGGCGCGTTTTATGAGAATTTGGAAAATCGATATGCCGAAATAATAACGGCTGGCGAAATCGGCTTAGCGCCGAACGAATTGTTTCTCGGCGGTGCCGACCTGCGCGAAAAACTCGAAAAACAGCCGCGCGTTGAATTAAGAGCGCTCGGCAAAAGCGCGGCGCAGACGGGCGAAAATTTGGAGTTTGAAAACGATTCGTCCGCCGCTTCAAGCCCCGCGGAATTACAAATCAATCAGCAATCCGCAATCCCGAATCCGCAATCGAATCGCGCGCCGCTGTTTTTATTTCCGACGGCGGAAATCAATGCGGAAATCGATATTCAATCGCGCTCGACGCGCAAGTTTTACGGCAACCTGCGCGATTTCGCCAATGACCTGAAATCGCCCGCAAAGCCGCAGGGAGGGCAAAGCTTATTTGTTTTGCAATCGCACGGTCTGGCGGAACGTTTGACCGAGATTTTACGCGATTACGACGTCTCGGTTTCGCCGAAATCTTTGCTCGTCGGCGATTTATCGAGCGGTTTCGAGATTCCTTCCTTAAATTTAATCGTCCGGACCGAAACCGATATTTTCGGCGAAACGACACAAGCCGAATATCAAAAGCCGAAAGCCAAAACCCAGAGACCGAAAAACAATCTCGGCGCATTTATCTCGGATTTCCGCGATTTGAAACCGGGCGATTACGTCGTTCACGTCGACCACGGCATCGGGCGTTTCGAAGGTTTGCAGACTATTTCGGCACAAGGCTCGGAGCGCGAATTTATGCTGCTGATTTACGCCGACAACACGAAGCTTTTCGTGCCCGTCGAGCGGCTCGATTTGGTTTCGCGCTACTCGTCGGGCGAAGCGGCGCAGCCGACTTTGGACAGACTCGGCGGTTTAGGCTGGCAGAAAACCAAAGCCAAGGCGAAACGCGCGATGCGCGATATGGCGGACGAGCTGCTGCGGCTTTACGCCGAGCGAAAGATGGTCGCGGGCTTTTCTTTTTCGCCCGACGCGCCGTGGCAGAAGGAATTTGAAGACGCGTTTCCCTATACCCTGACGCCCGACCAGGCAAAGGCGATTGACGACACGAAAGACGATATGCAGACGGCTGTGCCGATGGATAGATTAATCATCGGCGACGTCGGCTACGGCAAAACGGAAGTCGCGATGCGCGCCGCCTTTAAAGCCGTGATGGACGGCAGACAGGTTGCCGTTCTGACGCCGACCACCGTTTTGGCTTATCAACATTACGAAACTTTCAAACAGCGCTTTGCCGCGTTCCCGGTTTCGATTGAACTGCTTTCGCGGTTTCGCTCCGCCAGAGAGCAGAAATTGGTTGTCGAATCGACCGAAAAGAGCGCGACCGATATTTTAATCGGCACGCACCGCATCCTGTCGAACGACGTTAAAATGCCGAAATTGGGCTTGGTGGTGGTCGACGAAGAACAGCGTTTCGGCGTCGCGCACAAGGAAAAGTTAAAGCAGTTAAAGAAAAAGGTCGATGTTTTGACATTGAGCGCGACGCCGATTCCGCGCACTTTGAACATGAGCCTGCTCGGAATGCGCGATATGTCGGTGATTGAAACCCCGCCGCGCGACCGTCTGGCGATTAACACGCAGGTCGTACAATTCTCGGAAGGCGTTATCAAATCGTCAATCGAGCTTGAAATGGCGCGCGGCGGGCAGGTTTTCTTTATTCACAACCGGGTCGAAACCATCGAAACAATCGCCGCGCACGTCAAAAAAATCGTTCCGCACGCGCGCATAATCATCGCTCACGGGCAGATGAACGAAAAGGAGATGGAGCAAGCCGTTCTGGATTTCGTCGATTACAAATACGACGTGCTGGTCGCGACGACGATCATCGAAAACGGCATCGACATTCCGCGCGCGAACACGATTATCATCAATCGCGCCGACAATTACGGCTTATCGCAGCTTTATCAATTGCGCGGTCGGGTCGGTCGCTCGAACCGCCGCGCCTATGCTTATCTGTTGATTCCGTCCGAGCTTGAACTGACGCCGATTGCGCGCCGCAGATTGAGCGCGATTCGCGAGTTTTCGGATTTAGGCGCGGGATTCAGAATCGCCGCGCTCGATTTGGAATTGCGCGGCGCGGGCAATATCCTCGGCGGTCAGCAGTCGGGACAGCTCGACGCGCTCGGGTTTGACCTTTACACGAAAATGCTCGAACGCACGATTGCCGAACTCAAGGGCGAAACGGTCGAAGACGAAATCAGCGTTTCGATAAATTTGGGCGTCGACGTTTCGATTCCGCAGGATTATATCAACGAAACCTCGCAGCGGCTGCGGACTTACAAGCGCATCTCGTCCGCCGATTCGGATGAGGCTCTGCGGCGAATTTACACGGAAATTCAAGATCGTTACGGCAAGATTCCCGAATCGGTCAACAATCTGTTCGATTATGCGCGCCTTCGAAAATTGGCGGAAGCGATGCAGATCGTCTCGGTCGATAAGACGAATAACGGCATTGCCGTCAAATTGAGCGAAAACGCGCACGTCGCGCCTGAAAAATTGATGGAGATTTTATCGACTCACGAAGGCGCCGTCTTTTCGCCGAACGGAATTCTGCGGGTTGTGACGAACGCCGAAAATCCGATCGAAACGGCGCTCGAAATATTAACGAAAATTCGGTCGTGAAGCCCGAATCTCCCGCTATTTCTCCTGCCTGCAATATTTAATCAATTTCCCGAAGTTGTTTATACAAATAGAAATCCCTCTCCTTCCAATTAAATACAGCCGGAGCGCAAAATTTTTATTACAAATTTTCACATCTTGATATAAAATAGGACAAACCCGAAAAAAAAGTGACAGTCTAACGCATCCAGAAATATGACCATTGAAAGTATTTGGGAAAAATTTAGGAACTGGATTGACCAGAATCAGGACGAGAATATTCTGAGAAACGCGGTCAAAACGAGCGGCTCGACCGTTGCTGAAAAACAGCTCACGCTGCTTTTGATAAACATTAAAAACAAGGCGCTCAATCTCAAAACGATGAATATCGAGGGAGAATATTATCTGCCGCCGGCTTTTAAGGTTTATCTGAGTTCTTTCGATTACCACAAGCTGCTCGAAAGCGAGCGCGAATTTATCGAGCGCAAATTGCGGGAAATCATTCTCATCGACGCTAAAAAAAACGCCGACGGCGCAAAATTGACGACCGAAAACCTCGCCGTCAAAATTCTCGAAAATTCTTTACTCGAAAACGGCGAGGTAGACGTTGTGACCGCCGACAGTTTGAGCGATGCGGTTAACGGCTCGCCGCTTGAAAATCCCGATAAAACGTTTGAAGTCGAAGAAAGCGGAACGCACGATGTCGACGACGTGGATTTCGAGCCGCTTTACTGGCTGGAAGTTTGGGAAGACGAAAGAAAGATTGATGAATTTCCGATACTGAAAAAACACATCACCATCGGGCGCGCCACCAAAGATAATGCGGCGAACATTCGGCTCGCGACCGGAAACAAATCCATCAGCAGCCTGCACGCGTCGATAAAATACGTTTCTGACCACGATATAACGGTCGAAGCGATACATAAAAATATCACAAAGGTCGGCAAAACCATCATTTCGAGCGACAAGCCCGATTTGCCGCGCGAATCAAAACTAGAGAACGGCGACGAGATTCAAATTTTCAACTACCGGCTGAAAATTCGTTTCGCATGATTTTATGAACGAAGGCGATTATTTACGTGGATACAAACTCAAGCGCGAAATCGGGCGCGGCAGCTACGGCGATGTCTGGCTTGCCGAGAAACAGATGGATTTCGGCGGCGCCACGATTTATTATGCCCTGAAGTTTTTGCGAAACAAGAGCACCGAAGGAATCGACATCGAAAAGGTCGTCAACGAAATCGTCGCCTGGACAAAAGCGAGCGCGCACGCCAACGTCATTTCGATCCGCGATGCTTTTATCGAGCACGGAAAATATGTCATCGTCAGCGATTACGCCGACGGCGGCTCGCTCAAAAACCGGGATTTTTCGCTCGAAGAAGTCGTCGAAATTATTGAAGGCGTGCTTGACGGCATCGGGTATCTGCACGAGATACCGATGATTCACCGCGACATCAAACCCGAAAATATTTTATTGAAAAACGGCGTCGCCTGCATCACCGATTTCGGTCTGGCGCGCGAGTTCGATAAAACGCAAAGCGCCGGCTTGGGCGGCTCGATAAATTATTTCTCGCCGGAAATGGCGAAAAAAGAAATTAATAACGAAGAGCACGAAAGAACTCCGCTCGACGACCTGTGGGCGACGGCAGTGACGTTTTATCAATTGGTGACGGGCGAGCTGCCTTTCAAAAAACTCGGTCATATCATTAAATGCCAGCGCGAACCGCTGCCCAAAAACTTTCCGCCCGAACTCGGCGGATTTTTCAACAAAGCGTTTCACAAAAATCGTCATAAACGTTTTCAGTCCGCGAAAAGAATGCGCGACGCCCTTCACGAAGCCGTTTTTCCCGAAGCCGTCTATGAAAACAAAATCGAAGAGCTGACGTTTCAATTTAACGATTTACGGCTCAAGCTTTTAGACTCGCAAAACTATGCCAACCTGCTTTATAAAACGGCTGCCGAAGAACGAATTAAATATAAGCAGCTGGCTGCCGCCAAGCAGGAAAGCGAAAAAAAATCGTTGACCGAAAGGGCAAACGCCCGCCGTCTGGAAGACCAAATCGACATTTTGCAGGATAAATTGCAGAATCTCGAAGAGCTAATCGAGGAAACGACCGCCGAAAACGCGAAGCTGAAAAAACATCTGCTGGTTTTGAAAAAGCGTTTCACGCAGCCGCCCTTTAAAAAACAGGACGCCGCCCGGAAGAATTTACTGCCCGTCCAGCTCGAAAAATCATTCTTCGATGCCGGCAACGATTTTCTTAACAAAAAATTATACGACCAGGCAATCACGCAATTTACCGGAGCAATCGAGTTAAATTCAGCCAACGCGAATGCTTACTACAAGCGCGGAATCGCTTACAAAGGACGCGGCGCGGCTTTCGGCAATACGGAAGATTACGACCAGGCTATCAGCGATTATTACCAGGCGACTTTCTTAAGGGGAAACAACGCCAAGGCTTTTCGCCGTTTTGAAGTGGTTTACGATAACGACGCCGGCGATAAACAATCCGTTAACGGTAACGGCAAGCTGTCAATCAAAGATTATAAGAGATTATTGAAGCTTCACCCGATATTTAATAACGTCTATGAAAAGCTCAAAAAGGCACGCCGGGAAAGACGCGGCAAAATCCTGAAACTGTCCTTAAAATGGTCGGCGCTGCTGGCGGCATTTTCGGGAGTATATATCTTGGCTTACAAATTTGCCGAACCGGCGGCATCAAATACGGCAAGTTTTTTGGGACACGACGCGCATAATTTCGGGCAAGCCGTAGAAACCGTGATTTTTGCCGGTTTTATCTCTTTCGCAATCGCTTTATCCGTGCTTCTGGTCATCGCGACGGCTCTTTCGCTCAGAAAGGTTTTGCGCTCACGCTTCTCGGAAGCGATAGTTTTTACCGCCCATTCGGCGGTCGGATTATTGTTTAGCAGTTACGTTATTTATTCATTCTGTTTTGCGAATAATTACTATCAGGCGGCTAATGAATGTTACGAGAAAAAAAATTATACTTGCGCGGTTGAAAATTATACAGCCACTATAAAATGGTCTCCGAAATACTGGGTGACGAGCGAAAACGAGGCTTACAACGGAAGAGGAAACGCATATTTAAGGATGGGTGATGTCGAGCGCGCGCTCAAAGATTACAGCGAAGCCGTCAAGTTAAATCCGAACGATACGAGCGCGGCGGAAAATCTCAAACTCGTTTATAATTTCAAACAGAAAAAAACTTATTAACACCCTGATTCTATCTCCGAACAAATATTGACGCGCGCGGGAAGCGTCGAAATTTTTCGGTTGAATGCGTCGGACTTTATAGATTAAACCCGAAAAACTTGAACGAAACCAGCGCCGAAAAAGATTCGCCGAACGCTTACGAAACCATCAAAGTTCTGCATTGGCGGGACATGATTTTCTTAGGCAAAGGCTCTGCCCTGCGCCAAATCATTCACGCCGCCATCAGCATCGCGCTGCGGCTTTTTTTTCGAAGAATCGAAACGACCAACGTCGAAAAAGTTCCGCGCCGCGAGCCGATTATTTTCGTGCTCAATCATCCGAACGGTTTGATTGACCCGGCGCTGATTTTTGTTTCCCTGCCGCGCCGCGTTTCATTTTTAGCTAAATCCACGCTTTTTCAGATTCCCGTCGGCGGCGCGATAATCCGCGCGCTCGAAGCGCTGCCGGTATACCGCCGCATCGACGCCGGCGACGATATGTCGAAAAACCGGGAAACCTTCCGCGTCGCCCGCGAGCTTCTGACGAAAAACCGCTGCATCGCCGTTTTCCCCGAAGGCATCTCGCACGACGAAACCAAATTAAAGCCAATCAAAACCGGCGCGGCAAGAATCGCCCTCGGCGCGCTTGGCGTCGGCACGGAAGAAGAGGAGAAAAAAACAACCGACAACGGACAGCGGACAGCGGACATTGACTTAAAAATAATGGCGGTCGGGCTTTTTTATACTTCGAAAACGGCTTTTCGGAGCGAGGTTTTGATTCGTTACGGCGAGATTTTCGATGTTGAACCGGTCGCCCCGGACGCCGACGGCGAGCCGCCGAAAGAAGCCGTCAAAAATCTGACCGACAGAATCGAAGAAGCTTTGCGGCGCGCGACCCTGAATCTCGAATCGCAGGCGGAACTGGACACGATTTTAAAGGCTGAAGCCTTGTTTTCGTCCGTGTATAATAATCTACTATTCAAGCAAACCTTGACGCAGTCGTTTCAAAGACTGCAAAATTTGGCGGAAAAATACCGCCTCTTAGGCGAAAACGAACCCGAAAAAATGCGCGCGCTCGACGAGAAAATCACTGCTTACGAGCGCGATTTGAAAACGAGCGGCGTGACCGCCGGGAGCCTTTCGGTTTTGCAGCACCCGACCTGGTATGTTTTTCGTTACCTTGTTTTGCGGCTCGCGCTCGTAATTTTATTTGCGCCGCTCGCTATCCTTGGCGCAATTGTTCATTCGCCGGCATACGTTTTCTCGAATTTTATCGGGCAGATGTTTAAAACACACGGCGCGGACGCCGCCGGTTCGACTTATAAAATCGTCGCCGCGATGGTTTTTATGCCGCTCACGTGGCTGATTGCCGCATCGACGGTCTGGTATTTTTTCTCGTGGCAGACGGCGCTGCTCTCGATTCCGGTAACGATTTTGTGCGGTTATGTTGCTTTGCGAAGCTCGGAAACGCTGATTGATATGACGGTTTGGCTCAAATCGGCGTGGCTTTTGTTCAGCCGGCGCGCATTGTTTTTGCGTCTTCTGGTCGAGCGCGAAACTTTGCAGAAGGAAATCGGGGAACTGATAGAATAATATGAAGCCTGCTTTGTACACAATTTTCGCGCTTCTCTGTTTCGCGTTCAACTCGATTTTGTGCCGTCTGGCGTTAAAGTCGGACGAGATTGACGCGCCCGTTTTTACCGTCATCCGGCTGCTCGCGGGCGCGGTCGTGCTTTTCGTAATCTTTTCTTTTTTCGGCAGAAAAAAGGCGGAAAAAGGGCAGGGAAATTGGCTTTCCGCCTTTTTTCTGTTTGCCTACGCGATTTGTTTCTCGTTTGCTTATTTAAGTTTAACGACCGCGACGGGCGCGCTCGTTTTGTTCGGTTCGGTGCAGCTGACGATGATTGTTTTCGCGCTCTTTAATGGCGAAAGACCGCATCTTTTGGAATGGCTCGGGCTTTTTCTGGCATTCGGCGGATTAATTTACCTGATTTTCCCGGGACTCGAAGCGCCGCCGGTCTTAAGCGCCGTGATGATGATTTTCGCCGGCGTCGCGTGGGGGTTTTACACGCTTCGCGGGCGCGCAAGCGCGAATCCGCTCGCCGATACCGCCGGAAATTTTGCGCGCAGCGTGCCGTTTGTCGCGGCGGCGGCGCTGCCGTTTTTCCGGCAATTTCACCTTTCGCCGAAGGGCGTCTTGCTCGCCGTTTTGTCGGGCGCGGTCGCTTCCGGCATCGGTTATTCGGTCTGGTACGCAGCGCTTCGCTTTCATACGGCGACGCGCGCGGCTGTTTTGCAATTATCCGTTCCGGCAATTGCGGCGCTGGGCGGCGTGATTTTTCTCGCGGAAAGCGTTTCGGTCAGGCTCATTCTGGCGAGCGCATTGATTTTGGGCGGAATCGGTCTGGTAATTTTCGGGAAGAAGAAATAATTAGCCGCGGATGAACCGGGGATAACGCGGATTAAATCAATAAATTAAAATCCGTGAAATCCCCGGTTTATCCGCGGCTGAAATAATTTTTATTCTTTTTCTCCAATGACCAAAGTTGCTTTGACCGTGAAGCGGAACGTTAAATCCTGGTCTTCGGCGTCGATGAGTTTGGCGAGCTGTTTGGTCGCTTTCCGCTGTTCGTTTTTATTTAGAGCTTTCAGCCAAACCGGCAGCAGAAAATCGGCAACCAGCGGCGAAGCGATAAACTCCGCGCCGTTTTTGTATTCAAATATCTCGTTTTGCGTGTGCGTTTCGACGTTTTCGAGTCCGGCGTTTTTCGAAATCTCTTCGATTCGCGAAATGGTCGGAAGTTCGAGAATAAGCTGTTCGCCGAGCGCGCCGTGCTCGCCCAAATCCTCGTTAAAACAAACTTCCCAGAGAAGCGAAAAAATCTCGCCGAAGCTGCCCGCCGTGACGGTGAAAAACGCGACCTTGCCGCCGGTTTCCGTAATGCGCGCGGCTTTCGAAACGAACGTTTGCAGCTCGCCGGGACGCACGAAACTGGCGTCGGCAATGACCGCGCTAAAACTTTCGTCCTCAAAATTCTTCATCGAAAAATCGATGTTCGCGCGGACGGCGACCGCTTTGTCGCGGGCGATGGTCAAAACGTCTTTATTTTCGGCAGTCGCAAAAAACTGCGCGTCGCGCCCGAGTTTTTTGCTTAAGGCGAGCGCGTGATTGCCGGTTCCGGCGTTCATGTAAAGGAGTTTTTCTTCTTTGGCGAAACCGATGTGTTTATCGACCAAATCGGTAAACCGCAAAGTCCACTCGTTATCAACATATAAATCCCGCAGAAATGCGAGTTCTTTCTGTGTCTTTGTCATAATTCTATTAAATCGTATCGCGATTAGAGAATCAAAAATGACGGAAAGTTGTCCGCCGATGCACACCGCTACAAACAGATGATAAAAACAAAAAATCTGTGTTAATCTGTGTGCATCTGCGGATAAATTATTATGGCTAAACACATCAGAGAATTGTTTGATTTGACGGGAAGAACGGCGATTGTGACCGGCGGGAGCCGCGGCATCGGCGTTGAAATGGCGGAAGGATTGGCGGAAGCCGGAGCAAATTTGATGCTCTGCGCGCGGCGCGAAGAATGGCTCGCGGAAACGGTCGAAGAATTTCGCGCGAAAGGCTTTACGGCTGAGGGCAAGGTTTGCGACGTGTCAAAACCCGGCGACGTTCAGGCGGTTGTTGACGAAACGGTGGCGAAATTCGGACGCGTCGATATTTTAATCAACAACGCGGGCATTTCGTGGGGCGCGATGCCCGAAGACATGGCGCTCGAAAAATGGCAGAAGGTTCTGGACGTGAATCTGACGGGCTGTTTTCTGATGGCGCAGGCAGCGGGGCGCGAAATGCTGAAAAACAATCGCGGTTCGATTATCAACATCGCCTCGATTTCCGGTTTGACTTCGTCGGCAAACGGACCTTTTTACGCCGGATATGTGGCGAGCAAAGCCGGATTGATTGGTTTGACGCGCGAATTGGCGGCAAGCTGGGGACGGCGCGGGATTCGCGTCAATGCGATTGCGCCGGGCTTTTTTCATTCGCGCCTCGCAGACGCCGTAATTGACATTTACGAGCGTTCGATACAGGAAAATAACGTCATTCCGCGCGTCGGTGAGGCGGGCGAACTCAAAGGGCTTACGGTTTTTCTGGCGTCCGAGGCTTCGAGCTATATCACGGGGCAAACCATCGCCGTGGACGGCGGAATGACGGTTTAGAAGCGCGTCCTTTCACGCCTCTAATGCCGGTATGTTTTGTCGGTAAATCCGTTTTCGGGCTAACTTCTTCCTGCCGCGACCAGGCGTAGCCCGGAGACGAGGATAACAATGCCGAAACCGACCAATTTTATCAGGACGAAAAATCCGGCACCGCCGATTCCTCCCAGAATACCGATCAGAATTGCTGCTAAACCGGCAATAACCAAAACGACTC
>DASWRC010000011.1:0-14870 GCA_036403375.1 Pyrinomonadaceae bacterium
CACGTTTCGGTAAATGAAAATAGAACCGCAGCGGGTAGGAAGCGATGAGCAGAAAAACGCCGCGCGCAAATAATAAGTCTTAGAAAATCCGATAAAAACCAGCAGCGGAAACAAAACCGCCGCCATTAAAAATAAACTACGGTCTGCCGGGCGTTGAATCCGATTAATATTTATTGCCATAAAATTCACTCCCGCCGCCTAACGCGCAAATTTTCGGCAAACGGTCTCAAAATCCTCAATAAAAAATACAAGCCGCCAAAAGTCTTATTTTTGGCGGTTTGTATCGAATCAAAGTTTGGCTTCGGCGCTATTCGATATTGAAATACTTCGCTTCCGGGTGATGAATGATAATTGCCGAAGTCGATTGTTCGGGATGAAGCTGGAACTCTTCGGAAAGCTCAACGTCGATTCGTTCCGGCTGCAAAAGCTCGAAAAGCTTCGTCTGGTCTTCGAGATTCGGACACGCCGGATAACCGAAACTGTAGCGCGAGCCCTGATAGCCCTGGTGAAAGAGTTTTGTTAACTCGGCGGCGTCCGCGCCGGAAATGTCCAGCTCCTCGCGGATTCGTTTGTGCCACAGTTCGGCTAAAGCTTCCGCCGATTCGACCGATAAACCGTGAAACAAAAGATAATCCGTATAGTTGTCGGATTTGAAAAGTTCGAGCGCGTGCTCGCTGGCGCGTCTTCCCATCGTTACCAAATCAAACGCGACGACGTCGATTTTACCCGAATCTTTTGAAGCGAAATAATCGGCGAGACACAGGTTTTTGCCGCCGCGCTGGTCGATTGGCTGGCGCGGAAATGTAAAGCGCAGGCGCTCGGTCTTTTCGTCCGCCTCGTAAATGATTAAATCGTTGCCTTCCGACTGACACGGAAAATATCCGTAAACCAGTTTTGCTTCCAGTAATTTTTCGCGAATTGCCTGCGCTTTGATTTCGGCAAATTTCGGATAGACGATTTCCCTTAAAGTTTGCTCGTATTCCTGCTTCGTCTTTTTGCCTTGTTTGTATTGCCACTGACCTTTGAAGAGCGCGGTTTCGTTGATAAAGGCGAAAACTTTTGTCAAATCCTTGATTTCAACCACCTTCGAGCCGTAAAAAGGCGCGCTCGGAATCGGCACTTCGCGCGAGATATCCGATTTTGTTGTGTGTTTCGTCCTTTCTTCGTCGGTTGTTCGCTGGTTGACGCGCGCCGCGACCATTCCGAGCTTGGCATCTTCGCCGACCAAATCTTCCGAATCTTCGACAGTTTGAATTTCGGAGTCGGAAATTCCGTTTCCGGCAGCCGCCGATTTGGTTTTAACCACCTCGCTCTTCCCGCTGCTTTCATCCCGCTGCGTCAGCTTGTCCATCGCGTGCAGTCCGTCAAAAGCATCGCGGGCGTAAAACAATTCGCCTTCGTAAAGCGGAATCAAATCATTATCGACGTACCGGCGATTGAGCGCCGCGCCGCCTAAAATAACCGGAACATTGATGCCGCGCTCGTTCATAATTTCGAGATTGTCGCGCATCACGAGCGTCGATTTGACGAGCAAGCCGCTCATCCCGATAGCGTCGGCTCGCGTCTCGTTCCACGAATTCAAAATCTCGTCAATCGGCTGCTTGATGCCGAGATTGACTACTTTATAGCCGTTATTGGTCAGAATAATATCGACCAGATTTTTGCCGATGTCGTGGACATCGCCCTTGACGGTCGCGAGCACGAGAACGCCTTTGTTCGATTCGCCTTCGACCTTATCGAGAAACGGTTCGAGAAATTTGACAGCCGTTTTCATCGCTTCGGCTGACTGCAAAACGAACGGCAATTGCATCTGTCCCGAACCGAAAAGGTCGCCGACGGTTTTCATTCCGTCGAGTAAAATCGTATTGATAATCTCCAAAGCCGGATATTTTCCGAGCGCGATTTTCAGATTATCTTCCAGACCGATTTTTTCACCGTCGATAATGTGATGTTTCAATTTCTCCTCAATCGTAAGATTTGAAACGTCGGGCTTCATCGATTTGGTCGTTTTGCCCTCGAAAAGCGTCGTAAATTCCGTCAGCGGGTCATAAACGCAAATGTCGCCTTCGAATTGGCGTTTATCGTAAATCAGCTCGCGCGCGACTTCGATTTCGTGCTCGTTAAACCGGTTGAGCGGCAGAATCTTTGAAGCGTTGACAATCGCCGCGTTCATTCCCGCTTCGGTACAGTCGTGCAGAAAAACGGAATTCAAAACGACGCGCGCCGCCGGATTTAAACCGAAAGAAATGTTTGAAACACCAAGCAAAATGTTTGTTTCGGGCAATTCCTCATGAATTTGTCTAATCGCTTTAATCGTTTCGTCCGCATTTTTGCGGTCTTCTTCAATGCCGGTCGAAATCGGCAACGCGAGCGGGTCAAAGAAAATATCGTGCGCTTGGATGCCGAATTCGGTCGCGTCTTTGAAAGCGCGCCGCGCGATTTTCACCTTGTCCTGCGCCGTTCGCGCCATTCCTTCCTCATCAATCAAACCGATGACACATCCGGCACCGTATTCTTTGGCGAGTTCGAGAACCTTGAAAAAGCGCGGCTCGCCGTCCTCGTAATTGGTCGAATTCAAAAGGCATTTGCCGCCCGCGTGCTGCAATCCGGCTTCCATTTTTTCCCACTCAGTCGAATCGAGCATGAGCGGAATTTTAACGTTCGTGACGAGCCTTGAAACCAGCTCGTTCATATCCGCGACGCCGTCGCGCCCGACAAAATCGACGTTCACGTCCAGGATGTGCGCGCCTTCTTTTTCCTGCGATTTAGCGAGATTAACAAGTCCGTCCCAGTTTTCCGCCTCCAGCAAATCGCGCATCTTTTTCGAACCCGAAGCGTTGACGCGCTCGCCGATAATCAAAAACGAATTGTCCTGAATGTACGGCTGCTGAAAATAAATCGAAGAAGCCGCCGGAACAAACCGCGCTTCCCGATTTTTGGGCGAAACTCCCTGCATTCTTTCAACGACGAGCCGCAGGTGTTCGGGCGACGTTCCGCAGCAGCCGCCGACGATATTTGCCCCGAAATCTTTCGCGAAATGCTCGACCTGCGCGGCAAAGCTTTCGGGCGTTTCGTCGTAGTACTGCGCGCCGTCTTTGACTTCCGGCAGTCCGGCGTTCGGCAAAACCGAAACCGGAATCGGCGAATTTTCGCACAGGTATTTGAGCGATTCCGACATCTGTTTCGGACCCGTCCCGCAATTCATCCCGATAACGTCAATCGGAAACGGTTCGAGCGCGGTCAGCGCCGCCGCGATTTCCGTGCCGTTGAGCATCGTCCCGAAAGTTTCGATTGTGACCTGCGCGATGACCGGAAGGCGCGTGCGATTCTGCTCGAACAATTCAAAAATCGCGCGCAGGGCGGCTTTGGTTTGCAGCAAATCCTGGCAGGTTTCGACGATAAATAAATCGACGCCGCCGTCAAAGAGCCCGCGCACCTGTTCGATGTAAGCCGCTTTCAAGTCCCTGTAAGTGATATGTCCGAGCGTCGGCAATTTTGTTCCCGGTCCGATTGAACCGGCGACAAAGCGCGGCTTTTCTTTGGTTGAGTAATCGTTTGCCAAGCGTTTTGCGAGCTGCGCCGCGCGGAGGTTGACGTCGTAGGTTTTATCGGCAATTCCGAATTCCTGCAATACGACTTCCGAACCGCCGAAGCTGTTCGTTTCAATCACGTCGCAGCCGACATCGAGAAAGCCGAGATGCACCGTTTCAATCGCTTCGGGCTTTGTATAAAGCAGATTTTCCGAGCAATTTTCAAAATTCGCCCCGCCCCAATCTTCAATCGAAAGATTCTGCCCCTGCAGATTGCTGCCCATCGCGCCGTCGAAAACGACGATTTTTTCTTTTAACAAATCTAGAAATTTACTCATATTTGCGATTTTCAATTTGCGATTGGCGATTGTTTATTGATTGTCCTGATTAGCGAAATAAAATCGCAAATCGGCAATCGGCAATCACAAATGTAAAAAACTCCGCGCCGCACAGCACAGAGTTTTTTTCTAAAATTTGATTTGAAAACTCGTAGCTGTTTAGCGATTTTTTTTCGTGGTCGCAAGTCGCTGTAACTCACCACGTCAAGAAGTTAAAAGTTTAGTTCTTTCAAGGGCTTTAGTCAAACAAACGCCCGGTTTAATCGGGACACGCCGCGCCGTTTTCCATCCACGCCTTGATATTTTTCATAAACTCTTCGTGCGAGAGCGGCGGCACGGTGCGACCGTTGCCCGGCGACCAGCCCCACAGAACGAGCGGGTCTGCTTCGAGATGCTCCATCGCGGCGGCAAGAGTTTTTTTGCCGCCGTTTTGTTTCGGGTCTTTAAATTGTTCGCAGAGCTCGTGCGCGGTTCGTCCCTGAAAAACCATCTTCATATCGGCGGGCGGCATGTGCCAGCCGGTCGAAACGCCGGGCGGAAGATGTTCGCCGTCGAGGTTTTCCAATTGGTGACAGGTCGCGCATTTCATCCCGTATCTGCCTTTGCCCTCAGCGCCGCGCACGACATTCTGCGTATGCAGCGTCATCGCGTCCGTTTGTGTCGGAACGTCGCCCGCCGGATGACAATTGGCGCAGCGCGGCGACATAAAAACCTTGTAGGCTTCGGAAAACGCCGCTTTGGAAAGCTGTTCTTTGGTCTGGTCCGGCGAATCGTCGGGCGCGGCTTTTCGGTTTTGACCCGACCACGCGAAACCGGCAAAAATCAAGCACGCGGCGGTGATAAAGAACAATTTTAAAACATCGCGCGTCGGCATTTTTTCAGTTCTTTTCATTTCACGTTCTCCTTATTCTCAAGCCTTTTTCAATTCTTCCGTGCGAATCGGCAGACGGCGGATTCGTTTGCCGGTCGCCGCAAAAATCGCGTTGACGACCGCCGGCGCAATCGGCGGCGTGCCGGGTTCGCCGACGCCGCCGTGTTTTTCCGTGCTCGGCACGATATAAACTTCAATCGGCGGCGATTCGTGCATCCTGAGCATCTTGTAATCGTAGAAATTTCGCTGCTCGACGCGCCCGTCTTTAATCGTAATTTCGCCGTAAAGCGCCGCCGTTAAACCGAAAATGATACTGCTTTCCATCTGCGCCGCGACCGTATCGGGATTGACGACCTGCCCGCAATCGACCGCGCAGACGACGCGCCGGACTTTAACGCCGCCGTCCGGCGCAACCGAAACATCGGCGACCTGCGCGACGAAACTGCCAAAGCTTTCATGGACGGCAATTCCCTGGAAAACGCCTTGCGGCAAAGGTTTTCCCCAACCGGCTTTCGTCGCGGCAAGCTCTAACACGCCGCGATGGCGCGGATGATTTTCGAGCAGCGAAAGACGAAATTGCAGCGGGTCGCGTCCGGCGGCAAAGGCTAGTTCATCCAGAAAACATTCGGTCGAAAAAGCCGTGTGCGAGCTTCCGACCGAGCGCCAGAAGCCGACCGGGACGCCCGTTTCTTTGCGAATCCAATCGACCTGCAAATTCGGAATGTCGTAAGGCAGCGTCGAAGCGCCTTCGACCGAGGAATCGTCAACTTGCGTGTCGGGCAGCGCGAACCCGAAAATTACCGGCGCAATCGGCGCGATAATCGAGGGATTGACGACGCGGTGTTCCCAGAAAACCGGTTTGCCGCTCGCATCTACCCCGGCAGACATTTTGTTATAGGTCGCCGGACGATAAAAATCGTGCTGTATGTCGTCTTCGCGAGTCCAGACGACTTTGACGGGTTTGCCGACCGATTTTGAAAGCAAAACGGCGTCCAGAACATAATCCAGACCGATGCGCCGCCCGAAACCGCCGCCGAGTAAGGTAGTGTTGACTTTTACTTTTTCGGGCGCGAGTCCGAGCGTTTGCGCGACGACTTTTTGAATAATCAACTGCCCCTGAATTCCGCCCCACAGCTCGCACGAATCGCCGCGCACGTCCGCCGTAAAATTCATCGGCTCCATCGTCGCGTGGCTCAGATACGGCGCAAAGTAGACGGCTTCGACGGTTTTCACGGCGCTCGATTTTGCCGCGCTCGCGTCGCCGACTTTTTTCGCCGTCAAACCTTTCTCGTTAGCGGCGGCTTCGGCGTAAGTTCGATAAATCGCTTCGCTGCTGACACCGGCAAATTTCCCGCCGTCCCATTCAACCTTGAGCGCGTCGCGTCCTTTTTTTGCCGCCCAGTAATTGTCCGCAACAATGCCGACGCCGTAACCGAGCGGCAGGACCGACCGCACGCCTTTCACGGCTTTTGCCGCCGTGTCGTCAACCGATTTCACCTTGCCTTCAAAAACCGGGCAGCGCAAAATCGTCGCGGTCAGCATTCCTTCGACCTTCACGTCGATGCCGAAAATGCCGGAGCCGTCTACCTTGCCCGGCGTATCGAGACGCGGCATCGATTTACCGATAATTTTGAAATCTTTCGGGTCTTTGAGCTTCGGATTCGGGTTCGGCGTCAATTGCGCGGCGCGTTCCAGCAAATCGCCGTAAGCGATTGCGCGTTTTGTCGCCGCGTGAACGACTTTGCCCGATTCGGCGCGGCAGGTTTCGGGCGCGACTTTCCACGTTTCGGCAGCGGCGGAAACGAGCATTTCACGCACCGAAGCCGCTGATTTTCGGAGCGGTTCAAAAAACGCCTTGACGCTTGAGCTTCCGCCGGTGACCTGGCTTCCGATTGTCGAATTAATAAACGCCTTATCCGCCGGACCGGATTCAAAGGCGACGTTTTTCCATTCGACTTCCAGTTCTTCGGCAATAATCATCGGCAGCGACGTTAAAACGCCCTGTCCCATTTCCGACTGACCGACGATGACGGTTACTTTGCCGTCCTTCGCGATTTTAAAATAGGCGTTCGGTTGAAAATCGGTTTGCGCTGGTTGGGGCGCATTAAATTTTTCTTCGGCGCGCGAATTTGCCGGCAAATTAAAGCTCAAAAGCAATGAGCCGCCGGCGACGAGGCTGGCTTTCAGGAACGAGCGGCGATCGATTTCGTTTTTCGGCTTCGACATTTTTATTTACCTCCGTTTATCGCGGCGAGCTTGATGGCTTTGCGGATGCGATTATAAGTTCCGCAGCGGCAAATGACGCCCGACATCGCCTGGTCGATGTCTTTATCGGTCGGCTTTTTGTTTTCTCTCAAAAGAATCGCCGCCGACATAATCTGCCCCGATTGACAATATCCGCATTGCGGAACTTCTTCGGCAATCCAGGCTTTTTGCAGCGGATGCGTTAAATCGGCGGAAAGCCCTTCAATAGTCGTCACTTCGCTTTCGCCGACGGCTTTCAAAGGCGTCACGCACGAGCGCTTTGCTTCGCCGCCGACGTGCACCGTGCAGGCTCCGCACTGCGCGACGCCGCAGCCGAATTTCGTGCCGGTCAAACCCAAATCGTCGCGCAAAACCCAGAGCAAAGGCGTATTCGGGTCGGCGTCCGTCTCATACTGTTTACTATTCACCTTTAGTTTCGTCATTTAAATAACCTCACATTATCGAAGCGAAAAACAGCTTAATCTAATTTTTAAGGGATTTATCAGCAAAGAATGTTAGAAGTGTAGCATAAACAATTTTGCTATGGCTATTTTTTAATTTTTAGTTGTTACCTAGTTTTCTTTGCGCCTTAGCGACTTTGCGGGAAACCAATTTCTCCCGCAAAGTCGCTAAGGCGCAAAGTTGAATCAAAGCACTTTTTGAAGTTTTTTTTACTTCATCGCTTCCGAATCGACGTAGAAATTGCGATTGACGGCGAAGGTTTTGATTTCTTCCGGCAGAGTCATCGTCTGCGTCGTCTGATTCGGCGTGATGACGATTTCCTTGCCGTTAACCGCGACCCTCAGCGGCATCGCGAAACCGTCAACGACGCGGTCGTACTTGAACGAAAGAGTTTTGCCGTCGGTTTTGTATTGCAGCAGCGGGATTTTGGTCGTCCGCAGATACTGTTCGAAAACTTTGCTCAAATCGATGCCGGCTTTTTGCGTGATATAGGCTTCGATTTGCGCGGTCGTGACGGTTTGATGCCAGAAATCTTTGTTGAGCCCGCGCAGGATTGCGAGCCATTTTGCATCGTCATTGATAAGGTGGCGAATGGTGTGCAGCATATTTCCGCCTTTCGCATACATATCGCCCGAGCCTTCGCGGTTCGAATTATAGGTGCCGATAATCGGTTTATCGTTTCGGATGTTGTGGCGGCTGCCGATGACGTAGGTTTCGGCGTCTTCTTTACCGAAATAATATTCGACAAAAAGATTTTCCGAGTAATTCGTAAAGCCTTCGTGAATCCACATATCGGCGGCGTCCTTCATCGAGATGTTGTTGCCGAACCATTCGTGACCGGATTCGTGAACGATTATAAAGTCGAACTTAAAGCCGATGCCCGTGCCGCTGTAATCTCGCGCCCGGTAACCGTTGCGAAAAAAATTGCCGTAGGTGACCGAGCTTTGATGCTCCATTCCGGCGTAGGAAACCGCCACCAGCTTGTAGCCGTCTTCGTAAAACGGGTATTTTCCGAACCAGTGTTCAAAGGCTTTCAGCATTCGCGGAACTTCCCTGAACTGCTTCATCGCGACCTCTTTCTGGTGCGCCAGAACCCAGTATTGAATATCGAGATTGCCGCCCAAGCCCGGGAATTTTTCTTCCCAGTGGACGTAGTTGCCGATATTGACGTTGACACCGTAATTGTTAATCGGGTTGACGACTTCCCAGTGAAAAGTTCTGGTTTTGGCGGTCGGGTTCTGGTCGATTTTTTTCAGGCGACCGTTTGAAACAGCCGTTAAATTTTCGGGCACCGTCACGTCAATCTGCATTCCGCGGTCGGGCTCGTCCGCGCCGTGGTCTTTGTTCGCCCACCAGATGCTCGCGCCGATTCCCTGCGCGGTCGTACAGATAAAATGCTCGCCCAAATCGTCGCGTCCCCACGTCACGCCGCCGCTCCACGGCGGATTGCGGCTCTCGACAGGTTTTCCTTCATAGAAAACTTCGATTTTATCTTCTTTCCCAGCCGGCACGTCTTTATCGAAAGAAACCCAATAAACATTGCCTTCGCGCTCGAATTTAAGCTCCGCGCCGCCGTGCGTGATTTTTTTGATTTCAAGCGGCGGCTGCAAATCGATTTGCATTTTATTGCCCGCTTTGAGGGTTTTGAAGATTATCTCGTTCGCGCCCTTGATTGATTTCGTTTCGGGGAAAAATTCGACTGCCAGACGATAATGCTGAACGTCCCACCATTCGCGCTCGGGCGTGACTGAGCCGCGCAGCATTTCCTGCCGCGTGATTTCACCGGTTTGGGCGAAAATCTGACCGGCAAAAAGGATTAAAAAGACCGCTGCAATTGTTATGTAGATTGTTATTTTACGCATTGATTTTTTTAGATTTTATCTTAAAACGGACAGAATAAAAACACGAACCGCCCGCGCCGAACGATTCGTGTTTTCGGTTTTTTTGCCAACCGTTTATTTCTGCTCGACTGCCTTCTTAAACTGCCCTTCGAGCTGATTGACAGCGCCGAGAATATTCTGGTTTGTCTTGAATTTCTCCCGTGCCAAATCAAACGCTTCCTGCCCGCGCGGGTCGCCGAGGCTGATAAATGCCTGAAGACCGTTAAAAATTCCCTGAAAGCTATTGGCTTCAAGAGACTTTTTGAAATTTTCGAGCAATAACGGGTAAATTCGCGCATCGCCTTTTCCGCTTGCCGCGAGAACGTTCAAAGCGGTCGAGCGAACATTGCCGGCATACGATTTATCCGTGTATTTGAAGCCCAAATCAACCGCGCGTTTGTCGCCCAGAGATGCCAAACCCTGCAATCCGGCAATGCGCACGCGGTCTTTCCACGAAGCGGTTTCCGCCAGTTTCGCGAGCGCCTCAAAGGAGCGTGCGTCTTTGGTTCGCCCCAGCGAAATTGCCGCCGCATCAATCACGCCGTAGCTCCGGTCGTTCAAAGCCGCGAGAAACGTCTCGGCGTATTTCGCATCGCGCAAAAAGCCCAGCCCCGTAATTGCCGCCGCGCGAACGTTTGAATTCGCATCTTTGGTCGCCGCCGTCAAAGCCGTCACAGTTGCCGCGTCAAAATTTGCCGGCGCGGCATTCGGCGCGTTTGGATTTCCCTGCGGCGGCTGGGCAATCGCCTGAATCGCGTCGCGCCGAATCATCCAGACGGTTTCGCCCGTAATTGCCTGATTCATTGCGGCGAGAATTTTCGCTTTGTCCCCGTCGTTCGCGTCTTTTGAACGGTAGCGCGGAATGAGCTGATTCATCGCCCACACGCGACCGAGCACGTCTTTGTCGTTTTTGAATTGATAAAGCAGCTCGTCGGTCGATTTGTCGAACTTCAGTTCCTTTATCAAAGCGCCTTCGTAGTCGAAATTGACAAGCTGCGGTTTGGCGGCGGCGTCAAACGTAAAGGTGTTTTCGGCTTGCGGCTTAATCCAAACCTGCTCGACGCGCCCGTCGATTTCAACATCGACTTTCGCCTGAAAATATTCGACCTGCGGATATAGGTTGAGCGGGTCAATCTTCTGCGTCTGCTTGACGTTCAAGGTTAATTTCTTCGCGCCGTCGTCCCAGCTTTGCGTCACTTCAAACACGGGATGACCCATGCGGTAAAGCCACTGGTCGAAAAACCAGTCCATCGATTCGCCCGTCGCTTCTTCAATCGCGATCCGAAGCTCTTCGGTCTCGACAGGCGAATTGGCGTTTTTCGTCAGGTAATGATTCAGGGACTTGAAAAACATTTCATCGCCCAGATGTTTGCGGAGCATATGCAGAACCGCACCGCCGCGCGGATACGCGTAGGTATCGAAAAGCGCATCGGCGTTGGTGTAATATTTCGTCACAACCGGACGCCGGTTGCCCTGATTCCAGGTGTTCAAATAAGATTGCTGATTCGAGCGCACGTCCGAGTATAGAAAATATTCGTGACCTTTTGAATGTTCGTCCCAGAGCGCCTGCATGTAGGTGGCAAACGATTCGTTGAGCCAGACTTCCGACCATTCGCGGCACGTCACTAAATCGCCGAACCATTGATGCGCCAGCTCGTGCGACTGCAAGCCTTCGCTGTCGGAATCAATCAATTCGCGCTCGTCGTGAATCATCGAAGGCGTCATCGTCGTCGCCGAAATGTTTTCCATGCCGCCGTTAAAGCCTTCCGCCATCGTTTGCGCGTATTTCACGTACGGATATTTTACGCCGAGCTTCTCCGAGAAAAACCTGACCATATCGGGCAGACGTTTGACCGACGCCGCGCCCTCTTTCGCCTCGTTCGGGAAAAGATAGGTCGAAACCGGAACGCCGGCGTATTCGCCTTTAATTTCCGTGTACTCGCCGACGACGATTGAGGTCAGATAATTGGCGTGCGGCGTGTCCATTTTCCAGTGAAAAGTCTCCGTCCCGTTCTTATTGTCCCGGCGTTCGATAAGTTTTCCGTTTGAAATGACGAACATCGATTTTTCGACCGTCGCCGTTAATTCAGTGGTCGCAAAATCGTTCGGGCTATCGTAGGACGGAAACCAGAAACGGTTGTAGTCGGATTCGCCCTGCGACCAGATTTGACGGCGGCGATTCGGATTATCGGCGCTGGGTTTTATGAATTTCAAACCGCCGCCCGCGCCAAACCCGAGCGTGTTTGTCACGACGACGCCTTTCGTGCCGTAATCGACGACAAGCGTAATCGCTTCGCCGACGCTGTAAACGCGGTCGAGATTTATCGAAAGATTGGAATTCGGCTCGTCGTAGCTGAATTTCAAATCTTTGCCGTTCAATTTAACGGAATTAATCGTCATTGCGCCGGCGTCTAACTTAACGGTTTGAAAATTCGGCGTCAAGGGCGCGAGCGTAACGGTCGCCGTCCCGAATGCCTGCTCTTTTTCCCAGTCGAATTTCAGGTTGAGCGCGATATGCTGCATATCGAAATCGCGGCTCCGAACATAATGCACGGGCGGAAGCTTTTTAACCTGTTTCTGCTCGTCCTGCTGAAAAGAATCGTTACGGGGACGAGCCTGTACGACGGACGAAACGGCAAATGTTCCGAGCATTGCCGCCGCTAATAATTTTTTGCCAAAAGATATGTTTTTCATAAATGTTTCGATTAAGTGCTGAGTTCTCGAATTTGACTTAGAACTCAGCACTCTGAACTTTTAATTTACTTCCCGATTGCGGCTTTGAATTGGGCTTCGAGAACATTCACGTAACCGAGGATGTTCGTCTGTCCTTTAAATTTTTCCCTGAGCATATCAAAAGCCTGCTGACCGCGCGGGTCGGCGAGCCGGACGATGCCCCCGACAGAATTAAAAAGCCCTTGATAATCGGTGTTGTCGAGCGCGATTTTGAATTGCTCGAAAATCACCGGAAAAGCGCGCTCATCGCCCTTTCCCGTCGCCCCGATGACCGCCAGCGCCGCCGTTCGAGCGTTGTAATTGTTGCTTTTATTCGTCACGAACTTGTAGCTTTCCTCAAATCCGCGTTTGTCCGCAAGAGCCGCGAGACCGCTGAATCCGGCTGATTCGATGCGACCTTTCCACGACGCCGTTCGCGTCAGACGGAGAAGCGCGTCAAAGGCTTTCGGACTTTTTGTAGCGCCCAGAGCCTCCGCCGCCGAATCAATCACGCCGTAGCTCCGGTCGTTCAAAGCCGCGAGGTAAAGGTCGGCGTATTTCGTGTCCTTCGTGGCGCCGAGCAGTTCAATCGCATCGGAGCGAATCAGCGAATTTTCGTCCTTCAGCGCTTTCAGAAGCGTCTGCGTGACGGCTTCGCTCAAAATGACGGCGGGAAGCGGCGCGCCGGGTTGAACCTGCGGCAGTGAAAGATTATTAACCTTCGAGAGCGCCGCGCGGCGCACGTCGCTGTTTTTCTCTTTCGCGAATGCCGCGATATATGCCGTCACAATCCTTTCCTTATCCGCCGCATTTGCCGCTTTCTGCTCCAATTCTTCCATCGCCCAGCGTCTGCCGAGAAGGTCTTTATCGTTGAGCATCTGGTAAATCAAATCGTCCACGGATTTTTCGAACTTGAGCTCTTTGAGGATAGTTCCCTCGTAGTCGAAATTGACAAGCTGCGGTTTGGCGGCGGCGTCAAACGTAAAGGTGTTTTCGGCTTGCGGTTCAATCCAAACCTGCTCGACGCGCCCGTCGATTTCAATGTCCACTTTTGTCTGGAAATACTGCGTTTGCGGGTATTCGTTCATTAAATCGACCTTTTGCGTCTGCTTGACGTTCAGGGTTAATTTCTTCGCGCCGTCGTCCCAGCTTTGCGTCACTTCAAACACGGGATGACCCATGCGGTAAAGCCACTGGTCGAAAAACCAGTCCATCGATTCGCCCGTCGCCTCTTCAATCGCAATCCGCAAATCTTCGGTCGAAACCGGCTTGTGCGCATTGGCGGTCAGGTAATGATTCATCGCCTTAAAAAAGCGCTCGTCGCCCAGATGTTTGCGGAGCATGTGCAGAACCGAACCGCCGCCGGGATACGCGTAATTGTCGAACATCGCGTCTTTGTTGGCGTAATATTTCGTCACAATCGGACGTCGATTGCCCGAATTCCAGGTGCCCAGAACCTGGTCTTGATTCGAGCGCACGTCGTTGTAGAGAAAATATTCGTGTCCTTTTAATTCCTCGTCCCAGAGCGCCTGAAAATAAGTCGCGAAACTCTCGTTGAGCCAGATTTGTCCCCAGTCGCGGCAGGTCACGAAATCGCCGAACCATTGATGCGCCAGCTCGTGCGATTGCAGCGATTCGCTGTCGGTGTCGAGCAGTTCGCGCTCGTCGTGAATCATTTCCTCGATTTGCGTCGTCGCGGAAATATTTTCCATGCCGCCGCCGAAATCTTCGACAAAGGTTTGCGAATATTTCGGATAAGCGTATTTGACGCCGGTTTTGTCGGAGAAAAACTTGATGGTCGCGGGCAGATTTTTGGTCGTCAAGGCGACTTCTTTTGCCTCTGACGGGTAGCCGTAAGCATAGACGGGTTTGCCGTCGTATTCGCCGTTTTTGATTTCCGTGTATTCGCCGACGACGATTGAGGTCAGATAATTTGAGTATGGCGTGTCCATTTTCCAGTAAAACGTGCGCGTGCCGTCCGCGTTTTCTTTCGTTTCCATCAATTGACCGTTTGAAACGACAAAATAAGGCTTCTGCACGGTCGCCCGCAGCTCGGTCGTGCGAAAATCGTTCGGGCTGTCGTAGGACGGAAACCAGTAACGGTTAAATTCCGATTCGCCCTGCGACCAGATTTGGCGCGGCTTATTCGGCTCTTCCGCCGTCGGCTTGATAAACCGAATCCCGCGCCCGAAGCTGCCGATTGCGGTGTCCGCGTCGGCACGGTTCACGTAATTCGTCGCGTAATCGACTTTGACGGTCACGTCTTCACCGCCTTTATAAACGCGGTCTAAAGTTATTTCCAAATTATCGCCGTCGCGCTTGCCGTCGTAAATGAATTTCAAGTCCGCGCCGCGCGCCGTTTTGACGGAATTAATCGTCATCGCCGCCGCGTCGAGCGAAATCTTGTTCGTGTCTTTAAAGGGCGCGAGCGTGACGGTCGAAACGCCGCTCGCCGATTCCTTTTCCCAGTCGAATCTCAAATCAATCGCAATATGTTTGACGTCAATCTGACGGCTGCGAATCCAATTAACGGGCGGTAGTTTTTTGACCTGTCGGTTCTGCTGCAAAAACAAATTTTGCGGCGGGCGCGCGGCTGTCGAAATCGTCGAAAAGCCGAGCAGGACAAGCATCGAAAATGCCAGAATCCGGCGCGGGCACAGTTTAAAAATCATATTTCCCTCAAAAATTATTTCCTAAATTATTCCACAAATAACGAACCGAAGAATTTGCAAAGTGTTTTTTACGGTCAAACTCTATGATTGTTTCAATTATTAGATTTCCCGGAATGGATTTCAGTTGGCACAAAAAGAGACGCCTCAAAATTGACGCGTCT
>DASWRC010000012.1:0-11802 GCA_036403375.1 Pyrinomonadaceae bacterium
TCATCGATACGCCGCAGATTGACAAATTTTTCGAGTCGTTTTCGACCAACAGCCCGCCCGTCGGAGTCGCCGATTCTTATACGACTGATGAAGACACGAGTTTAAGAATTGATTCCAGACGCGGTGTTTTAGTCAACGATACGGACGAAGAGGACGATAAATTAAGCGTTTCGGCGGCGAAACCCGTCTCAAATCCCTCACACGGGACGCTTTCCTTAAACGGCGACGGGTCTTTCGCCTACACGCCGGAAGCCAATTTCAACGGCACCGACAGCTTTACCTACGCGGCAAGCGACGGAATTGCGGATTCGAGCGAAGTAACCGTCATTATTAAAGTAAATTCCGTCAACGACGCGCCGACCATTTCCCTTTCGCAAACAGCTGCCGCTTTGGACGAGCTGACCCAGTTGAGCTTTTCGGCTACCGCCAACGATATTGACAATCCGCCGAGCGCGCTGCGATTCAGTCTCGCGGAAGCCCCCGCCGGAGCATTGATTGACCCCGTTTCGGGCGCGTTCCGGTGGACGCCTTCCGAAGCGCAAGGACCCGGCAATTTCACGTTCCGCGTCAACGTTTCGGACGGCGCGGCGACCGCCACCCAGACCGTCAGCGTCGCGGTCAGAGAAGTCAACGTCGCGCCGACGCTTTCAAACGTGCCGGCGGCGACCGTTAACGAACTTTCCGCTTACACGTTTGCGGCGTCCGCGCAGGACACGGATATTCCGAACCAGCCGCTGACGTTTTCGCTTATCAATGCGCCCGCCGGAGCGTCAATCAATCCTTCGAGCGGCGCGTTTACATGGACGCCGACGGAAGCGCAGGGCAACGGCTCCGTTTATAGTTTCACTCTGCGGGTTTCCGACGGCACGGCAGCGACGGACGTTCCCGTCAAGCTGACGGCGCAGGAAGTCAACAGCCCGCCGATTCTATCGGCAATTGCGCCGCAAACCGTCGATGAGCTGACAACGCTTTCCATCGGCGTAAAAAGCACGGACACGGACGACCCCGTAAATACTTTGACTTACTCGCTCGGCGCCGGTGCGCCGACGGGAATGACGATTGATTCCCGAACCGGAGCAGTCTCGTGGACGCCGACGGAAGCCCAGGGCGCGGGCGAATTTCCGGTCACGGTACGCGTCACCGACAACGGTTCGCCGAGCTTGTCGGATTCGCGGACGTTCAATGTTCGCGTCAATGAGGTCAACGTCGCGCCGCGCCTTGCCGACATCGCAAACAAAACCGTTGACGAAGACACGCTGCTGACTTTCACGGCAGCCGCGACCGACATCGATTTACCGGTAAACGCGCTGACCTACAGCCTGGTCAATGCTCCGGCGGGCGCGTCGATTAACCCGGCGAGCGGCGTGTTTATGTGGACGCCGTCCGAAGCGCAGGGCGCGGGCGAATACCCGATTACGATTCAGGTTAATGATAACGGCTCGCCGAATCTCTCGGATACGCGCCGCTTTACGGTGCGCGTAAACGAAATCAACCTTGCGCCGAAATTAACGGCAATCGGAAATAAAACCGTCGATGAAGAAACTCCGCTGGCGTTTAACGCGGCGGCAGCGGACGCGGACTTGCCGGCAAACTCATTAACTTACAGTTTGGTGAACGCTCCGGCGGGCGCGTCGATTAATCCTTCGACCGGCGCGTTTACGTGGACGCCGACGGAAGCGCAGGGCGCGGGCAATTACAATGTCACGGTGCGCGTAACGGATAACGGATTGCCGGCTCTGTCGGCAGAAGAAACCGTGACGATTCGGGTTCGCGAAGTCAATATTCCGCCGGTCGGCAATCCGGCTGAAGTGACGGGCGCGGAAGACACGCCGCTCGCTTTCACGCTAACGGGAACGGACGCGGATTTACCGGCGAATAAGCTGACCTATTCTGTTCTGAAAGCGCCGGCAAACGGTAATTTAAGCGGCACGGGCGCGAATCTGACGTATACGCCGAAACCGAACTTTAACGGCTCGGACAGCTTTACGTTTATCGTCAACGACGGGACGGCGGACGCGCGCGCGGCGACGGTTTCGCTGCGCATTACGCCTGTCAACGACGCGCCTGCGGCAAATCCCGACAGCGCGGCAACCCGCGAAAGCGTTCCGGTCATCATTAATGTTGTCGGCAACGATACGGACGTCGACGGTGACGCGATTGTTTTGTCGAGCGTTACGGATGCGGTCGGCGGGACGGTCGAAATCGTCGGCAGCGGCGTACGGTTCACTCCGAACCAAAATTTTCGCGGGGCGGGCGGATTTAGATACACAATCAGCGACGGCAAAGGCGGAACTTCTACGGGTTCGGTCACGGTCACGGTTAGCGCGCCGGAAGGCGGCAAATAGTCCAGGAGGGATGTATGAAAAAGATTTTTAGCCTATCGGCTCTAACATTATTCTTTGCTTTTTCGGCTTTTGCCCAGCAGGCGGAAGTCACGGTCACGTTGACCCACTTGCGCAAAGCGCCGGATTTTAACGCGGAAAAACTTCAAACACTGCAAAAGGGTGAACGCGTGACGGTTGAAAAAGGACGCGAGGCAAGCGGCTGGTCTTTTGTTTCCGTCGCTGACGGCAGCGTTAAAGGCTGGATTCTCAACGCCACGATTCAGCCCCTCAAGGCGGAAAAAACTGCTCAGACACCTATTCAAAAACCGCCGACCGGCAAGTCAGAATCGAATGCCGCGATGCAGACTTCTTATCAATCACCGACGCCGAATTCAAAGGTGAATACGACCGTTAAGCCGACCCCCTCGCCGTCGCCCGACGTAGTCGAAGAAGACAACGAAGTGGTGAAGGTCGATACCGAAGAAGTGAGCCTCAATGTGCGCGTCCTGAACGGCAATAATCGCCCGGTCGGAAATTTGAAGGATTCCGCTTTCAGGGTTTACGAAGACGGCGTTTTGCAGCCGGTAACTTCCGTTTCAATCACGCAGGTTCCGCTCTTTAACGCGCTCGTAATTGATAATTCGCGCTCTTTGCGAACGCAGCTTCAAAAGGTCATCGAAGCCGGAAAAATCATCGTCGGCACAAACAAACCGCAGGATGAAACAGCGGTCGTGCGCTTTGTCAGCGCCAACAAAATCGAGGTCGTGCAGGAATTTACGCCGAATAAGCCGATGATTGACAACGCGCTCGACAATCTCTTTGTCGAAGGCGGTCAGACGGCAATCATCGACGCGGTTTATAAAGCGGCGCAGATGGTTGATAAATATCAGAATTCGCAGAAAAAAGAAGACGTTAAGCTGCGCACGCTGATTCTTGTCACGGACGGCGACGACCGCGCCAGCCTCTACGACGAAAGACTTCTTTTCGAGCTTTTGAGAAAATCGTTCGTGCAGATTTACGCCGTCGGGTTTACCAACGATTTGTCGGATGTGCCCGATCCGGAAACCGGAATCAGCCGCCGCCAGAAAGCGCGCGCTTTTCTCACGCGCCTCGCACAGGAAACCGGCGGCAAGGTTTATTTTCCCGATTCGATTGAGCAATTGGGAAGAATCGCGCTTGAAATCTCCGGCGAGCTGCGCACGCAGTACATCATCTCCTACACACCGACGAACGACAGGCGCGACGGCACTTTCCGTAAAATAAAAGTCGAAGTCGCCGACGGCTCAAGCGAAAAACGCACCGCCATCACGCGCACCGGCAGAAATGCGCCGCTTAAGTAAGGAAGCGGAGAAAGGGGAGAAGGAAATTTGCTTTCCTTCTCCCCTTTCTTCTCTGCTCAAATTAACGCTTTCGATACGATGCCATCCGGTCGGCGAGGCGCGTCGTTTCGGGCAAGCGGTATTTCGGCGCGCATTCGAGAACGTATTGAATCGCCGTTTCGAGGCTGATAAGATGTCCGACCGAAACGTAAAGCGGCTGAACCTTGTCTTTTGTGCGAAGGACGACGCCGACCTGTTCGTTGCGGTAGACGAGCGGCGCAAAACTTCCGCGCGTTTCGCCTAAAGCTCCGTATTTTCCGACCAGTAAAGATTTTGCCACGCCGACCGACGGAACATTTGTAATTAAACCGATATGACAGGCAATGCCGAAACGTCGCGGGTGCGCGATTCCCTGCCCGTCGCAAAGAATCAAATCCGGCGCTGTGCCGAGCTTTTCGAGCGCTTTGATTGCGACCGGCGTTTCGCGAAAAGATAAAAGTCCGGGCACGTACGGAAACTGAATCGGCATAATCGCTTCGGCTGATTCGATAAGCTCAAGCTCGGGGAATTTTAAAACCACGACTACCGCGCGGCTCAGATTTGTTTTGACGTCGTAGCCCAGATCGATTCCGGCAACGGTTTTTATCGGCTTTTCAAATTTGTCTTCGGTGACAACTTCGTAAGCGAATTGTTTTTGCAGCTCGATTGCGGCTTGCGGCGTCAGATTCCATTCGTGAAGCGGCGTGATTTTCATACTTCGATTTTATTATTTTTCGTCCTCGTCCTCGTCGTCCGCGTTGTAAACTTCGTAGCCGTGCGCGTCGTCGTAGTAATAGCGGTGCGCTTTCCGGTCTTTTTCCGAGGCGCGGTTTTCACTTTCTTCGGCTTCATCTTCGCAAAGTTTTTCGCGTTTTCCTTTCAAATCTTTCTCGGCTTGCGGATTTTCCGTCATATTTACTTTATAATCAATCAAAAATCTTTTACCAAATCTAAAACTTATGAATTCAAAAAAATATCTGTTGACCTTCGGGCTTGTCCTATCCTCGATTGTCTCGACCTATTTCGTCACCGTTTCGACTACCGCGCAGCAGGCGATGCAGTCGCAAACGCAATCCGCCGACAATGAATATCAGGTCGGCGCGATTCTCTTTATGCAGAAATCGGCGGAATATCGCGCGCTCGCTTACCAGGCGTTTTACTGGGGAAAACGGACGCTTGAGGACGATGAAAAAACGTCGAAAAAACTTGCAAAAGCGCAAAGAAAAATGCCGCGCGCGGTGGTCGTCGATATTGACGAAACGATGCTCGACAATTCGCCCGCGCAAGCCTACAGTGCTAAAAACCGGCTCGCGTTCGATTTGAAAAACTGGTACGCGTGGGGCGAATTGCGCAAAGCCAAACCGATTCCGGGCGCGGTCGATTTTGCCAACTATGCAAAGTCGAAAGGCGTGCGCATTTTCTACGTTTCAAACCGCGACGAAGTACAGAAACAGGCGACGGTTGATAATCTGAAATCAGCCGGTTTTCCCGATATTTCGGACGAAAACGTGATACTCCGGCAAAAAGAATCGACCAAAGAACCGCGCCGCCAGGCAATCGCCGGACGCTACCGCATCGTGATTTTGATGGGCGACAATCTCAACGATTTATCAAATGTGTTCGAGTCAAAAACCGTCGCGACGCGTTTCGAAGAAGTCGATAAGGCGCGCGATTTGTGGGGCAACAAATTCATAGTTCTCCCGAACGCGATGTACGGCGAATGGGAAAGCGTGATTTACCGCGACGACAAATCAAAAACGACCGCCGCGGAAAAACGTGCAAACGCCCTCGAATTGCCGTAAACAAGTATTATTTTTCGCCAAACAAACTAAAATTTCTTCAATATTTATGACAAAACGTCTCTTTTTTCTGCCGATATTTATTGTCCTTCTCTCGCTGTCTGCCGTTTTCGCCCAAAATCTGACGGTCAAAGACATTATGCGCGAGCCGCAAATAGCCGGAATGCGCCCGGAATCGGAAAAATTATCGCCCGACGGGAAATACGTCGTTTACGCGTGGAGCGCGGAAGGAAAAGAGCCGCGAAATCTTTATATCGTCAATTCCGACGACACAAATTCACGGATTCTGGTTAATGCCGAACAGAATTTCGAGCCGCGCACTCTGCCGCCGGAAAGCCGTTTGAATTACGGTCTGCTGACGCGCGACGATTTTCTAAAAGCGCGCGAGAAAAACCTCGGCGGCGTCGAATTTTCGCCCGATTCAAAGCGCATTCTGTTTCTGCAGAACACGGATATTTACGTGCTCGATTTGGAAAATCAAGCCGTCAAGCCGCGCCGCATTACGCGCACGCAGGGCACGGAAGCGGGCGCGCGATGGCTCTCGAACGACGCGATTCTGTATTCTTCGGGCGGGAATTATTTCGTGCTGAATCTGAAAGAAACTTCGTTGACTCAAGTAACGAAGGAAGCGAATCCGGCGGCGTTCGTGTCGGTTTTCAATGTCAATCCGACGAAAGACGGCAAATTAATCGCTTATGTTCTGAGCGACGGTTCAAAGCAAAAGGCGCTGTTCGTGCCGAATTATCTCGACGAATTCGTGCAGGCGAATTCAACGCGGCGCGGGTTTACCGAGCAGAAGATTTTCGTCACTCTCGCCGACGGCAGCCGCGAAAAGCCTTTTGAAATCAATCTGCCGAAAGCCGAAGGCGTCTCGTATATTCGAAGCTTAAAATGGGCGGCGGACAATTCTTCGCTCGTCGTTGACCGCGTTGATAAGGACTTAAAACGGAGACAGATTTTTTACGTTCACGACGTCGGCAGCAAAGGCGAACAGACAATTTTGGTCACCGAAGAAATGGACGACAAATGGATTGCGTCGCTTTCAGGAATTGTCGAACCGAATCCGACCGACGATGCGCAGGTTCTCTTCGGCAGTGAAAAAGACGGTTTCAATCATCTTTATCTGGCGACGCTCGAACGCGCCGCCAAAGCGGCGAATCCGACGGGCGAGATTCGTCAGGAAAACCCCACGGATGCCGGATTTACAACCAAAGTCGATGTCAAACAATTGACAAGCGGCAAATGGCAGGTCGAATGGGCGAAATGGACGGCGGAAAGGGAAATCGTTTTTAACTCGACCGAAGAAAATACGGCGGAGCGGCAATTTTACGTTTTCGACCCGCGCACAAACGATAAATTGCAGGTTTATGGAAGAGAAAAAGGCGTTAAAAACAGTGCGCAAATCAGCACGGACGACGGGCGACCGGTTTTGCTCTATGAGTTTTCAAAGTGGAACGCGCCGACCGAGCTTTACGCAATCGAGATTTGCCCGCGCTGTCGCGGTCTGAACATGCCGCGCAAAATCACAGATTCGACACCCGATGCTTTTTTGAAAACCAAATGGAGCGCTCCCGAATTCGTCGATATTCCGACGCGCGACGGCAAAATCGTGAAATCGAAGGTTTATTTACCGTCTAATTTCGGACAAGATCGCGCCAAAAGAATTTTTCCGATGGTCATTTTCGTGCACGGCGCTGGATACCTGCAAAATACGATAAACGGCTGGAACAATTATTACCGCGAGTTTTTGTTCAACGAAATGCTAACGCAAAAAGGCTACGTCGTGCTTGATATCGATTATCGCGGCTCGGCGGGTTACGGGCGCGATTGGCGGACGGACGTTTACGATTTTCTCGGCGGAAAAGATTACGAAGACCATCTCGACGCGATTGATTACGCGGTCAAAAATTACGCGGTCAATCCACAGAAAATTGGTGTTTACGGCGGCAGCTACGGCGGTTTTATGGCGGAAATGCTCGTCTTTCGCACGGATAAAATCGCGGCGGCAGCGGCGCTTCGACCCGTGGCGGATTGGAAAAATTATTATGCTTCGTCGCCGGTTTACACGGCGGAAAGATTGGGTTTTCCCGAGAAGAACGTCGAAGCTTACAAGCGTTCGTCGCCGATTGCTTACGCTGACGGACTCAATAAACCGCTGCTGATTCTGCACGGTCTGGTTGACGACAACGTCCCCGCGCAGGATTCGATGCAGTTGATCGAAAAACTGATGCGATTAGAAAAAACGCCGTATTTCGAAGCGATGATTTACCCGTCGGAAAATCACGGCTTTCAGCGTCCGTCGAGCTGGACGGACGAATACGAACGGATTTTTGCGTTTTTTGAAAAACATCTGAAAAATTGATAACTTTTTAAAACGGAGAGGCTTGAGCCGACCGCCGGAAAACCGGCTCAACCGGATTTCCTTTCTGCAAACTGCCGTTGCTGATTCGTCTTTTTTAAGAAAAGACTTCGGGCAATAAAATTTAGGAGACGAAAATTTAATGGCAAGTAATTGGAAAGGCTACACGTGGACTTCGGAACACGGTTACACATTTGCGCAGGTTTGGAATTTTCTCGAATACGGCAACGTCGTCGATACGCGGGTCGAATTTTCGAACGAGCTTTTGATTGGTTTGTTCTGGGAAGAAAGCGTTTTTCAGAACTGGTGGCAGAAAGGCGATAACGGGCAGGATTTAAAGCAGCACGCTTCCGGCTTCGGTCAAATCGAACGTACGACTCTTGGAATTATGAACGCGCTTTACGCGGAAAAACGGATGAAATATACGCCCGAGCTGATTGTCAGCGACCCGCTGATTTCGGTCAACGCGACGATTGATTACCTGCGTTATTTGCGGAAAAGTTTCAAAAATTCGAGTAAAATCCAAATTCTGCATAACTACGGCGGCGCGGGCAACGGCGGTTCGACCGATGTTTCCAAAAAGGTCGGGCAATGGCTGGCTTGTGAAGACATTCTGCAGGGCGCGCGCGGCGAATTTACGGGCGAAATCGTCACCCAGGCGCTGACCGCCGCCGAGCCGAATCACGCCGCGCTGATTTCAAATGTCGCCGGTTCGGGTTATAGTAGCAAGTTAGGATATTGATTCAAGCTTTAGAAATTTAATTTAGAAGAGAACAAATTTAGGGAATGAAAAGAATTTTAATTACGGGTGGTGCGGGCTTTATCGGCTCGCATCTTTGCGAAAGGCTTCTCAACGAAGGCAACGAAGTTATCTGTCTCGACAATTTTTATACGGGCAGAAAGGAAAACATTTTTCACCTGATGGACAATCACCGGTTCGAGCTTATCCGGCACGACGTGACCGAGCCGATTTTTCTGGAAGTCGACCAGATTTACAATCTCGCCTGTCCGGCTTCACCGGTTCATTACCAGTACAATCCGGTCAAAACCGTCAAGACGAGCGTGATGGGCGCGATTAATATGCTCGGACTTGCAAAACGCGTGCGGGCGCGGATTTTTCAGGCTTCGACCTCGGAAGTTTACGGCGACCCGGAAATTCATCCGCAAACGGAAGATTACTGGGGAAATGTTAATCCGATCGGTTTGCGCTCGTGCTACGACGAGGGAAAACGAATCGCCGAAACGTTGTTTATGGATTATCACCGACAGAACAACGTGGATACGCGAATTGTGCGGATTTTTAACACGTACGGTCCGAAAATGCTCGAAAATGATGGGCGCGTCGTCTCGAATTTTATCGTGCAGGCGCTGCGCGGCGAAGATTTGACGATTTACGGAACGGGCGAACAGACGCGCTCGTTCTGCTACGTCGATGATTTGGTCGAAGGCTTTATCCGTTTAATGAACACCGAGGCAGAAGACATTCATCTGCCCGTCAATATCGGCAATCCGGGCGAATTTACGATGAACGAGCTCGCTCACGAAGTCGCCAAAGTCGTCGGCAGAGAAACAAAAATCACCAATATGCCCTTGCCGCAGGACGACCCGAAACAGCGCAAGCCGAATATCACGCGCGCGAAAAATCTGCTCGGCTGGGAACCGACGATTCCGCTCGCGGAAGGCTTGAAAAAGACGGTTCCCTATTTTGCGGAACGCATCAAAACATCGGACAATAAAACCGCTGTAGTTTAGTTTTTAGTTGAAAAAATGATGAAAATTTTAATTACCGGCGGCGCAGGTTTTGTCGGTTCGCACTTAGCGGACAAGCTGCACGCCGAAGGACACGACATAACGATTATTGACAATCTCTCGACCGGACGTTATTCAAACGTCGAGCATCTTGAAGGACAAGAACGCTTTCGGCTGATTATCGACACGATTTTAAACGCGAAACTGATGGAAGAACTCATCCGCGAATCAGACCGCGTTTTTCATATGGCGAGCGCCGTCGGCGTGCGTCTTATTATGGAACAGCCCGTCAAAACCATCGAAACGATTTTTCACGGTACGGACGTCGTTCTCGGCTTCTGCGCGCGCTATCGCAAGCGCGTGCTGATTCCTTCGACCTCGGAAGTTTACGGGAAAGGCACGAGCGTTCCCTTCCGCGAAGACGACGATATTCTCAAGGGCTCGACCTCGAAACACCGCTGGGCTTACGCCTGCGCGAAGGAGTTGGACGAATTTCTGGCGCTCGCACATTGGAAAGAATCGCGTCTGCCGGTCGTCGTCGTGCGACTTTTCAACACGGTCGGACCGCGCCAGACGGGACAATACGGAATGGTCGTGCCGCGTTTTGTGAAAGCCGCGCTCAAGAACGAGCCGATTCCCGTACACGGCGACGGTAATCAATCGCGCTGTTTCGGGCACGTTTCGGACGTCGTCGAAGCGTTGCCGAGGCTGCTTGAAACGCCGAGCTGTTTCGGACAGGTTATCAACATCGGCAACGCCGAGGAAATTACGATTAAAGATTTGGCGCAGAAAGCCGTCCAGATGACCGGAAGCAGCAGCGAAATCCAGTTTATCCCGTACGAAGAAGCCTACGGCGAAGGTTTTGAAGATATGCGGCGGCGTGTGCCCTGCATTGATAAAGCCCGGGGACTCATCGGCTTCCAGCCAACCCGAACGCTTGAAAATATCATCAATGATGTTGCAGACGAGTTTCGCGAGGAACTCAAATCCGAAATTGCAAACGCATAACATCTATGAAGATTTTCAAACCAGCCGCGGCTTTGGCTTTTTTATTCGTCCTTTTGAGCATTCCTGCTTTCGCACAGGTAAAAGAAACCGGCGGAGTGAAAGGCAAAGTGCGCAACGCAAAGGGAAACGCCGTCAGCGGCGCGACGATTACCGCACGGCGCGAAGGCACGGACGTTAAAACGGTTCAATCGGACGCGAAAGGAAATTTTGAGCTGACCGGACTCGAACCCGGCGTTTACAATTTCGTCTTTGAGAAAGCCGGTTACGGCGCCGGTGTAAAATACAACGTCGAAGTCAAAAAGAAAAGCGTTATCAGCCTTGGCGACAATCTCGCGCTGACGCAGGACCCGGGAACGCTTATCCTGATAAACGGCAGCGTTTACAACCAGGACGGGCGCAGCATTACGGGCGCGAAAATCGAAATCGAACGCATAGATTCGGACGGCTCGACCAAAAAAGTCGGCAGCAGTTATTCGAGCGTGAGCGGCGAATTCACGTTTCGACAGCCCGAAGGCACGGCAAAATTCCGCGTCACCGCAACGATGAAAGGCGTCAGCGGCGCGAAAGAAATCGCGGTTGACAGCGCCGGAATTTATCGCCTCGCAATTACACTGAACATCCCCAAAGAAAAGCAATAAAAATTTAATTCGGCTTTGCAGAAAGTCCTGTTTTGAAAATTTACGTTTCCGTGCTAACGTAACGTAAATTTTCAAAACAGGAGACTTTTGCCTATGCCGTCAGCTATTTACTCGTGTCAGACATTAGTGACCAAACCGGTCGGACCGACGGGCGCCGTTTTCGAGCCGATTCCGGGTTTAACGCCTCTGGTTATCGACAACAGTTTTCTTGAATTCGGCGGAACCGTCGCGATAAATCTGTATTTGGGGTATATGTATTCGGCGGGCGGTTCATTCGACTTCAGCATCAATATCATTGACACGTCATTCAACGATTTCGTCGTCGGTGGATTTTACGTGCCCGGCAAAAACGGGTTGGCGACGGTCGTTTCGATTTCGCACGCTTATGTCCTCGGACCGAATCCGCCGCCGCCGAACCTGGTCGCGCGCTGGAATGTTTACCCGACCGCCGGCGTGCAAATCCTGCCGGTGACGAATATTTCGTTTTCGGCGACCGTTTTTGAAAACGAGGACTAGAGAATTCTTTAAAAAGAAAAGGCGCGCCGACATCAGTTTCTTTGGTGAATG
>DASWRC010000013.1:0-20138 GCA_036403375.1 Pyrinomonadaceae bacterium
ATCGCGGCGCGGATTACGATGCCGCCTTTGATAAGTTTCATCAAAAAATCGAGGGCGCGAACCCGAACGTGCTGGACAAACTTTTGGGCAAAATGACGTATTTTTTGCCGCTCTTGACGGGCGCCAACCGCGCGCAGCAGATTTATAACGAAAAGACCGGCAACGCGCCCGCGAACGAGATTGAGCGCTTTCGGCAAATCGCGAACATCACCGTGCGAACAAAGGCTGGAAACTGCAACGAACAGTCAATCGTCGCCTTTATGGATTTATACGACCTCGGAATCCGACCGATTTCCTGGATGTATCTGGACAACGGACGACACGCGTTCGTCGTCATCGGCAGAACGCCCAAAACCGATAGCAACCCGGCAAGCTGGGGTGAGAACTGCGTCGTCTGCGACCCGTGGGCAGGCGAGGCATATTATCTCCCGGCTGATAAGGGCGCGGGAATTTTGCAAACAAAATGGAGTTGTCCGCGGGCAACCGCGCAGTTCGGTGTCGAGTAGTCGAAATCAAAGAGATTTTTAGGTCACGGACGAGTCGCGCGGGCTCGTCTTTTTTACTTTAAATTATCGGATTCGGCGTGTTGCACGGATGAAACAAATCGACTATTATATTTATGCTGTCTGAAACAAGCCAATAAATCAATCTAAGGAGAAAAAACAAATGAGTACAGGAACTGCGATGTCAGGAAATTTAGCCGCCGCTTTAATCGGCGAACTGCAATTCGAAGCCGCGACGACGCGAAAATGTCTGGAACGAATTCCGGCTGACAAATTCGATTACAAACCGCATGAAAAATCAATGTCGATGGGCAGATTGGCGACGCACGTCGCCGAAATGACGGGCTGGGTGATTGAAACCGTGAACAAGACGGAACTCGATTTTGCCACGATGGATTATAAACCGTTCGAGCCGCAGAGCACGGACGAATTAGTCGGATATCTGGATAAAATCATCGGCGAAGCGGTCGAAGCGCTGAAAACCGCGTCAGACGAATCGATGCTGGAAAACTGGACTTTGCGCAACGGCGAACAGGTTTATTTTACGATGCCGCGAATCCAGGTTTTGCGAGGAATGGTTTTCAATCACATCGTTCATCACCGCGGGCAGCTTTCGGTTTATATGCGTCTGAACGACATTCCGGTTCCCGCGCTTTACGGTCCGTCGGCTGACGAGCAAACGTTTTAACTTAAAGTTGAAGGCTAACATTGGAACATAAAGCTATTTCAATTCGACCGTTCATCGGCGCTAAAAACTTTGAACTCTCACGAAGTTTTTACCGCGACCTAGGGTTTCAGGAAAGCGTTTTGAGTCATAATATGTCCTATTTCAAAACGGAAGGATTAGGATTTTATTTACAGGATGCTTATCTGCGGGATTGGATAGACAATTCAATGATTTTCCTGGAAGTCGAAGATGTCGGTCGTTATTGGAACGAGCTTCTGGCTTTAGACCTGACTGCTAAATATGAAGGCGTCAGGCTGACTCCGATTCGCGAATATGATTGGGGTCGGGAATGTTTTATGCATGACCCGTCAGGAATTCTCTGGCACTTTGGAGAATTCTCCAGGTAAATAAAAAAAGGCGTCCTCAAAAGAGTTCGCCTTTTTTATTTGGATGAGGCAATTGTGGAAATCTCATCGTTTGGAAACGCGGTGTGGTTACTTTTGAACGTCGTACAAGACGCGCGTCGCGGTTCTGTTTTGTGAATCGAGGACGACGTTAAATTTGATTTTGCGCCATTCAAAATCACCTATTCTCACCTCCCCGATGCCTTCATATTTGGTTTCGTCAGCGGTTAATTGCGCGGCGTCGAAGCCGTCAATCGAAATCACGATATTGGTCGTGTTGTAATCCTTGCTGATTTGCGTCATTAAGCCTTTCATCAGATTATCTTCCGCCGCGCTCGGCGCAAAAGCTGAATTTGATTCGACGAACTGATAATCGACCGCTTCGACCGTTTGATTGTTTAAGTTTACGGCTGCCGTAAATTGAAACGGCAGCTCGGTTTTGTCGTCTTTCACGACGGCTAACGCCTGCCCGTCAAAACCGATCTGGCTTTTCGAGATTTCGCTGTCGCGCACGTTGTTTAGTTTTACCTGGACCGATTGGTCGGCTAAATCGGCGCGCAATTTTTGAGTTAATTTCTGCAGGATAGCCGTTTTATAACGGTCTGATTTAACGCTTGCGCTTGCCTGAATCGCGCATGCGCACAAAAGTGCCAGAATGATGATTATGATATTGAGCTTGATGAGATCGTATAAATATGTCATAACTTCAAAACCTCTCGCTAAACCTTTTGGCAAGCAGTGTGCCAAAGATTTTATTATTTTAATAACCTAACCTTTTTCAATGGTTTAACTGTCGGAATACGCAGTCTCGAAAGAGACGAACGAGCGGACAGGTTTTGCGCGGCGCATTGAAATCAATCATGCCGATTGTTTCAAATTCAGCCAAAATTGGATTTACTTTTGGAAATTGACGGGAAAAGTGAGAAAATTACAAACTTATGTTCCCGAACGAAAATCTGGTTGAGAAACTCCTCGCAGGTGAAACGCGCGCCGTTGCGCGGGCAATAACGAAGGCGGAAAACGGCGCGGCGGACGCGGCGGAATTGATGAAAGCCGTCTATCCGCACACCGGAAAGGCGCTGGTAATCGGCATCACGGGCGCGCCCGGCGCGGGAAAATCTTCGCTCGTCGATAAGCTTGCAATGCATTACAAGAACGAAGGCAGCCGCGTCGGGATTATCTGTGTTGACCCGTCGAGTCCGTTTTCCGGCGGCGCTATCTTAGGCGACCGGATAAGAATGTCAGCGCTCGGATTAGACAAAAACGTCTTTATCCGCTCGATGGCGACGCGCGGAAATCTCGGCGGACTGTCGCGCGCGACGGTCGACGCGGTCGCGATTCTGGACGCCGCCGGATTTGATAAAGTTATCGTCGAAACGGTCGGCGTCGGGCAGGACGAAGTCGAAATCGTCAAAACCGCGGACGTTTCGGTCGTCGTGCTCGTCCCCGGAATGGGCGACGACATTCAGGCGATAAAGGCGGGAATCATGGAAATCGGCGACGTGTTCGTCATCAATAAAGCCGACCGCGAAGGCGTTCTTCGCACCGTCAAGGAACTCGAAGCGCTTCTTTCATTAGCGCACCGACCGGATTTTTGGAATCCGCCGATTGTCAAAACCATCGCGACCGAAAATAAAGGCATCGAAGATTTAGAACGCGCCATCGAAAGTTATTACGAGTTTCAAAAATCCGGTGAAAATTTGGAGAGAAGAAAGTCAATCGCGCGCTGGCGACTGCTCGAATTGCTGCAGGAAAAGCTTTTGGCTGAGGTTTTAAGCCGCAACGGGACGGGCGAAAAACTTGAAAAATTAGCGCAGGAAATCGCCGAAAAGAAAAACAACCCGTATTCGGCGGTCGAAGAAATTTTGAAATAGCTTATGAAAATCAATCATCTCGGCATCGCGACCAGAGGAATCGAAGAGGCGCTGAAGTTTTGGGAAGATGCGCTCGGGCTTGAAAACGTGCACACGGAAACGGTCGAAGACCAGAAGGTGCGCGTCGCGATGCTGCCCGTCGGCGAATCGCGAATTGAATTGTTAGAGCCGACCTCGGATGATTCGCCGATCGCAAAGTTTTTAGAAAAGCGCGGCGGCGGGATTCATCATATCGCGGTCGAGGTCGAAGATATTGAAGCAGCGTTAGCGAAACTAAAACGGGCGGGCGCGCGTTTAATAGACGAAACCCCTCGAATCGGCGCCGAAGATTGTCTGGTGGCATTTGTCCATCCGGCTTCGTCGGGCGGCGTTTTATTGGAATTGGTACAGGAAAATAAATAGTGAAAATCGGTAAAAAGCGGATTCTGAATTGAATTATTGAAAATATCAGTTAAAATTCATTTTTCACCAATCGAACGAGAATATAACAAAAAGTGAGGATTTAAAATCTTGAGTAGTTTAGGAAAATCAGTAATTTTATTAGTCTTAATTCTGGCTATCGGCGGCGGTCTCGTCTTCTGGAAGACGAAATACGGCTCGCATCACGGCGCGGGCGAAGTTTCTTTCAACTCGATGTCGAAAGAAGAAATGGAGCTTCTCTTAAAAGACGCGAACCCGATGATGCTGAAGCGTCTCGAAGACCCGGAAGTTAAGAAGCAGCAGCTCGACAGCATTAAACAGCTGCTCGCCATCGCCAGCGAGGCGAAAAAAGACCCGACCGTTTACAACGCCGATACGCAAAAGGCGATGGAAATCATCGACGCGGTAATCTGGGCGCGCACCTACGACCAGGAAATCAATAAAGATAAAGGTCCGATGCCGCCGTTCGGCTTCATCACCGAAGACCAGATTAAAGAATTTTACGGCGAAGGCGACAATACCAACGGCGACCAGAAAGCGCACGCCAAAGAGTTCGATGAATTTCTCAACGTGCAGCTGAACTTTGCCCGCAAAAACAAATCCGTGCCGGAAGACACCGAACCGTCGGACGAAGAAAAGGCGCAGATGAAGAATGAATTTGCCAAGATTAAAATCTACGAAGCGGAAGCCAAAGCAAAGGTGAAATCGGGCGAACTAAAGGAAGATTTCGAGAAGAAAGTTCTGCTTCAAAGCAAATTGCAGCAGGCACAGTTCTTGTCGAGAATGTATTCGACCGACGTGCTCGCGAAAAAATCGGAAGTCACCGACGAAGACGTCAACAATTATCTCGCCCAGCATCCTGAGCTGAACACGGCGGAAACGAAAAAAGTGAAAGCCAACGAAGTTTTGCAGCGCCTGAAAAACGGCGAAGATTTTGCGGCGCTCGCCAAAGAATTTTCCGAAGACCCGGGCAGCAAGGACAAAGGCGGTCTTTACGAAGGCGTCACCGAAGGCGGCGGTTTCGACAAGTCTTTCGAATCAGCCGCGCTCGCGCTCCAACCCGGACAATTTACGCAGGAATTGGTCGAAACGCCGTTCGGTTATCACATCATCAAGCTCGAAAGAAAAGGCGAAGCCAAAGACCAGAGCGGTCAGGTCAAACAATCCTACGACGTCCGCCATATTCTTTTCTCGACGATGATTAAAGACCCCGAAAACCCGATGGGTCGCGAAATGCCCGTCAAGGAATTCGTCAAACAAAAGCTCGAAGCCGACAAGGAAAAACAGGTTATGGACGAATTAGTCGCGGCAAACCACATCGAAGTTGCCGACAACTTTGAAATTCCGAAGGTTTCCGACGAACAGATGCAGGAAATGATGAAGAAGCAGATGCAGCAGCAGATGCCGCAGCAAATGCCGCAACCGGAAAGCGACCCGACCAAACCCGGCTCGAAGGACGCGAAAAAACCTGAAGTGAAAAAGGTCGAACCGAAGAAAAAGTAGTTTCAACGGAAAACGGAAAACGGAAAATGGAAAATGTTTTGAATTATTTTCCGTTTTCCGTTTTCAATTTTACATTGTGTTTTTAGGTGATTACCGCATCGAAATAGTTCCCGATACCGAGTTTCGGCTGGACGGCGGCGCGATGTTCGGCGTCGTCCCGCGCGTACTCTGGGAAAAGGTTTGCCCGCCGGACGAGCTTAACCGCATAAAGCTCAATATGAACTGTCTTTTCGTCGAAACATCCGATGAGAAAATTCTCGTCGAAACCGGTATCGGCGAAAAATGGACGGAAAAACAAGCGCGCAATTACGGCATTTTCCGCACACACACTTTCGCCGAAACGCTTTTTGAAAAAACCGGCTGCCGCCCGCCGGACATCACAATCGTCGTCAACACGCACCTGCATTTCGACCACGCCGGCGGGAATACGATCAGTGGAGAGTGGTCGGTCGTCGGTGGTCAGAATAGGTCTGATTTAACTGACCACCGACGACCGACCACTCTCCACTGCTTTCCGCAATTTCCGAACGCGCGTTATTTTGTTTCAAAATCGGAATTTGAACACGCCGAAAATCCGACGGAGCGCGACCGCGCAAGTTACTTTAAAGAAAACTGGCGACCGCTTCTTGAATCCGGACAGCTTGAATTAAAAGCGGACGAATACGAAGTCGTCGAAGGTTTGAGTATTCAAAAAATTCGCGGTCATTCCGAGACGATGCAGACCGTTTCTCTCACGCGCGGCGGCGAGACGCTCTACGGTTTTGCCGATTTGATTCCGACGCGGCATCATTTAGCTTTGCCCTGGATTATGAGTTACGATTTGTTTCCGACCGAAACGCTTGAATTTAAGAAAGAAATTCTGCCGCGAGCGGTACGTGAAAACTGGATTTGTCTTTTTTATCATGATACAGATACGCCGCTTTGTCGCTTGACCGCAGCGGACGAAAAAATCCACCCCAGCCCGCTCTAAATCATATTAATTTGGCTTCTCCTCCGGTTCGTTTAGGTGTATATTTCAATTGAACCCAAATTTATTGAAGGAGTTAGTGTGCTATGAAAATAAACATCGCTGGCGCCGGACATACCGGACCAGTCAAAAACGGGACTGCCGAATGGCTTGCTTACGATGCAAAGCTCGAAAAGCAGAAAAGCGTGCTGGAAAAGGCAATCGGAATTATCAGGAACAATATTCGCGGGAGCAAAAACTGTAACGATGCTTTCAAGAAACTTCCCGGCGGACGTTCGTTTGATGACATTTTTGATGACGACAATGTCTGGATCAGCTATTGTCCCGACAAAACAACCTACGGTTTTACTAATGTAGTCGGCGGCAGTGAGATTACCGTCTGCGAATACGCTTATATGTGGGGCTTCTGGAGTGTCACCGGAACGATTGTTCACGAAATGGGACACGTCAACGGTGCGGGTACGACCGACCACAGCGCCGAAGGAACACTCCTTTTTTGCGGCTTGGCAAAGGTTCACGACCCAACTATCATCGGCGTCCGCGACACCGAGCCGATTTACATCGCTTAAATTTTTGTGAAAAGTAGTTCGGAAAAAATCAGAGTTTAACCGCTCTGATTTTTTGTTGTTTTGATTTATACTTTCTGTTTTGACCGATGACGGAAAAATTAAGGAGATTTAAATGAAAAAACTGACAATTATCTTTACGCTGTTGATTATCGGATTAACGGCACAATTTACCTTTGCACAAGACTCGAAACAAAACGACAAGGAAATGCTTATCAAAGCCTCGCGCTTTTTAGAAGAAAAACCTTTTGACAAAGAAGCAAAAAACGTTCGCGCGTGGGCGGTCAAATGGGCTTCCGACACCAAAGACGTAACGGTTATCGTCTGCGGCGGAACTGCCAGTCCGCTTTTAGACAAGAAAAATAAATTCGGCAGCGAGCTTATCGGTCAATATTTAGTCGCGATGACTGCTTTCAAACTCGAAAATCCCGACAAAGCAGCAGACGAAAACGCCGCACAGCTTGCCGGACTTGAAAGCGTCCTCAAGACTTACGAAGCGATGTTAAAGGAAAACCAAAAGGCTAAAGCCGAAAAAATTGAGGAATTGCTCGCTAAAAGGAATGCCGGGACACTGGCAAAATACGTTTCCGACGCCGATTGCGGAAAAAAATAATCTTTAAAGTTTGATTTATGGAACAAGTAAAAATAGGAATTATCGGCGGCAGCAGCGGTTTTGATTTATAATTGTGGTTTTAATAAGGCAGAAAATTTATGACAATCAAACATAAAATAGCTGGAGTCGTTACCAAAACAAAAATTGGCGAAGAACAATCTGATTTTGCTTATTGGCAGACTAAAAGCTATGCCGAGCGTCTTGCCGCTTTAGAAGAAATCCGCCGCGAATACAACAACTGGAAATACACCGATGCTGAACAAAGATTTCAGAGAGTTTATCGAATCGTTAAACTCAAACAAAGTTAAATATCTGATTCTCGGCGGTTATGCGACTGCATTTCACGGTCATCCGCGCTACACCAAAGACCTCGACGTTTGGCTCGAAATGAGCGAAGAAAACGCGTTAAATACCATGAAAGCGTTGGAAGATTTCGGCTTCGGAAATACGGACATTTCAAAAGAAGATTTCCTTGACAAAGGAATGGTCGTTCAGCTTGGTTATCCGCCAAATCGGATTGATTTGATAAATTCGCCCGACGGAGTTGATTTTGCCGAATCCTACGCTTCGAGAATCGAAATTGATATTGATGGGCTGAAAATTTCGGTTATTGATTTGGAAAACTTAAAGAAAAATAAAAAAGCGTCGGGAAGACTGCAGGATTTAGCCGATCTCGAAAAGCTTCAATAATAAGTAAACAAAAAATATTATTCGGCAACAAATTAACAATACATAGAAATTATGGGCTTAGTTGTCTGCAAAAAGCATGGAACGAGTGGAATGGTATTAACTTGCTCACCTTTGTCTGAACCGACGTGGAATTTGAAGCCAATCTCTAATTTTGTAAAAAAAGTCGAAAAAGACACGGTTGATATTGATGATAAATTTAAAGTCGAATGGGTTTATTGTCTTTGCACAAACTGCGACGAGAAATACAAAAAAAAGAAAATTTATGAGTTCCCTCGATATTTTTTGAAGCCTGCTTGCGCTAATTGCTTTAAGGAGTTATCAAATTTAGAAAGTTGGAAATAATTAAACAATGGAACAAGTAAAAATAGGAATTATCGGCGGCTCTGGGTTGTACCAGATGCCGGAATTGACGGACATAACAGAAATTGAAGTCGATACGCCGTTCGGCAAACCTTCGGACGCTTTTATTATCGGAACTCTGGAAGGCGAGCGCGTCGCGTTTCTGCCGCGTCACGGGCGCGGGCACAAATTGACGCCGACCGAATTGCCTTTTCGGGCAAATATCTACGCGATGAAACTCCTGGGCGTGAATTATATTTTGTCGGTTTCGGCAGTCGGCAGCCTGCGGGAAGATTACGCGCCGACCGACTTTTGTATTCCCGACCAGTTTTTTGACCGGACGCGGGCACGCGCTGAGGAATCGACGTTTTTCGGCGGCGGCATCGTCGGGCATATCACGTTTGCGCATCCCGTCTGCGCGGAGCTTGGCGACATTCTGGAAGAATCGTGCAGGACGGTCGAAGATTTAAAGATTCATCGCGGCGGCACGTACATTTGTATGGAAGGTCCGGCGTTTTCGACCAAAGCCGAATCGAATGTTTATCGCCAGTGGGGCATGGATATTATCGGCATGACGAATTTGCAGGAAGCAAAATTGGCGCGCGAGGCGGAAATCGCTTACGCGACGCTCGCGCTCGTGACGGATTACGATTGCTGGCACGAAGACCACGACGCGGTTTCGATTGATATGGTTGTCGAATACCTGACGAAAAACGTCCGCAACGCGCAGCTCGTTTTGAAGGAAGCCGTCCGCCGCGTCGCCGCTAAACAGACGCCGAACCCGTTTGAAGGCGCAACCCGCAGCGCGATTTTTACCGCGCCCGAGAATTGGAATCCGGAAACGGCGAAAAAGCTCGACGCGATTATCGGCAAATATGCCGCTAAATAATTTACGGTCAAAGAGATTAGCTTAAAAACTAATCTCTTTTTATTTTGACCGCAAAAGCCGGGCAGGGTATTATTTTTCAATAGAACAACTTTCCATAAGCTTCCACCGACCAAAATTTATGACTGAAACAGTTGAAACTGCAAGCGACGCGCAGCCGACCGAAAAGCGCGCGGCAATGAAAATCGGCGTTCCGCGTGAAATTTACGAAGGCGAATCGCGCGTCGCGGCGACGCCCGACACCGCCAGAAAACTCCAGAAACTCGGCTTTGAAGTTTTAATCGAAACCGGCGCCGGAAGCAATGCCAATTTTCCCGATGAAGAATACCGGAAAGCGGATTGCGAAATCGTCCCGGACGCCGAAACGCTCTGGAAAAGCGCCGACATTATCCTGAAAGTCCGTCAGCCGATGGAAAACGCGGCGACCGGCAGACACGAAGCCGATTATCTATCGGCGGGAAAAACGCTCATCAGCTTTATTTACCCGGCGCAAAACAAGGAGCTGCTCGAAAAGCTGGCGAAAACCGGGGCGAGCGTTCTGGCGATGGACGCGATTCCGCGCATCTCGCGCGCGCAGAAAATGGACGCGCTCAGCTCGATGGCGAACATCGCCGGTTATCGCGCGGTGGTCGAATCGGCGAACGGGTTCGGTCGGTTTTTCACGGGACAAATCACGGCTGCCGGAAAAGTTCCGCCCGCTAAGGTTTTGATTATCGGCGCGGGCGTGGCGGGCTTGGCGGCAATCGGCGCGGCGCGTTCATTGGGCGCGATTGTCCGCGCTTTTGATACGCGTCCGGTCGTCAAAGAGCAGGTCGAAAGCATGGGCGCGGATTTTCTCGAACTCGATTTCGAGGAAGACGGCAGCGGCGAAGGCGGCTACGCGAAAGCGATGTCGAAAGAGTTTATCGACGCCGAAATGACGCTCTTTGCCGAACAGGCGCGCGACGTTGACATCATCGTCACGACGGCGCTGATTCCCGGCAGGCGCGCGCCGGTTTTAATCACGCGCGAGATGGTCGAAAGCATGAAGCAAGGCTCGGTCATCGTCGATTTGGCGGCGGAACAGGGCGGCAACTGCGAAGTTACGCGACCGGGCGAATCTTACGATTACAAAGGCGTCCGCATTGTCGGCTATACGGATTTGCCGTCGCGGATGGCGAATCAATCGAGCCAGCTTTACGGCACGAACCTGTGGCATCTTTTGTCGGACATGGGCGGCTCGGAAAAATTCCGAATCGACCGCGAAGACGAAGTCGTGCGCGGCGCGCTGGTGGCGCAAAACGGCGAAGTCGTCTGGGAATTGCCGAAGCCAGCCGCGCCCGCGATTCATACTTCGCAGACGCCGAAGGCTCAAACCGCCGCCGCAACGGAAGCCAAACCGGTGTCCGGCTTTAAGAATTTCGGCAGCGTGATTCTGGTGATTGTCGGCGTTCTGGCGTTAGCCGGCATCGGCTTTTCCGCGCCGTCGAATTTCATTTCGCATTTTACCGTCTTCGTACTCGCGTGCTTTGTCGGCTGGCAGGTTATCTGGAACGTCACGCCCGCGCTGCACACGCCTTTAATGAGCGTCACAAACGCCATCAGCGGCATCATCATCATCGGCGGAATGCTGCAAATTTCGGGCGCCGGTTTTTCAGCAACGACCATTTTAGGCGCCATCGCCATTTTAATCGGCACAATCAATATCGCGGGCGGCTTTCTGGTAACTCAAAGAATGCTGAAAATGTTTCAAAAATGAATTTGTTGTAGTCAGTGGTCGGTGGTCAGTTGTCAGAAAAAATCTGATTTAACCGACCACCGACCACCGACCGCCGACCACTAAAAAAGAATGTCAAAAGAATCTTTAGACAATTTATTAATCGTTGCCTACATCGTCGCCAGCGCGTTTTTTATCCTGAGCTTGAGCGGACTCTCGAACCCGGAAACGGCGCGGCGCGGAAACATTTACGGCATCATCGGAATGTCAATCGCGTTTGTCGCGACCGCCGCCGCGAGGGTTTCAAACTACGGGCTGCTGGTCGCCGTCATTATTCCGGGCGTCGTCATCGGCGCGATTTTGGCGGCGCGCGTGGCGATGACTTCGATGCCCGAGCTGGTCGCCATACTGCACAGCTTTGTCGGCTTAGCCGCCGTGTTTGTCGGCATCGGAAGCTACCTGCAGCACCCGACGTTTGCCACGACGGCGGAAAAAACGATTCACGAAATCGAGATTTTTGTCGGCGTTTTTATCGGCGCGATTACGTTTACCGGCTCGGTCGTCGCTTTCGGCAAGCTGCGCGCGCTGATTAGCAGTAAACCCCTGACGCTGCCCGCAAGGCATTTTTTGAATCTCATAATGCTGCTTGTCTGCGTCTTTCTCGGCTATCAATTCGTGACGAGCGCGAACGGTCTTCAGCCACTCCTGATTATGACGGCGGTTGCTTCCGTCCTCGGAATTCACCTGGTCGCGGCAATCGGCGGCGGCGATATGCCGGTCGTCGTTTCGATGCTCAACAGCTATTCGGGCTGGGCGGCAGCCGCCGCCGGATTTATGCTCTCGAACGATTTACTGATTGTCACGGGCGCGCTCGTCGGTTCATCGGGCGCGATTCTTTCGGCGATTATGTGTAAGGCGATGAACCGCTCGTTTATCAGCGTGATTGCCGGCGGATTCGGTTCGACCGGCGGCAGCGCGCCGGCTTCCAGCGAGCAGCCCGAAGGCGAAGTGACGCCGATTTCGGTCGAAGAAACCGTCCATCTTTTGACCGAAGCGCGCCACGTCATCATTGTTCCCGGCTACGGAATGGCGGTCGCGCAGGCGCAGCACGCGGTCGCGGAAATCACCAAGCGGCTGAGAAAACGCGGCATCAACGTCCGTTTCGGCATTCATCCGGTAGCGGGACGCCTGCCCGGACACATGAACGTGCTGCTGGCGGAAGCCAAAGTTCCCTACGACATCGTTCTGGAAATGGACGAAATCAACCACGATTTTCCCGAAACCGACGTCGCGCTGATTATCGGCGCAAACGATACCGTCAACCCGGCGGCGCTCGACGACCCGAACAGCCCGATTGCCGGAATGCCGGTTTTGGAAGTCTGGAAAGCGCAGTTTTCAATCGTCATGAAACGCGGCATGGCGAGCGGTTACGCGGGCGTTGAAAACCCGCTTTTCTTTAAGGAAAATAACCGTATGCTCTTTGGCGATGCGAAGAAAAACGTCGATGCGATTTTAGCGCAGTTAATCGAAAAGAACGGTAAAAAAGGCGATTGACGAACTATTGCGAAAAAAGACGCATCAAACGTTTTCGGAGCTTCATTTTTTATGAAAAAAGCATTTTTAATATTCGGTTTATTCGTTAGTATTTTCGCTTTTTCTGCCGACAGTTTCGCGCAGAAGCAAATCCGGCAGCAGGTTCAGCGCGATCCCGTCCTGGAAGCGGACGCGAAACACAACCTCGAAGTCGCGCAGAATTATTTCCGCCTCAAAAAAGCTTACCGCGCCGTGCTGCTGCGGTTTGAAGAAACCTTCGCCGCTTACCCGGATTTTTCCAGAATGGACGAATTTTTATATATGGCGGGAATGAGCAGCTTTTATCTTTCGAATAATAAAGGCAAACAGAAACTCGACGCCAAAGCGACCGAAGACGACAAGAAAAAATACGACCCCGAGAAGCTCCGCGAAGACGCGAAGATGTATCTCACGATGATGGTCGAAAAATACCCGCAAAGCCAGTTCAAAGAGAATGCCGCGAAGACCTTGAAAGAACTTGAGAAATAATGGAAAGCGGAAAATGAAGGAATTTTCCGCTGGTTTAATTTTCCATTTTCCGTTTTCCGTTTTCCATTTTGATGAATCTTAATCAGGTTACAATTTTTTCAAGCAAGACCGGCGAACTAGTCAAATTTTATCAAAAACTCGGGCTGCGTTTGATTGTCGATTCCCTGCCGCGTTACGCGCGAATGGAATGTCCCGACGGCGACGCGACGCTTTCCGTGCATTTTACGGATGTCGCGCAAACCGATTCAAACATCGTTCTTTATTTCGAGTGCGAAGATTTAGACGCGCGCGTTGCCGAGTTAAAAACGAAAGGCTTGGAGTTTGAAGAAGAGCCGCACGACCAGAAGTGGCTCTGGCGCGAAGCCTACCTGCGCGACCCGTCAAATAACCGCATCTGTCTTTTCCACGCCGGCGAAAATCGCCGGAATCCGCCGTGGCGCATAAAATAAAACTCTTAAAACCACGAGTTTTCACGGACAAACACCGATTTTCATTTATTTTTTTGGATGTATTTGTGCTAATCTTTGGTTTTGTTTTTTTCACATCAATATTCGATTTTTAATTAGAGGTAATTTATCAAAGTATGTCTTTAACAGTTGTTGGTTCGGTCGCGTTCGATGCACTCGAAACGCCGTTTGGTAAGCGCGATAAGATTTTAGGCGGCGCGGGAACGCATTTTTCGCTCTCCGCGAGTTTTTTCACCGAGGTTAATGTGGTCGGCGTCGTCGGCGGCGATTTCACCGACGCGGAATGGGACGTTTTTCGTCGTCATCACATCAATACGAACGACGTCGAAGTCGTCCGTGAAGGCAAAACTTTCTTTTGGAGCGGTCGCTACGATTACGATATGAATACGGCGCACACGCTCGACACGCAGCTCAACGTTTTTGAGACTTTCCAGCCGAAATTGTCGGAAGAATCAAAAGCGGCGCGGTTCGTCTTTTTGGCGAATATCCTGCCGATGCTGCAAAAAGAAGTTCGCGAGCAATGCGCGCAAGCCGAGTTTGTCGCGATGGACACGATGAATTTCTGGATTTCGTCGATGAAAGACGCGCTTATCGAAACCATCAAGGTCGTCGACTGCATCATCATCAACGACGCCGAAGCGCGCCAATTGACGGACGAGCCGAATATTCACAAAGCCGCTAAAATCATTCTCGATTACGGCTTAAAAGCGGTCGTCATCAAGCGCGGCGAATACGGCGCGACGCTCTTTACGCGCGATTCCTACTTCGTCGTTCCGGCGTACCCGCTCGAATCCGTCTTCGACCCGACCGGCGCGGGCGACACGTTTGCGGGCGGCTTTATGGGCTATCTCGCTGCGCAAAAAGAAATCACGGAAGAAACCTTGCGCCGCGCGATGATTTACGGTTCGGTGATGGCTTCGTTCAACGTCGAAGAATTCGGCACGGAACGCGTCGACCGGCTCGAATACGCGGAAATCAACAAGCGTTTCGGCGATTTCAAACGCATGACGCATTTCGACGAAATCCCGTTTGAAAAAAGCGTTTCCGTATAACAAAAGTAATTAGCTTTGTTTAGCGCCCCGGGCGGCTTTGCGGGCAACAAATTCTTCTCCCGCAAAGCCGCTCGGGGCGCAAATATTTGACTTCATTTTGTAAAAGCCGGATTTTCGGTTTATCATCAATTTAACTTCCCTTTAATCTTTTCTTTTTCTTTTAAACAATTGATGATTAAGCAAAACGAACGGGCGCTGGCGAATTTCGTGCGTCCGGAGTCAAATTTTTTAGTCCTGGCTGCCGGAACGGTGTCCCTGATTTGTCTGGCGATGGGCTTGATTTTCACTTTAGCCGCCCAGAATTACGGGCTTTCGGGACTTTTTCTGCTGTCGGTTTTCGGGCTTGTTTTTTTCCTCTGGACGAATTTGAGCCAGTGGAAACGCATTACGGTCGGCGAAACCAATCAGCGGCTCGCGTGGGAAATCGATTTGCCCGAAAGCCAGCGGCAGAAACTCAATCACGAAGTCATCGCGCTCGCCAAAATTCTCGATATTTCGCAGGAACAATTAAGCGATTTATTGTCCGCCTATATCGTCGCCGAGGATTTGGCGCTGAGACAAATTCAGCAGGAAGCGCGGATGCCCGTCTTGCGGCACGTGCAAATCGGCAACGTACCGTTTGACGGCGTGCTCGTCAAACACGAAGTCGTGACCTGCATCGAAGTCACGTTTCTGGTGACGCCGAATATCAGCCAGGAGAAAATCAACCTGATAATGAACAAGATGGCTTCGACCAAACGCGCTTTCGGTCATCTGAATACGGGCACGAAAATGCGGCTGCTGCTCGTGCTCGTAACGCAGCTCGACCAGCAGGCGGAAGCGCAGCTGCGGTCGTCGCTCGTCAAAAAATTCGGCGAGACACCCGTCGATGTCGATATTCGCCTGCTCGATTTCGAAAGCTTGCAAAAAATTTACGCGATGAATTAAAAGTTTAAAAGTGAAAGGGTTTAAAAGTGAAAAAGTTTGCTTATTCAGTGTCGCGGCTTGCTTTTTCACTTTTTCACTTTTAAACTTTTCCCCTTTATAAGATTATGCTTGAAAACAAAGTTGGAATGATTTTCGGCGTCGCGAACAAGCGCTCGATTGCGTGGGCGTGCGCCGAAGCGTGTTTGAATCGGGGCGCGCGCGTGGCGTTTACGTACCAGGGCGAGCGGCTGAAAGAAAACGTCGAAAAATTGACGCGCGAGCTGCCCGAAACGCTCGTCGTGCCGTGCGATGTGACGAATCAGCAGGAAGTCGATGCGGCTTTCGCGGCGGTCGGCGAAAAGTACGGGAAGCTCGATTTTCTGGTGCATTCAATTGCTTTTGCGCCGCGCGAGGCGCTCGAAGGCGAATTTTTGACGACGACGCGCGAAGCTTTTCTGACCGCGATGGAAATCAGCACGTTTTCGCTGACGCAGGTCGCGCTCGCCGCTCTGCCGCTGATGAAAGACGGCGGCAGCATCGTGACGATGAGTTATTACGGCGCGGAAAAAGTCGTCATGAATTACAATGTGATGGGCGTCGCAAAGGCGGCGCTCGAAGCCTCGACGCGCTACCTGGCGGCAGATTTGGGCAGACACAACATCCGTGTCAACGCCATCAGCGCCGGACCGATAAACACCCTGTCGGCGCGCGGCGTGAAAAATATGGGTTCGCTTTTCACTTACGTCGGCGAAAAATCGCCATTGAAACGCAACGTACAGGCGAGCGAAGTCGGCAACACCGCGCTTTTTTTAGTCAGCGACCTCGCCTCCGGCATCACCGGCGAAACAATCTACGTCGATTGCGGATTCAATATCATGGGCATTTAAAGTTGACGGAAAGCTTGCGGGAAGTTGACAGAAAGTTGCAGAGTTCAAAAAGATTCGGACTCTCTAAACTCTGTCAGCTTCCTGTCAGCTTCCCGCCGACTCTGTAAACTTATTTATGGCAAAAACAGACGCAAATAAATCGAAAAAGAAAAAAGACAAACCGCTGCCGGCAGAGCCGAAAACCGTTGCCGAAGCGAAAAAACTCGAAGAAAAAAACGATTACTGGCAATTGACGGACGACGAAGTGCTGCTGCGCTCGCCCGAACCGGAAGACGAATATAAAACTTCCGACTCGTGGCGCGTTTTCCGCATTATGGGCGAATTCGTCGGCGGGTTCGACAACATGGCGACCATCACGCGCGGCGTTTCCGTCTTCGGTTCGGCGCGCACGCACGAGGACGACACGAATTATCAGGCGGCGATGGAAACCGGAAAACTGCTCGCCGAAGCCGGCTTTGAAGTCATCACGGGCGGCGGTCCGGGAATTATGGAAGCGGCAAACCGCGGCGCTTTCCAGGCGGGAAAAGTTTCGGTCGGCTGCAATATCGAGCTGCCGTTCGAGCAGACCGCCAATCCCTTTCAGACGAGATCCTTAACGTTCAAATATTTCTTCGTCCGCAAGACGATTTTTATTAAATATTCAAACGCCTACGTCATTTTCCCCGGCGGTTTCGGAACGATGGACGAGCTTTTTGAAGCCTTAACGCTGATTCAAACACGCAAAATCCGCAATTTTCCGGTCGTCCTTTTCGGCTCGCAATACTGGCAGGGCTTGCTCGCGTGGCTGTCCTCGACGATGCTCAACGAGAAAAACATCAACGCCGAAGATTTGGGTTTGATTTACCTGACGGATTCGCCGAAAGACGCGGTTGATTTTATCGTTAAAACCTTTCATTCAGGCGTCGAAAACGCTCACGATAAAGGCAGCGGAATTCAGAGCTAATCCAAATATTTTTTGAGCCAGTCGAAGTAATCTTCCGAAACTTTTTCGGCTGAAAGCGCGACGATTTCGGGAACGGAATAACTGTGGTTTGACCGGATAAACTCTTCGAGTTCGCCATATTTTCCGGGAAGCGTTTTAATCAACAAAAGGTGTTCCGAGTCTGCCTGAACCGCGCCCTCCCAGTAGTAGAACGATTTCATCCGAGGCAAAACCTGCACGCACGCGGCAAGTCGCGCCTCAACAATCTTCCGCGCCAGACGCTCGGCTTCCCCAGTATCCGGAGTCGTGGTTAGAACTATAATCACTTTGGTTTATAAGAAGTTACGGGGAAGTTGACAGAAAGTTTACGGGAAGTTGCAGAAAGTTATAATCGAACTACCTGCAGCTATCTGCAACTTCCCCGTAAACTTTCTGCAAACTATTCTTTGTTCATCAAAGCCTGATACTGCCCGTCGTCAACCCATTTCAGGACTTCCGCGACGCGCCAGATCGGGAACGGGTGCGAAAGTCCGGCATTGAGCAGGTCTGCCCAGAAACGGTCGAGCTTTTTCGAATCGTAATTCTTTTGAAACTCGCGCGCCTGCTCTAAAAACAAATCGTAATCAATCTTCGAGGCAAAAGTTCCCCCGGCGAGCTTCATCATCGTTCTGCCGATAACGTGCGGGTCCTGCGTAACGAGCAGCGCGGCGCGGTCGCACGAGAGTTCGGCACGGCGCGCCCACGCCAGAAGCGCGCTGCTGATGCCGGTCGAAACGATAAATTTGATAATGTCCGAACCGGGCAGAAGCGCGGCGACCGAAGCGTTCATCAACGCCTCGATAAGTCGCGCCGCCGTCAGGTAAAGAACGTGTTCGGCGTGAATATGACCGACTTCGTGCGCGATGACCGCGAGCAGCTCTTCGTCATTCAAGCGTTCGACGAGTCCCGTCCAGAGCACGATGACCGACTTGTCGACACCGCCCGTAAAAGCGTTGACGAGCGGGTTTTGCTGGACAAAAAAGTCCGGCATATCGACGCCGAGGGTCGTGCAGGCGATTTGCAGCTTAGCGTAAAGGTCGGGGCATTGGCGCGGCGTGACCTGCACGGCGCTCGCCATAAACATCACGCGCATCGCCGATTCGCCCGTCACCTTCAAAAGCTGGCGGAGCGCCGTGTCGATGCCGGGAATCGCACGAAGCGCGGCGAGCGCCTTGGAATCCGCCGGATGAATGTAGTCGTGTTTGTCCAAATCGGCAAACTTTTTGTGCGGCTCGTTCGAGAGCGGCAGCTTGCATTTTCCGCAATTTGCCTGCCCGTTTACGTAATCTTCCTTGACGGAATTTTTCTGCCCGCAGTAGCGGCATCTCACGCTGTAGCGCTCGGCAACAGCGGCGGTTGATTGATTGTCTGAATCTTTTTTTGGCATAAATTAAGTTTAATTTAGTTAGGACGGTTATTTCAACTGTCTTTCGTTCTGATGACTTAAACGCCCGCGAGCGGCAAAATGTTTTGATAATTTAAATATCATTCTTTTGCTTTTATCACATCAAATAATCTGAAAAATCATTTATTATTTCGCCCGGAAATGCTATATTTCTCTGACTACTTTAATCTCAGGGAGAATTACAAAATGCAAAAACGATTATTCCTTTTTATTTTGATGATTTTGTGCGCCGGATTGTCTAACCTTTACGCACAGGAAGCGGCTCAGACACCCGCCATGAAAACAATTTCCGGCGGCGTCGTCAACGGTAAAGCGACCAGTCTCGTCAAACCGGCGTATCCGGCGGCGGCGCGCGCCGTCAACGCACAGGGCGCGGTCAACGTGCAGGTCACGATTGACGAGGAAGGAAACGTTATCTCGGCAAGCGCCGTTTCGGGTCACCCGCTGCTGCGCGCGGCGGCGGTGCAGGCGGCGCGGGCAAGCAAATTTTCGCCGACCAGAATGAGCGGGCAGCCCGTCAAAGTAACCGGCATCGTGGTTTATAACTTCGTCGCCAACCCGGAAATCAGAAGCGAGGCGAGAACCGCCAACTGGTTTCAGGCGGGACAAACGCTCGCCGCGCTCGACGGCATCAAAACCTTAAGGTTCGTTCAGCCGAGCGCGCTCAATAATATGATTCCGGCGGACTGGACGGCGGAAAGAGACCAAATCAAGCGGCTCGAAGAATTAAAACAAGCCGAAATCGAAACGTCGCAGGGCGATGCGCCGAAAGAAAGAGTGATTGATGAAAGAGTCGTCTCGGACGCCAATAAAAATCAGGTCAGAACCCGGACCATGACCGTCACCGTCTCGCCCGACCAGAAGGCTTCGTCCGAAGCGACGGCAATCAGCCAATCGTTAATCTCTTCGATTCAGGGACGACTCGGCGGAAACGAGCTGGATTTGTGGTATTTCAATTTGGGAATAAATGTCAATAAAGCGCTCACGGACGCGGATTCGCGCTCCGGCGAAAAGCGCATTAACGGCGTGAAGCCTTTACGCGAATTTATCAGAAACATTCCCGAAGGAGTTCCGGCGGAAACGCGCGCCGATGCGGAAAAATTCGCGGCGATGGCGGAAAAAGGCATTTTTACTGACCAGGACAAAATCGAGCTGACGCAAATCATGATGCGTTTAAGCCCGCTTCCGCAGCCGAAATAGAGCCGCGCGCAATAATTCAAATAATCGAACAGCCGCCGATTGACGTCGGGCGGCTGTGTCGCTTGTGTAAG